>UQDP01000002.1 GCA_900539845.1 uncultured Oscillospiraceae bacterium | reverse complement strand
TGATTCCGATGGTGTAACATCTGTTTACTATGCAGATGTTCAGAACTATACGGTTGCTTAATCGGCGAACGGACAATCGTATATAAAACGCTTAAAGCCCGCGGGTTTCCCGCGGGTGAATAAAGGCTAAAGGTAAGGAGGTTCTTTCAATGAAAGAGGTTTACTCAAAGCCGATAGCGGAGATTGAGAAGTTCAGCCAGGTAGAAATACTTACCCTTTCCGGCACGGAAGAGGGCTCGGTAGACATCTAACGATCTCTGCTTAAGGGAGCGCACAGACAGCTCCCTTCACACAAAATAAACCGGCTGTCGGCCGGTTGGGAGGGCACGTTTAAGCGTGCCCTCTTTTTTGATTCGATTTTTGGCCGCCGTTTTCCTGCATTTGTTATGAAATACGCTTTATTCCGCTATTGACCGGTAAGAGCAATTATGGTAAAATCAAAGCAGGTGATATAAATGGGGAAAAACAGAAATTTAACGGATTCAGAAAGCGTAAAAACAGCCGATATTATAAAAAGTGCGTTATCGGATATGGCAAAAAAGCATAAAAAGCTTAAGAAAGTATTGATTGCCATTGCCGCTGTCTTTCTGGTTCTTGTGATCGGAATAGGCATTCTGCGCATAGAGTCAGTGCAAAGGTCGTTGTTTGCAAGCTTTGTTCCGCTTCAAATAACGGATAAGCAAACGGGCATAACCTTTTACCGCGATGATAACGGGGAACGTGTAGATCAGGAAAAGATGCGCGTTTATTATTACTTGAATAATGATCCTGATACCGGCGAAAAGATTTATCTTGAAGACGGCATTTATCATACCGGCACGGATGAGCCCGATGTTCGGGTCGCATTGGGGTTTGCCCTGTCTGTGTTCATTCAGATTCAGAAAGTGGTGGATGCTTTTAAATGGGCCGCCGTTGCGCTTGTTGTTCTGGTGATCGTTTTGCTTATCGTGGCATGGTACAGATCCTTTAAAAAGCACGAACTTGAAGAGCGCGAGAAATACAGAAAAGCCCATCCCCGGCACTGATAAAAAGAGGACTGAAACATTTTGTTTCAGTCCTCTTTTTTTTAACAGATTGTCCGCCGTTGAAGTATCCGGCGTTTTATATGAGCTTTCTGCCCATGAGCACGCCGTGAACAGAAGCCATCATAAGTCCTCTTGTCCAGCCGCTCGAATCGCCGAGACAGTGCAAGCCCTCAATATTTGTGTTGAAATCCGTATCCATTTTGACCTTGTTTGAATAGAATTTCAGCTCAGGGCTGTAAAGCAGTGTTTCGGGGCTTGCGAAGCCGGGAACAACGTGGTCCATTGCATGAATGAAGTTTATAATGTTCGTCATTGCCCTGTAAGGCATGGCTGCTGTGATATCGCCTGCAACCGCGTCAGGCAGCGTGGGGCGAAGATTGCTCCGGGAAAGCTCTTTCTGCCATGTTCGCTTTCCCTCAAGAATATCTCCGAAGCGCTGAACAAGGATATGTCCGTCGCCGAGCATGTTTGTGAGTTCCCCCACTTTCTGCGCATAGGCGATCGGCTGATTGAACGGCACCGAAAAGTTGTGAGAGCAAAGAATCGCAAGGTTCGTGTTCGGGCTTTTCAGCTCTTTGTATGAATGTCCGTTCACAACGGCAAGGTCGTTGTCATAATTTTCCTGAGCAACAAATCCCCCGGGATTCTGGCAGAATGTGCGCACCTTGTTTTTAAACGGCTTCGGGTATCCCACCAGCTTGGATTCGTAAAGCACATCGTTTATGGTTTCAATAATTTCATTTCTCACCTCAACACGAACGCCGATATCGACCGTGCCGGGCTGGTGCGCTATGCCGTGATCCGCGCAAAGCTTTTCAAGCCAGTCCGCGCCGCGTCTGCCCGTTGCCACAACCGTGTCTGCGGCAAAGATCTCTTCGCCGTTTTCAAGGCGAACGCCAAGGCACTTTTCACCGTCAAGGATCAGGTCGCCGCACTGGCTGTCAAACAGAATATCCACGCCTGCGCTCAGCAGATATTTCTCTATTTCATAATAAAGGGTATGTGCTTTTTCCGTGCCCAGATGGCGGATAGGGCAGTCAACAAGCTTAAGTCCCGCCTGGATCGCTCTTTTGCGGATCTCCTTAACCGCCTCGCTGTTTCCAACGCCTTCAATATGAGTGTCCGCGCCAAATTCAAGGTAGATTTTATCCGTGTAATGAATGGTCTCCTGCGCAAGGTCCTCGCCTATCAGCTCCGGCAGGCTTCCTCCCACCTCATAGGAAAGCGAAAGCTTGCCGTCGGAAAAAGCGCCGGCGCCGGAAAAGCCGGTTGTGATATGGCAGTACGGCTTGCAGTTCATGCATTTTCCCGTAACAGCCTTTGGGCATTTGCGCTTTTCAACGGATTTGCCTTTTTCAATGATAATAATGCTCTTTTTGCTGCCTTTTCGCAGCATTTCAATAGCTGTGAATATACCTGCCGGACCTGCGCCCACTATGGCGACGTCATATTTTTTCATAAGGATTTCCACGCCTTTCGGTTTTTAGATTCGCACGGTTTTGCCTGCGGATCCTTTTGGTGCAGACATAAAATCAGCTGCCTTGCCCTCCGTTGAACTGGGGAGTGCTTGGCAGCTTTCAACAACTATATGATAGCATATCTTATTTTACTTGTCAAACGCAAAGCGTTGTGTTATATTATATTCATTGTTGGCAGGATGCCGCAGCAAGTTTATGCTGTTTTGCGCGGTATCCTGAATTTCAGGCGGTGGAGTAAAATGAAAGAATATAATGTTTTGCAATACGGCGCGGCAGGAGACGGCGTAACCAATGACGCGTTTGCGATACAGCACGCTATTGACGACTGTGCCAAAAACGGCGGCGGCAGAGTCGTGCTTCAGAGCGGTCATGTGTTTTACAGCGATTCCATACGCCTTAAAAGGAATGTGGACCTGCATATTCAGAAAGGCGCGTCAATAAAGGCAACCTCCAATATAGACGGATACATCAGACCGAACAAGCTGATAAACGACCCCAAGACCGCCCTTATCGGCAACCCGGTTACAGGCAAGCCCAGTTTTGTGTTTATTTACGGTTTTGAGGCTGATTTCTGCACCATAAGCGGCGAGGGGACTATTGACGCGAACGGTCATGCTTTTGTTCAGCGGAAAGACAGATATTACGTTACGGGCGATTTTTATCCGCGCCCGACGGCGATTTATATTGAGAAAAGCAACCACATTACTTTTAAGGATTTCACGGTTACGGACGCGCCGTTCTGGACGCTGCATCCTGCCGGCTGTGATGATGTGCTTATAGACAGAATCAGGATTCTGAACGATCTTGACGTTGCAAACAGCGACGGGATTGACCCGGACCACTGCTCAAATGTGCGCATACTCGGCTGTCATGTTACCTGCGCGGATGACTGCATATGCCTAAAGACCTCACGCGGCAACAGCGAATACGGTCCTACGGAAAATGTTATTATAGACGGCTGCACGCTTGTTTCCACCTCCGCAGCAATAAAAATAGGCACGGAGGGAGTGGGCGATTTCCGCAACATTATCGTTTCAAACTGCACTGTCAGCAGGTCAAACCGCGGTATTTCCATTCAGATCAGAGACGGCGGAAATGTGGAGAATGTTTCCTATTCCAACATCGTAATAGAAACGCGCCGTTTCTGCCCGGACTGGTGGGGCACTGCCGAGCCGATAACGATCACTTCATTCAACCGTGACGAAAACACAAAAAGCGGCAAAGTGAAAAACATCAGATTTTTCAATGTAACGGCGAAGGGTGAGAACGGTGTGCTTATACACGGCAGCGCGGATAACCCGATAGAAGACGTTACGTTTGAAAACTGCCGCATTGAGCTGACAAAAACCAGCAAGTGGCCCTGCGGCCTTTACGATCTGCGCCCGTGCCTTGACTGGGGTGTTGAGAAATATGATAATTCGGCGTTTTTCATCCGCAGCGCAAAGGATATCACGATTATGAAAACGAAGACCTCCTGGGGCGAAACATGCGAGAATTATAAGTACGCTGTTGACGCCGCAGACGTTCAAAACCTTGAATTCGTGCGTTTTGAGGGCAGGGCGGCAAAGGAAGGCGACGAGGATATGAAGCTTCAAAACGTGCGCCTTGTGCATCCTCTTTAAACAGCAAGACGTACGCGTTATAAAAATTCAATAAATACCGATATACTCCCTGCGCGGCGCGTTGCCGTGACGGGAGTTTTATCTGCCCAGCCGAAAATAAAATGAGCGCTCTGCTTGATTTATTCTTATTTATATATTATTATATAATAGATTAATCATGATGTTTTGAAAGTGCGGTTCAAATGAAGATACTTGTTGCAGGGCTTGGGCTTATAGGCGCAAGCATAGCAAAAACCTTAAAAAAGAATACCTCCCATTATGTGATGGGGTGGAACAGAACGGGATCGGTTTCCGATAAGGCACTGGCGGACGGCGCCGTTGATGAAATCGGCGAGCTTTCCGTGCTTATACCTAAGGCGGATATCACCTTTGTGAATCTTTACGAAGAAAGTATAGTGCCGTTTATTCTTGCACACAAAGACGAGTTTAAGGACGGCAGTATCGTTGCGGACAGCTGCGGCATCAAGACGAAGATCTGCCGCAGACTTGAAAAAGAGAATTTGAAGTTTTGCTTTATAGGAGCGCACCCGATGGCGGGGCGCGAGGTCTCGGGATATGACAACAGTCTGCCCACTCTGTTTGATAACGCGTCTTTTATATGCACCCCCGCAAACGCGCCGAAAGCCAAGATCGATACGCTTGTTGAGCTTGCAAAGGAAATGGGTTTTGCGCGCACCGTTGTAACCACTCCCGAGCATCACGATGAAATGATCGCGTTTACCTCGCAGATCGCGCATGTTCTGGCTTGTTCCTATGTTCTCAGTCCGCTTGCCCCTATGCATGTGGGCTTTTCGGCAGGTTCTTACCGCGATGTTTCACGCGTGGCGCGCATAAACGGTGATATGTGGAGCGAGCTTTTTATTGCAAACAAGGAGCCGCTTATCAGAGAGATAGACGATCTTGTGAATAACCTTGAAAAATTCAGAACTGCAATAAAGAACGAGGATTCGGATACATTAAAGCAGCTTATGGCGCAGGCAAACAAGATTAAAGAGGAGATCGGTTAGTGAAAACACTCAGAGTCAACGCCGGCGGCGGATATGATATACAGATCGAAAGAGGTCTGCTCAAAGCCTGCGGCGAAAAGATCAAAAATGCTGTTGCCGCAAAAAAAGCGGCTGTTATATGCGACAGCAATGTTGCCCCGCTTTATCTGGAAGCAGTAAAAAACAGCGTGAACTCGGCGGGGATCGAAACAGTTTCTTATATTTTCGAAGCGGGCGAAAGCTCCAAAACAACGGCAAACCTTATCAAAATCGTTGCGTTTCTTGCCCAAAGCGGTCTTACCAGGAAAGACTGCGTTATTGCGCTCGGCGGCGGAGTCTGCGGCGATATGGCAGGCTTTGCTGCGGCAGTTTATTTGAGAGGAATCAAATATGTTCAGATTCCTACCACGCTGCTGGCGCAGGTCGATTCATCGGTCGGAGGCAAAACGGCAGTGGATCTTCCGCAGGGCAAAAACCTCTGCGGAGCGTTCTGGCAGCCGTCTCTTGTTATTATAGACCCGGATGTTCTGAATACCCTGCCTGCGCATTATTTCAGCGACGGCATGGGCGAGGTTATCAAATACGGCTGCATAAAATCCAAGCCGCTTTTTGACAGGCTGCAGAATGAAGACGCGCGTGATATAATTGACGAGGTTATTTATGCGTGCTGCGATATCAAGCGCGGCGTTGTTGAAAGAGACGAAAAGGAAGCGGGCGAGCGTGCTCTTCTGAATTTCGGGCACACCTGCGGTCATGCAATAGAAAAGCTTTATGATTTCAGCGGCATATCACACGGCGAGGCTGTGGGTATCGGCATGGTAATGATAAGCCGTGCCGGGGAAAATGCCGGAATAACTGAAAAAGGCACGGCGGAAAAGATCGCCGCGCTTCTGAAAAAGTACGGACTCAGAACCGAAACGGATCTGCCTGTTGAGGATATTGTACGCAATATGGTCTATGATAAAAAGCGCACGTCAGATGGAATCAATCTTATCATGCTGAAAAAAGCGGGGCAGAGTTTTATCATGCCGTCCTCTCTTGATGAGGTCCATGCTCTTTTCGGTGTGAAATAAAGGAATAGTATGAAATTTGTTAAGATAGAAAACGCCTCTCTGAACGGCAGTGTGGTTTTGCCGCCCAGCAAATCCGCGGCGCAAAGAGCGGTTATATGCTCTTTTCTTGCCGGCGGAGGAAGTGTTGAGCCTATCATTGGTTCAAAGGATATGCAGGCGGCGGTGGGAGCGGCTCAAAGCCTGAAAAACGGAGATAAGATCATAAACTGCATAGAGAGCGGAAATACGCTGCGGTTTTTTATTCCCGTTGCGGCTGCCCTCGGCAGAAATGTCACTTTTATCGGTGAGGGACGTTTGCCGCAGAGACCGCTCGGCGAGTATTTAAGGCTCTTGCCGGAGCATGGCGTCAAGATAAAAAGCGGCGGCTCGCTTCCTTTGGAGATAAGCGGTCAGCTTCACAGCGGCGTTTATGAGATAAGGGGCGATATAAGCTCGCAGTACATAACAGGGCTGCTTTTTGCGCTGCCGCTTCTGGACGGTGATTCAGAGATACGTCTCACAACGCCTTTGCAGTCAAAGCCATATGTTGATATGACTGTGAAAATACTTTCCGATTACGCGGTTGAAATTGAACAGACGGATTACGGCTATTTCGTGCGCGGAAATCAGGCTTATAGGATAAGAGATTATGTTGTGGAAGGCGATTGGAGCCATGCGGCATTCTTCATGAGCGCCGCGGCAATAGGCGGCACGATTACGCTGAAAGGTCTTGACATGGATTCTGCGCAGGGCGATAAGGCGGTCGTGGATGTTATGCGAAGATTCGGAGCAGATGTAAAGGCGGATGAAAACGGCGTTACCTGCTCGGCGGGAGCGCTTCACGGCATTGAGATAGACTGCACGGATATCCCGGATATGGTGCCGGCAATTGCGGTAACGGCGGCGTTTGCAAAAGGCCAAACGGTTATAAAGGGCGCCGAACGGCTGCGTTTTAAGGAGTCAGACAGGCTTGAGGCGGTAGCTTCCAACCTGAGAAAAATGAATGTGGATGTTTGTGAAACGGCGGACGGAATGATCATTGCGCCGAACGGAAATGTCCGCGGCGCTGAGCTTAAAGGCTATAATGACCACAGAATCGTTATGGCGTTTGCCGTTGCCGGTCTGTTTGCGCAGGGCGATACGGTGATAGACGACGCAGACAGTATAAACAAAACTTATCCGTCATTTTTTGACGTTTACAATAAACTTGGAGGAAAAGCAAATGTCTTCAGTGCTGGGTGACAGAATAAAGCTTTCGGTTTTCGGCGAAAGCCATGGCGAGGCGATCGGCTGCGTTATAGACGGGCTGCCTGCCGGAATAAAGCTTGATTTTGAAAAGATACAGAAAGAAATGGATAAACGCGCTCCCGGCAGGGACAAATCCTCTACCACCAGAAAGGAAGCGGATGAGCCGCATATTTTAAGCGGTGTTCTGAACGGAACCACAACGGGCGCGCCGCTTGCCATGATCATAGAAAATACCAATACCAGAAGCGGTGATTACGGCTCGCTTGATGTTGTTCCGAGACCGTCCCACAGTGATTATCCGGCTTATGTGAAATACGGCGGCTGCAACGATATACGCGGCGGCGGGCATTTCAGCGGCAGACTGACTGCTCCGCTCGTATTTGCCGGCGCAATAGCGAAACAGATCCTGAAAGAAAAAGGAATAACAGTCGGTGCACACATTCTTCAGATAGGTAATGTGCATGATAAAGCGTTTGATAAAAATAATATAGACGCGGCAAAGCTTGAGGAGCTGTCATCCGATTTTTTTGCCACGGTCAGCACGGAAAAAGAGATCGAGATGCGCGCGGTGATCGAAAACGCAAGGCTTCAGGGTGACTCGGTCGGCGGTGTAATCGAGTGCGCGGCTGTGGGTGTACCCGTCGGAACAGGGTCCAATATGTTTTCAACCATTGAGGGCAGGCTGTCCTACGCGCTGTTCGGCATACCTGCGGTTAAGGGCGTTCAGTTTGGAGCGGGCTTCGGTTTCGCTGATATGTTGGGCAGCGAGGCGAATGACGAATATGAGATGAAAGACGGCGCTGTTCACCTGAGATCGAACAACAACGGCGGTGTGCTCGGCGGAATGGCAAGCGGAGCGCCGATCGTTTTTTCCGTCGCCGTCAAGCCGACCGCGTCTATTGCGTCTGTGCAGAACAGCGTTAATCTTAAAACGCGTGAAAATGAAAAGCTGGCGGTAAGGGGCAGGCATGATCCGTGCATCGTGCCGCGTGCCGTTGCCGTGGTGGAGGCAGTGTGCGCGTTCACGCTGCTTGATATGATGATGTAAAGGAAAATATGCTTTCATGGATTTACTTGATTTAAGAAATGAGATAGACGATATAGACGAACAACTGATTCCGCTTCTGAAAAAAAGAATGAATATATCAAAACAGGTGGCGAAATATAAGGTTAAAAGAGGGCTTCCCGTGCTCAATGAGCAGCGGGAACGTGAAATTTTGGATTCCGTTAAGGAAAAATGCGGCGAAGACGGCGACGCGATCGCAACTGTTTTTTCCGCAACGATGGACGCGTCACGCGCGATTCAGCATAATATTATGAACAGCGGGGCAAAACTGAGAACTCTTATTGAAGCCGCGACAGACAAGGAGGATGAATTTTCAAAAAAGACGATCGTTGCCTGTGCCGGCGTGGAGGGCAGTTATGCCGATGAGACCGCACTGATACTGTTTAAAAATGCGGATATAAAGCATTACAGGATCTTTGAGGATGTTTTTGAGGCAGTAAACAAGGGCGAGGCTCCGTTCGGAATCGTGCCTGTTGAAAATTCAACGGCAGGCTCCGTGCATGAGGTCTACGATCTCATCATAAAATATCGTTTTTACGTTATAGGCTCTTATTCACTTGAAGTAAATCATTGCCTGTGCGCCAGAAAAGGCGTAAAATATGAGGATATAGAAGAGGTTTACAGCCATCCGCAGGCGCTTTCGCAGTGCTCGGAATTTTTAAAGAATTTTGATTTTACAGGTGTGAATTACACCAATACCGCGGCGGCAGCCAAATTTGTGTCACAAAGCGAAAGAAAGGATATAGGCGTTATCTGTTCTTCCGATGCGGCAAAAAAATACGATCTGCAAATATTAAAATCCAGAATTCAGAATATAAGTAATAACAGAACAAGATTTATTGTTATTTCAAAAAAACTGCTCATAGAAAAAAATGCCGATAAGATATCGCTGATCTTTTCGCTCCCCCACACGACCGGATCCCTTTACAGAATCCTGGGCAGGTTTTCTATTGCCGGTCTAAACCTCACAAAGCTTGAATCAAGACCTGTCGGCAACGGTGAGTTCAGCTATTATTTCTATGTGGATCTGCTCGGAAACATAAAGGATAATAAAACGCTTGATCTGCTCTGCGCGCTTTATTCTGAATTGCCGGAGTTTAAATTTCTCGGAAATTATCACGAGTATTAATTTTTACGGGAGGTGCTGTTTTGAGAAAAAACAAACGCCGCCAGACCAATTTAATATCCATGATAATCGTGCTCGCAACGGTTGTGTGCGTTGTGTTTTTATCAATCTGCCTTCACGAACAGGAAAGTCTTGAAATAAGATTTGACGCCATCATCAACTGGCTGAGCAATATAGAACGCGCAGTGGCCGGGCTGGATACGCATTTTGAGATCCTTCTGTGCATTTTTGCGCTCTGGCTTGCAAAATGCCAGCTTCCCATTCCGATAAGCTTTTTGTGCGTAATATCGGGTATGGTGTTTTCCGTTCAGACTGCTCTTATCATCAATGTTGCCTGCATTATGCTGTTCTTTGTTATAAAATACTATGAGGGAAGATGGATCGGCGGCGGCTGGGCTATGATGATCTTAAATATTCAGCAGGCAAGATTTGTTAAGAACTGGGTGCTGTTTAAAGGCTCGGGGAATCCGTATATACTTGCCGTTTCTCGCTTTGTGCCGTCCATTCCGCTCGGAATGGTATCCAAGCTTTACGGCTCCATGCATTATGATTTTGTCTATTATTTATGCCTGAGTGTGCTCGGAATATTTCCCAGATTGTTTATTTACACCAGAATCGGAGCAGAGATTTATAATCCCTTCTCGCGGCAGTTTATATTGTGGGCAATGCTTGTAGTTGTGTTTACCGGCATTACAAGCCTGATATTCAATATTTTCTACGGAATAAAATCGCGCCAGATGAATCAGACGCTGCTGCTTTATTCCCAAAAGGAAAAATATAAAATTGTTTTATAAATATAAGGAGAATCATTATGAAACCAACAGAACTCATTCGTGCCATTGAGGCAGGAAAAGCAGACGAAAAACTCAAGTCGGTCTATGTTACGGATGAAGCGGTCGAAACGCAGAAACTGCGTTACATACGTCTTATCAATGAGTTTATTCAACTTTTCGGCGATGACAGAGATGTTATTGTAACCTCCGCCCCCGGCCGCACCGAGGTGTGCGGCAACCACACAGACCATAATAACGGCAGGGTGCTTGCCGCTTCCATTAATCTGGACGCAGTTGCAGTCAGCGCAAAAAATGAGGAAGGCATCGTACGTGTTAAGTCGGACGGACATGCTATGAACGTTGTGGATACAGCGGAGCTTCTTCCGAACGAATCGGAATTCGGTCATTCCACTGCTATGGTGCGCGGTGTTGTTGCAAAAATCGGCGGAATGGGATATAAGATCGGCGGATTTGACGCCGTTACAACGTCCGATGTTATAGGCGGCAGCGGACTTTCCTCTTCGGCGGCGTTTGAGGTGCTTCTCGGCGCAACGGTGTCCTATCTCTATAACGACGGTGTGATCAGTGCCGTTGATATAGCGAAAACAGCCCAGTATGCCGAAAATGTTTTCTTCGGCAAGCCCTGCGGTCTGCTGGATCAGATGGCGTCATCGGTCGGCACCTTCGTTACAATAGATTTTGAATCCACTGAAAATCCGAAAATAAAAAAGGTGGAATTTGATTTTTCACACAGCGGCCATTCTCTTTGTATTGTTGACACGGGCGGAAACCACAGCGATCTGACTGATGACTATGCTGCCGTGCGCTCTGAAATGGAAAGTGTTGCGCAGGCTCTCGGAAAAGATGTTTTGCGTGAGATAAGCTTTGAAGATTTTAAAAATTCCGTTCCGCAGCTCCTCGGAAGGGTGAGCGACAGAGCGCTGTTAAGGGCATTCCATTTTTATAAGGAAAACGAAAGGGTCGACAGCGCTGTCAGCGCGCTGGAAAGCGGCAATTTCTGCGGCTTTAAGAAAATGATCAATGAAAGCGGCCGATCTTCTTACATGTATAACCAGAATGTTTTCACACCTAAAGATCCTTCCGAACAGAAAATTTCGCTTGCGCTGTGCATCTCAGAAGATGTGCTTGGTGTGGACGGTGCTTTCCGTGTTCATGGAGGCGGCTTTGCCGGCACCATTCAGGCGTTTGTTCCGAATGAAAAGCTTGATGAGTATAAAAACAGGATTGAAAGCGTGTTCGGCGCAGGAAGCTGCCATGTGCTTATTATACGCCCTGTAGGCGGCACAAGAGTGCTGTAAACGCTGACGGAGCCGGAGAGGGATGTGTGGTATGAAATATATTTTTATAGAAAATCCGATTGCGGGAAATAAAAGCAGGCAGATGCTGTTTAAGCAGGTGCAGTCCGCATTCAGGCTTATTGATGATGAAATGATTGTTGAGGAAACGCATTACCGCGGCCACGCAAAGGAAATCGCCGCTCGATACGCCGCTCAATACGGTGATCAGTGTGTTGTTATTTGCTGCGGCGGAGACGGTACGGTTCATGAAATTGCCAACGGACTTGCGCATACGGAAACGCCTCTTATGATTCTGCCGTTCGGCACGGGCAATGATTTTGCCAAGAAAATATACGGCACAAAAAAAATAGATTCATTTAATGTCGTCAAGGCGTTCGGTCTGCACACAGGTCATTTGAAATATGATGTAAAACCCATAGACCTTATTGATTACAACGGTGAAAAATGCATTAATGTTATGAGCTTCGGTCTGGACACAAAGGTGGAGACCATCGGCAGAAAGATTGCCGGCAAAATAAAACCGCTCGGAAGTCAGGCTTATAACATCGCGGTCATTCCGGCGGTGCTTCAGTCTATGAAGTATCAGATCAATTTTGATATCGACCGCATAGGAAAAGACGGCAGACCGTATAAATGGACCGAGACTCCCAAGGATTACACGCTGTTTGCCATATGCAACGCCAGCTATTACGGCGGCGGTTTCTGCCCTGCGCCGGATTCAAAACTGGACGACGGTATACTTGACTTCTGCATAGCGGACGCCATCAATCTTTTTAAAGCCCTGCCGATCATTCCTAAGTACAGTGCAGGCACGGCAAATGATGAAACTTCCAAATACATTCACACAGGTTATCTTACGGGAGGCAGAATATGGTCTGCGGACGGCAAGCCGCTGCTGGGAAACTGTGACGGTGAGAATTTTAATTATACAGAAGTTCATTTCAAAGTTGAAAAGCATGCGTTAAAGCTCTGCTTCATAAGAGAATAGTAAGTAAAGAATTTTAATATTTCATAAAATCAGTTTAAGACGGTCATACTTTCTTTCGGCATGTTTCGGATAGAATAAACCGCACATTCAATGCATAATATTTTAAGATCCCTGAAATCTTAAAAAGATTTCGGGGATCTTTCTTTTATGCGGCGCTGTTTTGTAAAAAAATAAAGATTTGATAAAGTATATTGACTTTCGCAAAAATATATGGTATTAATAAACTGTACTAAGCGTATTAGTACAGTGCAGACAAGTTGGCAAAATAATCCGTGTATAAGCAACGAAATTTAAACGAAATCGGAGGTGAGAGCTTGGAACAGGTTCTTATAAAAACGCAGAATCTCACAAAATATTTCGTGCTCGGAAAAGAAAAGGTAACGGCGCTAGATGATGTTAATATTTCCGTGAAAAAAGGTCAGATATGCGCAGTGCTCGGTACTTCCGGTTCCGGAAAATCAACGCTTCTTAATATGCTTGCGGGATTGGAACGCCCCAGCGAAGGTATGGTCATGATCGGCAAACACAGGATAGACAGACTGACGGAAAAAGAGCTTACTTCATTCCGGAAAAAATTTACGGGCTTTGTTTTCCAGTCGTATAACCTGATACCGTCTATGACGGCGCTGGAAAATGTTGCGCTGCCGCTCGTTTTTAAAGGCGTGGGAAAGGCGGAACGCGAAAAACGCGCAATGGAAATGCTCAGGCTTGTGGGGCTTGAGGACAGATGTGATCACCGCCCGTCCGAAATGAGCGGCGGCCAGCAGCAAAGGGCAGGTATAGCAAGGGCTTTTGTTTCAAATCCACCCGTTATTTTTGCCGATGAGCCAACCGGCAATCTGGACAGCGAAACAACAAAGCGTGTTATGGAACTTGTATGCGGGCTTGTACGCTCCAATTCCGGCACAATGGTGCTTGTGACGCACGATGAAAGCGTTGCCGGATATGCAGATAAGATCATAAGGATCATTGACGGAAAAGTTGTTGAAGAAACAGAAAAATAAAAAGAAGCAAAAGGAGAAAAGAGATGAAAAAATTATCGGGAATCATCGCGGTTTTGATCGCGCTCAGTCTGGTTTTCATACCTGCATATACATTCGCCGCAGAGGAGGCTCTGCCCGCAAGCTCGTCAAACCTCAGCCCGTCGCTTATTTCCTCCGATTTTTCGGCGGATAAGGGCAGCGTATCGCCAGGCGGCACCATAAGACTGGATTTTACGCTTAAAAACACGAGTAGGGATATCGATATACGCAATGTGAATATCCGCCTTTCGGGCGGAGAGGCACTCATCGTTAACAGCGGAAATGATTCCGTTTATATAGACAGAATCAATAAGAACGCAACAGCGTCATTCTCCAAAACGTTTTATTGCAGCCCTCAGGCGGAAAGCGGCGTTTATCCCGTTGGGCTCAGCGCTTCCTTTGAGTATTTTGACGGCGGAGAAAAGCTTTCCGGTACTTCAGAAATCAATTACAGTGTTAAGGTGTCGGCGTCACAGCAGAGCACTTCGTTTACTCCCCAGCTTCTCATTTCGGATTTTTCATTCGGCGGTGATTCGGTAAACGGCGGCGATGTGTTTGATCTGGATGTCACGCTTAAAAACAATTCCAAAAGCACTGCGGTCAGAAATGTGATCGTCAAGCTTTCGGGCGGTGAAGCATTTGTGCCTGCCGAGGGCACGGATACCTCTTCCATAGATAAGATATCCTCAACCGCAAAGATCAGCCAAAAGTTCAAATGTCAGAATTCCGCGTCCTCGGGCGTTTATCCGATCACGCTTTCTGTAACTTATGAATATTTTGAGGCGGGAGAAAGAGTATCGCAAAGCGCTGAGCTTTCGGTCAGCATACCTGTTGTGCAGCCTGAGAAGATTGAATTCGGCACCCTTTCTCTGGCGGATTCCACCGTTTCGGTGAACGAGGAGCAGGATTGCGCTTTTACGGTTATAAACAGCGGCAAAAGCGCAGTATCAAACGGCAGGATAAAGCTGACAGACGCGCAGGGAAACGAGCTTTCCTCCGCCTATATCGGCAATATCCAGGCGGGAGAGCAATTCACGAGCAATTATACTTTGCCGGTCACATTTACTTCGGACGGAACGCAAAAGCTGACGCTTGTTTTTGACTATGAGAACGAGAACGGCGATCCCGGCTCTGTATCTCGTGAATTCAGTGTTACGGTAAAGCAGGAGGAAGATCCTTATGCCGATCTTGCGGCGGAAAATGACGCGCAGACAACGGGTGAAAATGATTATACGCTGTTTTATCTGCTCGGCGGGATCGCTGCTCTGATTGTGATCATTGTTGTTGCGGTCGTAGTAAAAAAACGCAGAAAGGCAAAGAAAAACGGGGAGGAGCTGTATGAAGAAATCTGATATTTTCTTAATGGCGCTCAGAAACCTGAAAAACAGGCGGTCACGCACGAAGCTGACCGTTATAGGGGTAGTTGTGGGAACCTGCGCGATCGTTATTATGATCTCAATAGGCGCAGGAATCAACAAAACTTTGACCGAGCAGTATCAGAATTCTTCTTCCGCAACAAGAATTAGCGTAACAGTGGACAGTAATGCCGAAGAAAACGGCACGGAGCAGCCCCCTTTAAATGACAGCGCTGTCAGGTATATGAACGGTATAAAACATGTTAAAACCGTTCTGCCGGTCCTAAATATGTCGGATTACGCGACTGTAACACGCGGCAGGTATTCTTACACAGGCGGTTCTTTGTATGCAGTGGATTTTGATACTCTTGCCAAGCTCGGTGTGACTGCGAACGGAAACGAAGTAAAGCCGTCATCCGATATGTATAAGGTGTATTTCGGCGAAACGGCGGCGCTGAGTTTTATGGATGAGCAGGGCAATATCGTCGACGGCGAATTCGACGAGAATAACGAGCTCGTAAACTGTGAGATAGACCCGCTGAAAGATACATTTAATATATCCCCCGTGCTTCAGAACGCAGACAGCGGTCAGAGCGCCGCCGCGCCAAACCGGCAGCGTATAAGGACAGGCGGGATCTTGAATTCTTCAGGAAGCTCGGGACTGGATACCGAAAACAGCATTTTTATGGATATCAGAGCCGCACAGCAGCTTATTAAGGAATATAATGCGCTCAACAACAAGCCGAATAAAGCACTTGAATATTCGGAGATCTATGTTTATGCTGACAGCATTGAAAATGTGAAAACCGTGCAGGAGAATATAAACAAAAGCGGACTTTCCACTTATTCAAACGAGGATGAACTGAATTACACAAAAAGGATCATGCTTATGGTGCAGCTTGTGCTCGGAGCGATCGGAGCGGTTTCCATGCTGGTTGCGGCGTTCGGAATCAGCAACACCATGGTAATGGCTGTGTATGAACGCACAAAGGAAATCGGCGTTATGAAAGTAATCGGCTGCGATATTTCTGATATCAAAGCAGTATTTTTGTGCGAAGCCGGCATGATAGGCTTTATGGGCGGAACGATCGGCATCGTTATCAGCCTGATCATTTCCGTTATTGCGAATTTTGCCGCCTCTGCCGTTATCGGGTCGCTCGGAGGAGATGCAAGCGCAGGAATAACCGTATCCTCCGTGCCGCTATGGCTTATACTGCTCGGAATAGGTTTTTCGGTTGTGATCGGAGTCGTTTCGGGAATCTCGCCTGCAAACAGGGCGGTCAAGGTCAGCGCTCTTAAGGCAATTCACAGTGAATGATGAGGTGGTTGGATAAATGTTTTCGTTAGATGTAAGAAGCCGTGAGCCGATATATCTTCAGCTTGAAAAGGAAATCGTGAAGTATATCAATCTCGGTATTTTTGAGGCGGACAGTCCTTTGCCCTCTGTTCGCGCACTTGCTACCGAGCTTTCGATCAATCCCAATACTGTATCAAAAGCTTATAAAAACCTTGAGCTGCGCGGGGTTATATATACAGTGGCAGGCAAGGGCGTCTTTATAAATAAAACAGATCTGTCCGATATTCATAAAGAGGCAAAAAAGCTTCTTTCGGCTGCTCTTTCGGACGCCAGAAATGCAGGTCTTAAAAAAGCAGATGTGATTGAAATCGTTAATACTGTGTGGGAGGCGGAAGTATGATAGAAATAAAAGGTCTTACAAAATGCTTCGGCAGTGTAAAGGCGCTGGACAATGTTTCGTTCAATATATCGGACGGCTCTGTTTTCGGGCTTGTAGGGTCTAATGGAGCCGGCAAGAGCACGCTTCTGAGGCTGCTATCCGGCGTATATAAGGCTGACGGCGGCAATGCGTATATCGACGGCGAAGTACCGTATGAGAATCTGAGGGTAAAGGACAGTCTTGCCTTTGTTTCCGATTTTCCCTATTTTTATCCCGGCACCACCGTTGATTCAATGGCATACTATTATAAACAGGCATATTCACAATGGGATGATATAAGATATTCTAATCTGAAAAGCGTTTTTCCCATTTCGCCGAATCAGAAGATTTCTTCGATGAGCAAGGGAATGCAGCGGCAGGCGGCGATTATCCTCGCCCTTTCACATGCTCCCAAATATATCTTCTTCGATGAGATCTTTGACGGACTTGATCCGGTTATAAGAGAGCTGGTTAAAAAAATACTGATAGAATATATTTCCGTAATGAACGCAACCGTTGTGATCGCAAGCCACAATCTCAGGGAGCTTGAGGGCTTCTGCGACCATATAGGTCTGCTTCACAGGGGCGGTGTGCTTCTTGAAAAAGATATAGACGGGGAATCCGCCGGAATATACAGAGTGCAGTTCGTTATGGAGCAGGCGGATTTTGAGGAGATTAAACCGCTGCTTAAAATAGTAAACGAAACGCATCAGGGCAAAATGATCCAGCTAACCGTTAAAGGCAATGAGGAAGAGATAAGGCGTATCATACATGCAAAGGCGCCTGTCTTCTTTGAATCTTTGCCGCTGACCCTGGAGGAACTGTTTATTAGTGAAATGGAGGAGGCAGGTTATGAGATCAACAAGTTATTCAGCTAAAAGAGCTTTTCCGGCTATATTTAAAACAGTTGCCCGCCGCCAGCTTCCCGGCGCTGCAACAGTGGCAGTGTTTTGTATCATAGCTTCTTTTCTGTGTGCGTTGTATTGCTTTGATCCAAAATGGAGAAACCAAGCGGATATGGTCTACGGCTCTATGCTTGCCGCCGGCTGGGTTTTTTCCGCGCTCAATGTGTATAATCTCTTCTCTGTCTTTTCCATGTTCAAGGGAAGCTACAGCAGGCGCGCGTGCGATTATCATCTGGCTCTGCCGTATAAAAAGGAGCATATTTTTAACGCGAATTTCCTTTTCGGTTTGATCGTGAATATCGGTTCTATGCTTTTGTCATTAGGTGTGCTCTATCTGTTTTTCATGTCTGTTAAAAGCAGGGGAATTCAGCTGGGTGTCATTTACAGTGCGGATAATTATGTGCCTGTCGGCAGGATATTGATGTATTTTGCCGTGGTCCTTGTTATATATTCCGTGATCTCTATGTGCGCTGCTTTGGCAGGCAGAAGCATACAGTATTATTTTCTGTGCTATGTGCTTCTTGTTTCCGTGCCGCTGCTGCTTATAGGCGTGACCTCGCGTATCAATCTGATCTGGGGCGTTATAATCAATCCTGTTAAAGCGCTTGCGGTCACTCCTGCAGGCATGGTCTTCGCTCAGCTTGCGGGTGCGGAGGATGTATCCGCCGCTTTTATCCTGATCGCCTGCGCTGTTGAATTCGTTTTGTTTTATATCGCGGGCATTATTGTGTTCAAAAACAGGCAGGCGGAAACAGCCCAGAATAAACTGTCCGGGAAAATCATTCCGGCTGTGCTGTTTGCGGTTTTCATTGCATCGGGATTAATGATTTTCGGCGCGGCTTACAGCTTTTTATCTTCCGTGCTTTTCGGTGTCGTTTCGGCCTTTGTATGCCTGCTCATTTTCAGGGCGATCTGCCGCGGAACGGAAAAGGTGCTCACAAAAAAAGCCGCTGTGGCGTACGCGGCGGTATGCGCAGTGTGCATTTTATTTTCAGCGCTTATGTATTTCCCGAATTACAACAGCTACACGAAATATGTTCCTCAGGTGAACGAAGTGGAAAGTGTGACCGTTACGGAAAACAGCAGCCTCCAATACGGCAATGAACCGGCGACACTCCTTATGAATGTGCTTTTCGGCGGATATGCGGGAGACGGCAGGGAAGTTACTTTAACAGAGCCGGAAAATATTCAGAGGGTCATCGATTTTCACACGCTTGCCGTACAGGATGAAGTAGCCGACTACGGTTTGGACGATAAGCTCCTTCAGGAGATCGCAGATACTTATTCGGGCGGGATTTCATCCGAAGAGCCGACTACGCAGGTTCAGACCGAATCCGTTGCAGATACTGCAGTGGCAGAGGACTGGACACCGAGCGGCAATATAAACTGTATTATTGAATACAAACTGAAAAACGGAAAAACGGTTGAGCGCAGATATTCCATCGCATATGATCTGTGGTATGAATATATCAACATTCTGCAAAATAAAGAGGCGATATTGCAGGATGAAGCGTTTTCTTTCCCCGATGAGGATATCATTTATATAGAAGGATATTATTACAGCGATTATGATGATGCAGGCTATGGAATTGAAAGCGATGACGTATCCATCCCCGTCTCGCAGTGGGAAGGGCTGAAAGAAATTGTAATAAATGACAAGCTCGCCGAAGATCCGTATGATTTTTATTCGCATTATACGACGGCAGGAGATATAACGGTTTACGGCATAAATCCTGCTTTGCCGGAAGGGGAAAAAGAAAGAATAAGAAATCTGACACAGGAGGAAAAACAGCTCCTCGTTCAGCAGGCAGAATCCTTCGTTTATCAAAACACATACGCAGAGAAAAGCGAAGAGCCGGTGATCGGTTATTATATCTATTTGTCTGAAGACGATGTCAACTCTCTTACTTATATAAAACAGTTTGCTTCTTAAATATAAAGGGGGCTGTTTCAAATCTTGTTGAAACAGCCCCCTTTGGCATGCTGTGAAATCATCATGCTTTCAAGTACGCTTGATTCCCCAAAAGCAAGTATGCGGCACCTATCTTAAGAGTGAAAATCCGATGTCGATCGCTCCGCTCAAAAGGCGGGAGGTCTTTTTCATTCCGATGGTTTCCGTTATCCACAAAATGATAAGCGCCACTAAAATAGCTATGATCAGGGTCTCTTTTTTCACTGCGCCCGCCTCCGTTTCAAAAAATGTGTAATTTGCTTTTAAACGCTAATAATATTATAAACTTTTTTAAAAATAAATCAATAGTAATATAAAAACTTAATTTGTGTGATAATATATTGTCAATATTAATGAAAATGAGAAATTATGGTTGAAAATCCGAGCCATCTGTTTTATAATACTACTTAATTTGGATGATTTCGGGGGAATGTAAATTGCAGAGCATAATTTCTTTTATACATGCGTTTCCCATTGCGGCTCAAACGTACAAAGAATATCTCGGAGGTGTTGATTGGATGCTTACTTCAGAAGTTGTTATTGCCGGTATCGTTATAGTGATGCTGGTTCTGATCCTGCTTATTCTTATTTTCAAGGGTTTCGGAAAAGCGGTTTCAAGAGGAAATAAATCCGGCGAAAACGATGCGCCGCAGGCTCCTGCTTCGGTCTCTCAGGCTGTTCAGGCTGCGCCTGCACCTGCACCGTCTGTTCAGAACGGTATCAGCGGCGAGATCGTTGCGGCAATCGCTGCGGCGGTTTATGCAGCTGAGGGCGGAAAGCAGGTCGTTATCCGCTCAATCAGGGTGAAAAACGTTTCCGGCAGAAATCCATGGGCTGCTGCCGCAATTGCGGATAATACAAAACCGTTTTAGTTGTTTGCGGAAATCTTTGCGGCAGTTTATATATTGATTTTTGCTGAATAGTATGGAGGACGTTGATTTTGGATATTTTACAGGGCGTTTGGGGTGCGATTGTTGATATCGTAAGGAACAGCGGTTATGCTTATTTCTTTACGGACGGCGGCTACCTCAATCTCATTATGATATGCGTTTCCTTTTTCTTTCTGTGGCTGGGAATCAAAAAGGGATTTGAACCTTTGCTAATGATACCGATTGCTTTCGGAATGCTTCTTGCGAATATTCCGGGGGCAAATCTTGCCGTGCAGTATAACGATTTGCAGGGCTTTATAGATCTGCTTGCAGGCAGAATGGTAAATGAGGCGGGGCAGGTCTGTACGCCGGGTCTGCTGGATTTTCTTTATTTCGGTGTAAAAGCCGGAATTTATCCGCCGCTCATTTTCCTCGGCATAGGCGCTATGACGGACTTTTCTCCGCTTATCGCGAATCCGTCAAGCTTTATTCTGGGCGCTGCGGCTCAGCTCGGTATCTTCTTTACCTATGTGGGAGCGGTTCTGCTTAAATTTACGCCGCAGGAAGCCGGTTCCATCGCTATAATCGGCGGAGCGGACGGACCTACGGCCATCTTTGTAACTTCACAGCTTGCGCCGGAAATGCTCGGCACCATCGCGGTGGCCGCATATTCCTATATGGCGCTGGTGCCTGTAATCCAGCCGCCCATCATGCGTGCGCTTACAACAAAAAAGGAACGCAGTGTCGTTATGGATACACTGCGTCCGGTTTCAAAACTTGAAAAAATCCTTTTTCCGATCATGGTAACGGTTATCGTTTCACTTTTGCTGCCGGATGCCGCCGCATTGGTGGGCATGCTGATGTTCGGCAACCTGCTCAAGGAAAGCGGCAGAACGGAAAGAATCGCGAAAGCCGCTCAGAATGAGCTTATGAACATTATAACCATTATGCTCGGTCTTTCCGTCGGCGCAACTACAAGCGCGCAGAGCTTCCTCACAGCGAAATCGCTTGGAATCATCGTGCTCGGCTTGGTTGCGTTTTCAGTCGGCACCGCCGGCGGTGTGCTGTTCGGAAAGCTGATGTATGTTATCACTAAGGGCAAGGTAAATCCGCTTATCGGTTCTGCCGGCGTTTCGGCTGTTCCTATGGCGGCGCGCGTAAGCCAGAAAGAGGGTCAGAAAGAAAATCCCTCAAACTTCCTTCTTATGCATGCTATGGGGCCGAATGTATCCGGCGTTATCGGTTCTGCTGTTGCGGCAGGCGTTTTGCTCACCCTGCTCGGATAAGCAAGCGGGAGTTAAGATAAAAAGAATAAGAGGGTGTCAGAACGGCACCCTTTTTTCAACCGCCGTTTCCGGCGGCGGTTTTATTGTAAATATATAAAAAGGTTCTGGCTTGCAGATTGCAGGTCAGGTTCTTCTTTTACGAATCCATATATTTAAACGAAACTGGTTTTTGAGGTGTATTATGGCTTTAAATGAAATGCAGCGGCAGGCTGTAGCGTATACGGACGGGCCGCTTCTGATACTTGCGGGAGCCGGATCGGGTAAAACAACGGTTCTTGTTAACAGGGTTCAGCATATTATAGACAGCGGTCTTGCCCGCCCTTGGCAGGTGCTTGCCATCACGTTCACAAACAAGGCGGCAGGCGAGATCCGGGAAAGGCTTATCCATACGATAGGTCCCGAGGCAAACGACATATGGGCATATACCTTCCATTCCTGCTGCGCAAGAATTTTAAGAAGATTTGCAGACAGACTGGGTTACAGCAGCCATTTCACGATTTATGATACGGATGATCAGAAAAGGGTCATGAAGCACTGCCAGAAGTCGCTGGGCATAACGGATAAAATCCTTCACCACAAATCCATCCTTGCGGAAATGAGCACGGCGAAGGACAGCCTTATCGATTGTGAGGAATACAAAAAATTTGCTCAGAACGATTTCAGAAAAGCCAGAATAGCGGAATGCTATGAGCTGTATCAGAAAGAACTGCTGAGATCGGACGCGATGGATTTCGATGATATGATATTCAACACAGTAAAGCTTCTTCGTGAAAACAAGGATGTTTTGGAGCTTTATCAGCAGCAGTTCAAATACATAATGGTGGATGAATATCAGGATACTTCGCATGCGCAGTATGTGCTTGTCTCCATGCTGGCAGGCGGGTATAACAACATATGCGTTGTGGGCGATGATGACCAGAGCATCTATCGCTTCAGGGGCGCTACCATAGAAAATATCCTTTCGTTTGAGCATCAGTTTAAAAACGCAAAAGTGATACGTCTGGAGCAGAATTACCGCTCAACGCAGAATATTCTTGACGCGGCAAACGCCGTTATAGCAAATAATAAGAACCGCAAGGGCAAGAATTTGTGGACCGATGCCGGAGCCGGTGAAAAAATCATCTTCAACACACTGGAGGATGAGGCAGAGGAAGCCGATTTTATTGCCGATGAGATTCTCAGAAATGTAAGAAACGGCAGAAAAATGAGCGATCATGCCATTCTTTACAGAATGAACGCGCAGTCCAGGAACATAGAAATAACGCTTGCCAAAAGCGGAATTCCGCATAAGGTAATCGGCGGCAACCGATTCTTTGACCGTAAGGAAATAAAAGATATTATTTCATACTTTGCCGTTATCAGCAACCCTGCGGATAATGTGCGTTTGCAGCGTATTATCAATGTGCCTAAAAGGGGCATAGGCGACACTATGTTTGCGAATATTCTGGAGATCGCAACAGGGCTCGGTATATCTGCGTTTGAGGTGTGCGAAAGGGCTGATGAATTTCAGAAAACACTGCGCAGTGCTCGTAAGCTTCAGGATTTCACGGCAATGATAAGGCATTTTCAGCACTGCCTTGATGACGGTATGGCGCTTTCAGACCTGCTTCAGGAAATCCTTGAAAAAACGAAGTATTTTGATTACCTCGATGAAGATCCCGAATCCGCTCAGGACAGGAAAGATAATATAAGCGAACTTTCAACAATGTTTATAAGATATCAGCAGGAGGATGAAAATTTTGATCTTGCTGATTTTCTGGAGGATGTTGCTCTCGTTTCGGATATAGATTCTTATAACAGGGATGAGGATGCGGTTGTGCTTATGACGCTTCATTCCGCCAAAGGGCTTGAATTTCCTATCGTTTTCATCCCCGGAATGGAGGAGGGAATCTTTCCCGGAAACCAGTCCGTTTACAGCGATGAGGACCTTGAGGAAGAGCGCAGGCTCGCTTATGTCGGTATTACGCGTGCGAAAGAAAAGCTTTATCTTCTCAATTCCCGCCGCCGTATGCTTTACGGCACAACGAACAGAAATATGGCGTCAAGATTTCTGCGCGAGATCCCGTTCGGCGTTACGAAAGATATAACGGTAAAGGCGTTTACGCCGCGCGGAGCATTCACCAGAAGCGCGTTTGCCGAAAATACGCATGTGCAGAATTCCTCTTCCGCTCATAAATTCGGTCAGGTGGATTTTGAGCGCTCAGACAGCTCGGCTCGCTTTGAAGTGGGAGACACAGTCCGTCATAAGGCATTCGGCACGGGCGTTGTACTTTCCGCGAATCCTATGGGCAATGATGTGCTGCTGGAGATCGCTTTTGACAGAGCGGGAACCAAAAAACTCATGTCAAATTTTGCGAAGCTAGAAAAGCTTTAATGTTTTTATATCTTTAAACTTTTATTAAGACAAAAAATGAAGACCTGCCTTGCGGCAGGTCTTCTCAGCGTATAGAAAAAGTTATAAATTCAGAAAAGCATGCGTCCCTACACGCTGAACAGGCTGTCAATCAGATCAGCTGTTGTTTGAGTCGTCTGCGTTGTCGTCCGTGCTGCAGGCGCAGGAATTAGAGCCGGATCTTTCCGGCGGGAAAAATTCGTCAACAGGGAAATCGATGCCCTGGAATGTGTCGCACGGGTTCTGAGTGTTGCATTCGCATTCTCTCTGTGGTATGCAGTAGTCATATGCCGGAATGAGGATCTGTACGTCTCTTTCCATTTGCACTATGCTGAACAGACCGAGCGTAACAAGCACAGCTTTTGCCGCGCCGGCGCTGGGAACGGTATCCTGCGTGTTCTTAAGGATAGACTGCGGGAAAGAGGTGCAAAGAGGAATGCAGCAGTCGCACAGGTCGATCACATCACAGGCAAGGATAACCGGGTCAACCGCCTGAACCTTTGCCGTGGGATTGGTATATTGCGGCGCTTCGGGGCAGTCGGTCGCCTCTGATGCCGGATTGGAGGTGAATACCTTTACGTTGCCTTCAGAGCCGAAAAGTATACATTTTTTAGTAAACTGAGCGTAGCCGACGGCAACCTCCGGCGTTGTGCACGGAGCCGAATAAGTATCAAATTCAAGGCGGAAATAAAATGTGATATCAACGCTGTAATAGCCCCTGTTAAAAGGCACCTCGTCAACGTCGATCGAAACGGATGCAACCTTGCACTCACGGCATTTTACGCTTACCGCCTCGTCAATAAGCCTTTGGCTTCTTGAAAAAAATGTAACTCTGAGGTCCTCGAGGCAATCTTTTGAGACGCAGCTGTCATAAATGCGCTTTGTGTCTATGCACACAGCTTCATTTATGCGGTTTTCACCGGCGTCAATAATGGTGTTTGCCATAAAAAAACTCCTTTGCAGAATATTTGAAGCTAACTTCATATCATTCTATGCAGGAGTTTTTTTGTTGACAATATTATTTGTTTGTTATTCTGATTAAATACGATTCAGCCACGCGGATTCGGTGTTTGCCGCGATGAAAATACTATTTGTCAAACACGGGATACATCCTTCTGTAAAGTGCATTTATATGGTGAAAATATTCAGAGTCAACGGCGTTTACCGTGTCCGCAGTGGTGCGGAAACGCCAGTTTTTATCCGCAACGCCGGGAATATTCATTCTGGCGTCGCTGCCGAAACCGCACATATCCTGAAACGCGATGATCGCAACGTTTGAGCTGCTTTTCCACACGGTCTCTATTATGCTGCGGCAGGAGGGGCTCTTGTAGCCGCCCTCACCCCAGTTATCTCCTTTAAAACCGCAGTATTCCAAAGCAAAGCGGCGCTGTGCCTCATCTGCTTCCCAAAGCCAGCCGAGCAAAGTGTTATTGTCGTGCGTTCCCACGTAATTCACGCTGTTCTGAACCGCGTTATGCGGCAGGTGTGAGGAATCACCGTTCGGGTCAAATCCAAACTGCACCACTTTCATTCCCGGAAAACCGGTATCTTTCAGAAGCTGCACAACATCCTCGCCGAAAGTCCCGAGATCCTCGGCGATAATGGGGGCATTCGGGTATGTTTCAAATACTCTGTTAAAAAGCTCCATTCCCGGTCCCTTTTTCCATTTGCCTTTTTTTGCGTTTTCGGCATCCGCGTCAACCTCGTAGTAGCTTGCAAAAGCACGAAAATGGTCTATGCGCACAACGTCATACGTCTTGAGCGCAGCACCTATTCGTGATATCCACCATGAATACCCGTCTTTTTTCATCGCACTCCAGTTATATATCGGGTTTCCCCACAGCTGTCCGTTTTCACTGAAATAATCCGGCGGAACACCGGCAACTTTTTTAGGCTTCAGCGTTTTTTTATCTATCTCAAAAAGCGGCAGGTCAGCCCAAACATCAACGCTGTCCATCGCAACATAGATCGGCATGTCCCCTATAACGGCGATCCCTTTTTCATTGGCGTATTTCTTGATCTCAAACCACTGCTTATAGAAAATATACTGCACGAATTTCCAGAAAGCGGCGTCTTTCTCAAAAGAGTAAATATTTTTGATGCATTCTGCATAAACAGCCTGCTTTTTATCCCACTCCCACCAAGGTTTTCCGCCGTTTGCTTCCTTTACCGCCATATAGACGGCATAATCTGTCAGCCATGGGTTTTGCAGCTCGAATTCCTTTATCTCAGCCGCGATTTTGCTGTCTGTATTCAAAAAAGCTTTTCTTAGTAACGCATATCGTTTTTCAGCGGCAAATTCATAATCCGCAGTATACGGACTGCCGGTATATCTGTTGCTTTCAACGTCGGTTTTGTCAACCAGTCCCATTTCATAAAGACCGTTCGGGTCTATGAAAAGGAAGTTGCCGGCAAATGCGCTCGGAGAACAGTACGGGCTGTTTGATTCGTCGGTGGGGTTGAACGGCAGAACCTGCCAATAGGTGAATCCCATATTGTGTATTTTGTCTATAAAATCCTTTGCGTTTTTGTCAAAAACGCCTATACCGTAATCGCCGGGGAGCGTACTGATATGCATAAGCACGCCGGCGCCTCTCTTTTTCAGCATTTTGTATATCCTTTCCTCTTAACAGATTTGATTTCGGTCATTATTATAGAGATTTTAACAAAAAATAGGCTTTTATGCAACAGTGATAAAACAGATCCTTTTTCCCTATATATTATTTTAAATAAATTAATAATTTATTATTGAATATATGCCTTTCGTTTGCTATAATTAAAAATATTCTGGGAAAGTATAAATATCTGTAATTTTTGCGTGTAAAAAGGAAGTGAGATCATGGAGCATTCGGGCAGAAAAACCGCGGTCGTGCCGCAGATCGAATTGGATATTCAAAAGAATTACTGCGATAAAGTCAGCTCCGTTATCTCAAAAAGATATTCCGTTCAGCCGCCGCTTGCATGCGTCGTTACGTACGGCTGCCAGCAGAATGTGGCGGACAGTGAAAAAATAAAGGGTATGCTTGCCCTGATGGGTTATTCGTTTACCGAAGAGCGCACCAAAGCGCAGCTCGTTCTTTTCAATACCTGCGCAGTAAGAGAACATGCTGAGGACAGGGTTTTCGGAAATGTCGGTATGCTCAAAAAATACAAGCTTGAAAATCCTGAAGTGATCATCGCCTGCTGCGGCTGTATGATGCAGCAAAAGCATATCGCGGATAAAATTAAAAAAAGCTTTCCTTTTGTGGACCTTGTGTTCGGCACGCATGTGGTATACAAATTGCCGCAGCTTCTTTATGAGGCTCTCACAAGAAAAAAGCGTGTTTTTGAGATCCCTGATTTTGACGGCGCTATTGCAGAGGGTGTTCCCGTCCTCAGAGATGAAGACAGGCGCGCCTGGCTGCCCATAATGTACGGCTGCAACAATTTCTGCACCTACTGCATCGTACCCTATGTGCGCGGACGGGAGCGCAGCAGAGAGCCCGAAGCGGTCATTGAAGAAGCGAAAGAGCTGATCAAAAGCGGCTGCCGCGAAATAACACTGCTTGGGCAGAACGTGAACTCATACGGCAAGGATCTGATCCCATGTGTTTCGTTTGCCGAACTGCTCAGAAGAATCAATGATCTGGACGGTGATTTCAGAATTCGTTTCATGACCAGTCATCCGAGAGACTGCACAAGGGAACTTATTGAAACCATGGCGTCCTGCGAAAAAGTGGCAAAGCATCTTCATCTTCCGTTCCAGAGCGGAAACGACCGGGTGCTCAAAGCCATGAACAGGCACTACACCAGAGAAAAATATCTTTCGCTTATAAACTATGCAAAAGAGCTCATGGGTGATTCGCTTTCCATTACCTCGGATATTATCGTTGGTTTTCCGGGCGAAACATATGCGGAGTTTCAAGACACGCTCTCTTTGGTTGAAGAAGTCAAATTTACTTCTCTGTTCACCTTTATCTATTCACCGCGCAAAGGAACGCCTGCCGCAGAAATGGAGGATCCCGTTGATGAAAAGGAAAAGGGCAGGTGGCTGCGCGAGCTGCTTGCCGTGCAGGAAAAGATCTCCGCGGAAAACATGAAAAAATACGCCGGAAAGACCTTTAAGTGCTTTGTTTACGGCAAGGGCAAGCTCGGCGATGGCTATCTTTCCGCGAGAACGGACGGCAATCTCATCGTGGAGTTTGAGGGCGATGAAAGCCTTGTGGGTACGTTCCGCGATATAACCGTGACTGAGCCTCTCACTTATGTGCTGAAAGGTGAATTGGCGGATAATCGGGAAAAATAAATGCAGAAACAGACGGATTAAGATGTTTCGTGTTTATCTGAAATATAAAATATATTACTGAAAGGAATAAAACAATATGTCACTTGAAAATGCACTCCGTGAACTCGGAAAAGAAATTCAGAAAGATCCTCGCTTTAAGGCGCTTCAGGATGCAGCGGCAAAAAATGACGCTGATAAGGAACTTCAGGATAAAATGCAGGAGCTTCAGCTGATCTCTCTGAAATATCAGCAGGAAACCGGCAAGGGAGACGATGCGGATAAGGAAAGGATCGAACAGCTTCAGAACGATTATCAGAAGCAGTATGAAGATATCATGCAGAATGAGAATATGGAAGTCTACTCTGCTGCTGCTGCGCAAATGGAAGAAATGGCGCAGTATATCAGCAAAATGATAGGTCTTTTCTTTGACGGCGAAGACCCAGAGACCTGCGAACTGCCGGATGAGTCCTGCACGCACGATTGCTCGACCTGCGGCGGTTCCTGCGGATTTCATTAATTCCAATTAAGAATTTCGGCGAACAAAAAGAGTAAGTGATGCATGAGGAGGACAGATATGGCGGGAAAAAAGCAAAACGGGCTTTCCCCTATGATGGAACAGTATTTTGATATAAAAAGCAGATATCCCGATATGCTGCTGTTCTTTCGTCTGGGCGATTTTTACGAGATGTTTTTTGAAGACGCCAAAATCGCTTCCGAGGAACTGGATCTTGTCCTTACGGGCAGAGACTGCGGTCAGGAGGAGCGCGCGCCTATGTGCGGCGTGCCGTTCCATTCCGCGGATAACTATATCGCAAAGCTTGTGAACAGGGGTTATAAGGTTGCCATATGCGAACAGCTTGAGGATCCGAAACTCGTTAAAGGGCTCGTTAAGCGCGATGTTGTCAGAATCATCACGCCCGGCACCGTTATTGAGGGAAGTATGCTTGATGACGCTGTGAACAATTATCTTTGCTGTATATGCAGGCTTGAAAGCGTTACGGGACTTTGCTTTGCCGATGTTTCAACGGCGCAGTTCCATCTTACCGCCGTTAAGGGAGAAGACGCGGAGGAACAGATCATAGATCAGCTCTCCTCATATCAGCCGAAGGAAGTCCTCGTTAATTCACAGGCGCTTGATTTTACGGACGCAGCGAAATTTATCAAACAGCGCCTGAACACAAAAACGCAGCTGCTGGACGATGAAAAGTTTGACTTTGAGGGCGCAACGAACGTCATTTTGGAAACACTCAAAAAAGAAGAGATTGAATCTCTTTCGCTCGGCAGCAGCAAGCCCGTTGTCTGCGCGCTCGGAGCGGTAATAGATTATCTGAAAGAGGTTCAAAGGAAAGACGAGATCGAAGCCCCTGCCGATATTGATTATTTTGAAGACGACGAGTATATGAAGCTCGATATGAACGCCAGGCGCAATCTGGAACTGACAAGCTCTATGATGACGGGCGATAAAAAACATTCGCTTTTATGGGTGCTGGATAAAACAAAAACGGCAATGGGCAAGAGAATGATCAGAAATTGGCTGGAAAGGCCGCTTATGTCCGCCGCCAAGATCACAAGGCGGCAGAATGCCGTCGGCGAACTTGCCGATAACCCCGAAATGCGTGATAAAACAAGAGCGGCGCTCACGGGGATAAGCGATATTGAAAGACTTATGGCACGCATTGCCTATTCCACCGCAAATGCCAAGGAGCTTAAATCGCTTCAGGCAACCTGTGAACGTCTGCCAAAGATAAAAGAACTCATCCTTGGCTGTTCATCGGTGTACCTGAAAGAGATATATCATTCGATCGACACGCTCAGCGATGTCTGTGAACTGATTGAAAGCGCTATTGTTGACGAACCGCCGTTTTCGCTTAGAGAGGGCGGAATGATAAAGCGCGGCTACAGCGCTGAGCTGGACGAGCTGAAGGATATTATGGAGGACGGCGCCGGCGTGATTGCTTCAATAGAAGCAAAACAGCGCGAGGAAACAGGTATTCCCAAGCTGAAAGTGGGATACAACAGGGTGTTCGGTTATTATATTGAGGTCACAAACTCATATAAAGACCTAGTGCCCGATACTTACATAAGAAAGCAGACTTTAGCGAACTGTGAACGATATATAACACAGGAACTAAAAGACCTTGAAGGCAGGATACTCGGTGCAAAGGACAGAGCCGTGGCGCTGGAATACGATGTTTTCTGCTCGGTGAGAGAGAAGATATCGCTTGAGGTGCAAAGGATTCAGAAAACGGCAAAGGCGCTTGCCGCGCTTGACACCCTTGCCGGCTTGGCAGAGGTCGCCGTTACAAATAATTATGTCTGCCCGCAGATCAACAGCGGTGGCTGCATCGAGATAAAGGACGGCAGGCATCCCGTTGTGGAGGCGCTTATGGACGGCGCCGTATTTGTGCCGAACGATACCGTGCTGGATAAAAACGAAAACCGCTGTATGATCATTACAGGTCCGAATATGGCTGGAAAATCAACATATATGCGCCAGATCGCGCTGATCGTGCTGATGGCGCAGATCGGTTCTTTCGTGCCTGCGCGCTCAGCGAGCATCGGAATTGTGGACGCGATATTTACGAGAGTCGGTGCGTCAGACGATCTTGCCACAGGCCGTTCCACATTTATGGTGGAAATGAGCGAGGTCTCGTCCATACTTAAAAACGCAACGACCGACAGCCTGATCATCCTTGACGAGATAGGGCGCGGCACCTCCACATTTGACGGCATGAGCATTGCGCGCGCCGTGCTTGAATATGTGTGCAAGAAAAAAACGCTCGGCGCAAAAACGCTTTTTGCCACACACTATCACGAGCTGACTGCCATGGAGGGTCTGCTGGACGGGGTTAAGAATTACTCAATAGCCGTTAAAAAGCGCGGCGATGATATTACGTTCCTGCGCAGGATCGTAAAGGGCGGCGCTGATGAAAGCTTCGGCATAGAAGTTGCTAAACTTGCAGGCGTTCCCGATTCAGTGGTGCGCCGTGCAAAGGTGATACTCAAAGAGCTGGAGCAGAACAAGATAGATATTGAATTCAAGGCAGAGGACGCTGTTGTGGAGGAAGAGGAGGATATACAGTATAATTTCTCCGCGAACGGCAAAAATGAGATACTCGAGATCCTGAAAGCGACGGACGTGAACACGTTAACGCCTATTGAGGCGATGCAAACGCTTTATGATTTGAAGAAAAAAGCAGAGGAACTTTAACGTAAAAGAGGTGATATGAATGTCCCGGATCAATATTCTTCCCAAAGAAGTATACAGCCTGATTGCCGCCGGAGAGGTGGTTGAAAGGCCAATGAGCGTTGTTAAGGAAATGCTTGAAAATGCAATAGACGCAGGAGCCAAGCATATTACGCTTGAAATTAAAAACGGCGGCACTACGTACATACGGATTACGGACGACGGCAGCGGTATAGCAAGGGATGACGTTAAAAAGGTGTTCATATCACATGCCACTTCAAAGATAGCCACGGGGGAGGACCTCAACGCAATAGGCACGCTCGGCTTCAGGGGAGAGGCGATGGCTTCAATAGCCGCCGTTTCCAAGGTTGAGCTGCTCACCAAGACCTCAGATGAAAAGATAGGCACAAGATATGAGATCGCGGGCGGCGAGGAGATCGGTTTGACGGATGCCGGCTGCCCGGACGGAACGACTGTGGTTGTCAGGGATATTTTCTTCAATGTGCCGGCAAGGATGAAGTTCCTGAAAAAAGACGTTACAGAGGGTAATGCCGTTCAGGGAGTCATAGACCGAATCGCTCTTTCCCATCCCGAAATATCGTTCAGATTTATAAGAGACGGAAAACAGGCGCTGATTACCTCGGGCAACGGCGATCTGAAAGGTACTGTTTACTCGGTCTTCGGTTCGGAGCTTTCGGACACGCTTATCAATGTTGATTACAGCTATGAGTCGATGCGCGTTTCCGGCTATGTGAGCAGACCGCACGAATCAAGAAAGAGCCGCGCTATGCAGTTCTTTTTCATAAACGGCAGGCTCATTAAAAGCGCAACCGCTATGGCGGCGCTGGAGCAGGCATATAAAAACGTTATAATGGCGGGCAGATATCCTGCCTGCGTGCTGAATATAGAAATAGATACAAAACTTGTGGATGTGAACGTTCACCCGTCCAAAACAGAAGTACGATTCGTAAATGAAAAGCCTGTTTTTGATTTAATATATTACGGTGTAAAGACTGCGATAGAAACGAAGAATTCCGTTAAAGAGGGCAGCTTTTATTCCGACGCCGGCGGCAGGGTGTATAAAAATCTGGAAAAGCAGACGGCGAAAATAGATTTCGGCGTAAAGCCTCAGCAGCCGTCGCAGTTCAGATTTTCGAATACCGCTCCTCAAAAGAAATGGAGTGTTGCTGCCCCGTCTTCTTACAGCACGCACCGCAGGGCGGAAAGCTACGGTGACCCCAAGGACTTTAAGATATCCTCCGGCAAGGTGTTTTCGGAACAGGAGACCGTGCAGGAAAATGAATATGCAACCGTTGTTAGCATAGATTTTTCCCAAAAAGCCGAAGCCTCCGAGCCTGACGATCTGGTTCTTCCGCCTGAAAATACGGCAGTTACTCAAGAAGAAAACGCTGTGGCGGAATTTAAGGTTGTGGGAGAGGCGTTCAATACTTATATAATCGTTGAAATAAAAAACGATCTTTATTATATAGACAAGCATGCGGCTCATGAAAGAATAAATTTTGAGCGTCTGAAGCAGGATGCGCAGAAAACAGGTATCGCTTCTCAGGCACTGCTCTCTCCCGTTGCCGTTTCGCTCGCGCCGGAGGAATATGACGCGGTCATCTCGAATCTTGCGCTCATCTCTAAGTGCGGATTTTCAGTTGAGAATTTCGGGTCCAATTCCGTTATTGTACGTGAGACCCCTGCTATGCTGGACGGCAGCGATGTTAAGGATTTGATTCTTGAGATAGCGCAGAAGCTGCTGGAGCATAAAACGGATATTGAGCCGGAAAAAATGGATTGGATTTTTCACTCCACCTCATGCCGCGCCGCAGTCAAGGGCGGGGATCACACTTCGCAGCGCGAAAGGGAAATGTTTGTTGAAAGGCTGCTTGCCATGCCGGATATAAGATACTGTCCGCACGGCAGACCTGTTATGATAAAGATATCCCGCTATGAGCTTGAAAAGCAGTTCGGCAGGGTGCAGTGATGGATAAAACAAAGCTTATTGTTGTAGCCGGCCCAACGGCGAGCGGCAAAACCGCACTTGCCGTCAAGATAGCCGCCGCGGTCAACGGTGAGGTCATTTCCGCCGATTCGATGCAGGTGTATAAGGGCATGGGCATTGCCACGGCAGCGCCCACGGCAGAAGAAATGCAGGGCGTGCCCCACCATCTGGTTGAATGTGTCGGCAGGGAAACACCGTTTTCGGTATCCGATTTCAGGAAAGCCGCGCAGGAGATCATAAAGGATATTGCCGCACGGGGGAAAACGCCGGTCATTGCCGGCGGCACGGGTCTTTTTATTGACAGCCTTGTGGATAACGTGAATTTTATAGAAACAGAAAATGACGATCGGCTGCGCGAGCGCCTTATGGCAAAAAGCGCGGACGAGCTTTACGGCGCGCTTTCGGCAATTGACCCGCAATCAGCGGAAAAAATACATAAAAATAATAAAAAGCGCGTTGCCCGTGCGCTTGAAATATACTATCTTACGGGCAAAACGAAAAGTGAGGCGGACAAAGAGGCTTTAAAACAGGGTTCGCCTTACGAAACGCTTTACTTTGTTATTGAATTTAAAAACAGGGAACAGCTTTATGAACGCATAAACCGCCGTGTGGATTCCATGTTGGAGCACGGGTTGGTGAATGAGGCGAAGGCGTGCCTTGCAAGCGGCGGAAAAACCGCTGCACAGGCAATCGGGCACAAGGAGCTTCTGCCGTATTTCTGCGGTGCGCAAACGCTTGAACAGGCTGTTCTTAACATAAAAAAAGAAACAAGAAGATATGCCAAACGGCAGATCACTTGGTTTAAAAGGCGTTCTTCTGCGGTCCGCCTTTATGCCGATGATATCGGTGAGCACGATATCGCTGCCGAGGCTGTCAGAATAAGCAGGGATTTTATATATGGAAAACGAGAAACCGGCGAAAACGAAAAAAAAGCTTAAGCTGTCGGCGCAGCAAAAACAGAATACTGCAATCATCTTTGTAGTGTTGTTGATAGCGGTCTATATTGCCGTTGAGCTTTACGGCGCTTTCAATGTCAGCTTGCAGACCCAAACCGCGTTGGTGTCAACCGTCTATGAAACGATCGATGCAAAGGCGCTTGTGGTGCGCGACGAACATGTTGTAGCTGGGAAAGACGGCGCTGTTACGCTCGCTTCCGTGGGCGATTGTGAAAAGGTAATGCTCGGCGGTGAGATCGCCAAAACTTTTTCTTCTGCGCAGGATGCGTCAGAGTATTCTCAGTATCTTCAGCTGCAGGATGAACTGGAATACTATGCGAATATGGAAAGCCAGTCGATCGGGATGGCAACGGATGTGGAGTCGCTTGACGACACTATACTCCAGGATGTGAATGAATATGTGCGCGCCGCCGCGCGCGGCAATACAAAAGATGTGGCGGAATATGCCTCGGAGCTGAATGACAGATTTACCAGGCGCCAGATCTTGGTCGGTCAGGATATTGATTTTTCATCTGTTATGAATGAAACGGAAGAAAAAATGAGCGCTCTGAATATCAGCAGACCTACGGGCAGTATCACGGCAGATTCGTCAGGTGTGTTTTCCTCTTATACGGATGGCCTTGAGGGCGCGTTTGAGTATGATTCCGTCAGCAAGCTTGACGTGGACACTCTGAATTCCTGGATAGAACAGGCTGAAAGTGCGCAGGCGGCGGGCGGTATTGGAAAGCTGATCACAAGCTTTGACTGGTATTTCTGCGCAGTCGTAAACGCTGCGGATATTTCGGAGCTTGAAAACGGAGACAGCGTGGATATTGCTGTTTCGGGAACAGACAGTGTTTATGACTGTAAAATCATATCGGGCGCCGAGCCGGAACTGGGAGCGGAGCAGACGGTGCTCGTGCTCTCCTGCGATGATATAAACAGTGATACGGCTTCTATGCGGCTTGCGGATATAGAAATACGTGTTGCTTCCCACACGGGAATAAGAATGCCGTCAGCCGCGGTGCATGTCAACGGCGGCGAACGGGGCGTTTACGCTCTTGTTGCATCGGTTGTCGAATGGCGCAGCGCCGAGGTGCTTTATACGGACGGCGACTATGTGATCTTAAGCTATGACGCTGATTCAGACGGCGGAATAAAGCTTTACGACCAGATTATAATTCAGGGAAAGGATCTTCACGATGGGAAAGTATATACTTGATGAGGAACGGCTCAAAGCTGTAGAGGATCATTACAAGCGTATTCTTGAAAATGTTAAGGAATGCGCCGTCAGATCGGGAAGAGATGAACATGATGTGCGCCTTATGTGCGTAACCAAAACGGTAGAGCCGCCATATATCAACAGAGCGCTTGAATTGGGGGCGGATCTTATAGGTGAAAACCGTGTGCAGGAATTTCTCGGGAAAAAAGACGAGCTTATGCTTAACGGCGTTGAAAAACATCTTATAGGTCATCTTCAGACAAATAAGGTGCGCCAGATCGTCGGCGAGGTCGATATGATCGAATCAGTATCCTCGTTCAAACTTGCAAAGGAGATAGCAAGGGTCTCGGCCGCGCGAGGCGTTGTAACAAACTGCCTTGCCGAGGTGAATATAGGGCAGGAGGAGAGCAAGAGCGGAATCATGCCGCAGGAACTGGAGGAAACGCTGTTTCAGATATCCGAACTGCCGGCAATAAAAATAAAAGGGCTTATGGCGATTCCGCCCATATGCGATACGCAGGATGAGGCCAGACGTTATTTTGCCGCAGTAAGGCAATATTTCATTGACATTAAAGATAAAAAAATAGATAATATAAATATGGAGATACTCTCAATGGGCATGAGCGGCGATTACGAAGCCGCGATCGCCGAGGGTTCAAATATAGTCAGAATCGGCTCTGCAATCTTCGGAGCCAGAAAATATAATTAGGAGGATGCAATATGGGCTTTTTTGATAAGTTTACGGAAATCATCCGTGAAGACGACGATGATGAATTTGATGATTTTTATGAGGAGAAGTCATCCTATGCAATGCCGGCTCCTCCGAAAAGGGAAAAGCGCAAGGGCGTAAGAGTTCCCAAAGAGGAAAAACCGGAAAAGATACACCGTACCCGCGCCGAGTCGGATAAGGTTGTTAATATCCACACAACGGCGCAGCTTCAGGTAGTGCTTGTCAAGCCTGAAAGATTTGAAGAAGCAGCGGCAATCGGTGATAATCTGAACGAAAGAAGAACGGTTGTGCTGAATCTGGAATCAACAAACAGGGATATTGCCCGCCGGCTTCTTGATTTTTTAAGCGGAGTTGCCTATGCAAACAACGGTCAAATCAAAAGGGTCGCCAACAGTACGTACATAATTACGCCTTATAATGTTGACGTTATGGGAGATCTGATCGATGAACTGGAAAACAATGGCATGATAATGTACTGAGCGTGATAAGAGAGAGGAGAATTTAATATGATTACGCCGAGCCAGATTAAGGAGAAAGTGCTTTCAACCGCTTCCCACGGGTATGATATAGATGAAACCAACGCATTTTTGCAGCAGATAGAGGAATCCTTTACCGCTATTTATGACGAAAATAAAGAGCTTTACAGAAAAATGGAGATCCTCGCCTCCAAGATAGAGGAGTACAGAGCAGAGGAGGATTCCATAAAGGATACTCTTTTAACGGCTCAGAAAGCCGCATCAAAAGTTGAAAAAGAGGCAAAAGAAAAATCGGAAAAGCTTCTTGCCGACAGTGCACAGACTGTTCAGAACACCGTTCTTGACGCCAAGGAGAAAGCAGAGAAGATTGTTTCGGAAGCGCGTGAGTATGCTGCGCAGATCACAAAGGAAAAAACAGACGCTGCGCAGTCTATTATAAGCGAAGCACAGGAAAAGGCTGAAAAAGAGCTGAATGACGCCAAGGCTGATGCCGCTGCGCTGCTGACCGAGGCAAAGAGTATTTCGCAGGAGCTGCTTTCCAAATCCAAAGAGGAAAAGGAATATTACGATCATTTGACCGACACGCTCAAATCAGAGGCACAGTCCTTTAAAGACCGTCTTGTATCGCTGTATGAGACGCAGCTTGAAAAGCTCGGGGAAATGATGGAATCTCCTGTTCAGTCTGATAATAACGAGTTTGAAAGCAAGGTAGATGAGGCTGAAAAAAGCATAGAAAGTGTTTCGGCGAAAATAGAAGAGATGGAGCAGGATATGCAGGAAGAGGAAAAAGAAACCGAAATTTCCGAAAATGAAGAACGCTCCGAAGAATCTGCCGAAGAGATTGCCGGCACAACCGAAGAAGAACCCGATGCCGAAGAGGAATCGGGCAGTAATGCCGATGATGTTGAATATGAGCTTGAGGAAATCTCGGATGATGACCCGGCGGAAGAAACCGATGTAAAGGACGCGATCGACGCTTTTTCACAGGACAGCGATGAGCAGGAAAATGCCGCCGGCGTTCCCGAGATAAACGAGGAGCCTGAAATGGAACTGCCTCATTCCGAAAGGGCACATGAACAGCAGGAGGAAGAGCATCTTCCTTTTGAGGATTTCTTTCATATCAAGCCGGAAGGCGTCAGAACAGATGAGAAAATAAGCCTGATACCGCCGGATGACGACGATGATGAAGACGACGGAGTGAAATTTAAGGGATTTTTCAGAAAAAAGAGAAAATAATTTAATATTCATAAAAGGTTGATGATTGAAAATGGACTATAAAGACACTTTAAATATGATGAAGACAGAGTTCCCAATGAGGGCCGCTCTGCCGCAGCGTGAGCCGGAAATCCTTAAGGGCTGGTACGACGGCAAACTCTATGAAAAACTTATGGAACACAATGAGGGCAAACCGCTTTTCGTGCTGCATGACGGACCGCCGTATGCAAACGGGGATATTCATATCGGTCATGCGCTCAACAAAACGCTTAAGGATTTCATAGTAAGATATAAGAATATGACCGGCTATAAATCCCCCTATGTTCCGGGTTGGGATACCCATGGACTTCCCACGGAGCTGAAGGCCAGAAAAGAAGCGCATATTTCTGCCGAAAGCAATATTTCAGACCTTGAGCTGCGTAAGATCTGCCGTGACACAGCGCTCGGCTTTGTTGATATGCAGCGCGAAAGCTTTAAGCGCCTCGGCATAATCGGCGAATGGGATAATCCTTATATAACGCTCACAAAGGATTTTGAAGAGGAGCAGATTAAGGTCTTTGCCTCAATGGCAACAAAAGGCTATATTTATAAGGGTCTTAAGCCCGTTTACTGGTGCCCCGACTGCAATACTGCGCTTGCCGAGGCGGAGATCGAGTACGCGGAAGATCCCTGTCATTCCATATATGTTAAATTCAATGTAGAGGACGATCTCGGAAAGCTGACGGCAATGGGCGCCGATCTCAGCAAAACATATTTTGTTATATGGACCACCACAACGTGGACGCTGCCCGCAAACGTAGCTATCTGCGTTGGCCCCGATTTTGAATATTCGCTTATTAAGAGCGGAGATGAATATTATGTTATGGCAACCGAACTTGCCGCAGCCGCTATGGAAGCTAGGGGTGTGACGGAGTATGAAACGCTCGGAACGATGATGGGCAGCGAGCTTGAATATATCAAGTGCCGCCACCCGTTTATAGACAGGATCTCACTTGTAATCGTCGGCGATCATGTAACCCTTGAAAGCGGCACGGGTTGCGTTCATACAGCTCCCGGTCACGGCGTTGAGGACTTTGTTGTATGCAAGAAGTATCCCGAGCTCCCGGTTGTTGTGCCGGTTGATGCAAACGGCAGACTTACGGAAGAGGCAGGTCAGTTTGCCGGCCTTACAACGGAAGAGGCAAACAAGCCGATCGCCGAGCATCTTGAAAAAACAGGAAATCTTTTCGCGCTGCAGAAGATCATTCACCAGTATCCGCATTGCTGGAGATGTCATAAACCCGTAATTTTCAGAGCAACATCTCAGTGGTTCTGCTCTGTTGATGATTTCAAAGAAGACGCTGTTAAGGCTTCGGAGTCTGTGGAATGGTATCCGGCTTGGGGCAAGGACCGCCTTCAAAGTATGGTTCGCGAAAGAGCGGACTGGTGCATTTCACGCCAGAGGAAATGGGGCGTTCCGATTCCCGTTGTTTACTGCAAAAAGTGCGGTAAAGAAATAATAGACAACGATATTATGATGAAAGTTTCCGAGATATTCGGCAAAGAAGGCTCAGACGCTTGGTTTGCTCATGAAGCCGAATATTTCCTGCCTGAGGGCTATAAATGCCCGCACTGCGGCGCGTCCGAAGGATTTGACAAGGAAACGGATATTATGGACGTTTGGTTTGATTCCGGTTCATCACATGCCGCCGTACTGGAAAAACGGCCGTATCTGAAACGCCCTGCCGATGTTTATCTTGAGGGCGCGGATCAGTACAGAGGCTGGTTCCAGTCGTCTCTGCTCACCTCCGTTGCAGGCGGTCATGGATCTCCGTTTAAACAGATCGTCACACATGGCTGGACGGTTGACGGAGAGGGCAAAAAGATGTCCAAATCCCTTGGAAACGGAATTGATCCGCAGGATATCATCAAACAGTACGGCGCGGATATTCTCCGCCTTTGGGTTGCTTCTTCCGATTATCATGCAGATATCAGGATTAGCAAGGAAATTCTGAAGCAGCTTTCCGATAATTACAGAAAGATCAGAAATACCGCGCGTTTCTGCCTCGGCAATCTTTATGATTTTGATCCCGATAAGGATATGCTGCCCAATGAAGAACTTGAGGAGCTTGATAAATATGCTCTTATGAAGCTTGATGAGGTTATAGATACTGCGCGCAAGGGCTATGAGATATATGAATATCATACAGCGGCACATGCCATTCACAACTTCTGCGTTGTTGATATGAGCAATTTCTATTTTGACGTGCTCAAGGATAGGCTCTACACCTCTGTAAGCACTTCAAAAACACGCCGTGCAGCACAGACCGTGCTTTATAAGATTCTTGATTCGCTTACGCTGCTCTTAACGCCCATTTTGGCGTTTACGGCTGATGAGATCTGGAAGTTTATGCCGCATGATAAATCAAAGAATCCCGAATCTCCTCTGTTTAACGATATTCCGCAGCCCGATTTCATTAAAACCGATGATGGATTTATGGAAAAATGGGATAAGATCCATAAGGTACGCGTTGACGTTCAGAAGGCTCTTGAGATCGCAAGGAATGAAAAGAAGATCGGAAAATCACTGGAGGCACGCATCGTTCTCGGTGCGGATGGGGAACTTTACGATTTCCTGAAATCCGTTGAAACGGCTCTGCCGGAGATATTTATCACCTCTGATGTGGAGGTCGTTCAGGAGAAACAGGCATTCACGGGCGATGTTGAAGGTCTTACCGTCGGCGTTGAGGGCGCTAAGGGCGAAAAATGCGAACGCTGCTGGAAGTTTTCCGAAACTGTCGGCAAGGATGCAAAGCATCCTCAGCTTTGCGCTCACTGTGCGGCTGTACTTGCCGAAATGGGCGAGTGATCATAGAATAAAGAAGTTTTATGAACAGATAAAATTAAAGAGGGGCGAGTGGTTCACCCCTCTTTTGACTATATTCTGGAAATGATTTAAACATCAGAATCCAAAGCAGATTTCGGAGGACGCTATGCACAGAAAAAAGCACATCTGGTGCGCTGTCATGATAATACTTATAACAGCTTTTGATCAGATCACAAAGTTTCTTGCGGTTCAATATTTAAAAGGCGGCGAGCCTGTTGATTTTATAAGGCATGTTGTGCGTTTTCATTATTCCGAAAACACCGGCATGGCGTTTTCCATGTTCAGCGGAGCAAGATGGGTGTTCGTTGTATTGACTGTCATTGTCTGCGTCAGTATCCTCTGGTATCTTTTTTCAGACCGCTGCAAACCGCTTTGGCTTTACTGGAGTCTGGGCGTGGTTGCCGCAGGCGGTATCGGAAATCTTATTGATCGGGCGTTTTACGGCTATGTGGTCGATTTTATCGAACCTGTTTTTTTTGATTTCGCAATCTTTAATATTGCGGATTGCGCCGTTACGCTCGGCGCCGCTTCGCTGATCATATATCTGATATTTGATCTGTTTAAAAAGGAGGATAAAACCGTTGAGTAACGCGTTTATCCTTAATGTTCTGCCTCAGGAAAGCGGCGAAAGAATAGATAAACTGCTGCATTTAAAAATAAGTGGTTTATCGCGCTCGGCCGCGGCAAAACTGATTGAGGACGGCAATGTAAAGGTGAATGCATCACCTGCTTCAAAGAATTATAAATGCAAGGCAGGCGATAGGATAAGTGTGCTGATTCCAGATCCCGTTCCTCTTAAGGCAGAGCCGGAAAATATACCGTTAGATATTGTTTATGAGGATCATGATCTGCTCGTTGTGAACAAACCCAAAGGGATGGTGGTCCATCCTGCGGCTGGGAATTACACGGGAACGCTCGTTAACGCATTGTTATATCACTGCGGCGATTCTCTCAGCGGAATCAACGGTGTGCTGAGACCGGGGATCGTGCACAGAATCGATAAGGACACATCGGGTCTGCTTATTGTTGCCAAAAATGATCGTGCCCATGCGGGTCTGGCACGTCAGATAAAAGAGCATTCCTTTGAGCGCGCTTATGAATGCGTGGCGCATGGAAATATCAAAGAGGATTCGTTTACGGTCTCACAGCCGATCGGCAGAAATCCTAAAGACCGAAAAAAGATGGCGGTAACGTATAAAAATTCTAAGCCGGCGGTAACGCACGTAAAAGTCCTTAAAAGGTACGGCGCTTTTACCTATCTTCGCTGCACTCTTGAGACCGGCAGAACCCATCAGATCAGGGTGCATCTCTCCTATCTGGGGCACCCGATAGCCGGCGATGAGGTTTACGGTCCAAAAAAGCCGATCAAAGGTCTTAACGGGCAGTGCCTGCATGCAAAGCATATAGGTTTTGAACACCCCGTCAGCGGAAAATGGCTTGAATTTGAAAGTGATCTGCCGGAATATTTTGAATCATTTTTAAATAAACTGGAAAAAAACCAGCTTTAGATTATGAATGCTTTTAAAGGAGGCGCACGAAATGTCGAAAACCTTTGAAAACTGGCTTGTTGTGTCCGATGTGGACGGTACTTTGAACAATAAGTTCAGAAAGCTTCCGAAGCGGAATTATGATGCCATAAAAAAGTTCACATCACTCGGAGGTAATTTTACACTTGCATCGGGAAGAATGGTCTCAAGCCTCAAAAGAAATTATGACCGTATTCCGGCGAACCGACCCGCGGTAATTGTTAACGGAGCCGGCGTTTATGATTATCAAACGGAAAAGATGCTTTGGCGCAGAACCATCGGACCGAAAGGAAGAGAGTTTGTGCGCGAAATATCAGAACTGTTTAATACGCATGGGCACAGCGTTGACGTCGGTATTTTCTTTGACGATTATGTTTATATCATTAAGAACGGGTTGCTTTCCCGCGGGCAGATGCATTTTGATAAATCTCATTTTCAGGTCGCATCAATAGATGATGTGCCGGAGGAGGGATGGATGAAGGTCATATTTTGGTCAAATCCGATAACGATCAATGAACTCCAGAAATATATTGATAAAAACGAGAATCCCGACGCCAATTTCATGGCTTCGTCGCTGTGGAGTCTTGAAATGCTGCAAAAGGATACCCATAAGGGCGTAGGGATCATGTGGCTCGCAGATAAGCTTGGGATAGAGAAAAGTCATGTTGCCGCTATAGGCGATTATTATAACGATTATGATATGCTGAAAACCGTTGGATTGCCTGCCTGCGCGGGACAGGCACCCAAGCCGATTCATGAGCTTTGCAAATACGAGGCTTGCCACTGTAATCACGGCTGCGTAGGCGATCTGCTGGAATATATAATGAGCGGCAGGGCGGAGGACGACATTTTAAGAGAACGCCAAACGGCGCTGAGATGATATGAATCTGCCGGAAAGGATGTCATTATGATTATAGGTGCCCATTTAAGCGCTTCAAAAGGATATGCTCATATGCTTGATGAAGCCGTTTCCATAGGCGCGAATACCTTTCAGTTTTTCACTCGCAATCCACGCGGGGGAAAGGCGAAAGAGATAGATGAAAAGGATATCGGCATATTTCTAAAGAAAAGCGCTGAATATGGCTTTTCTGTTATTCTTGCCCATGCGCCCTATACACTCAATTGCTGTTCGGCAAATGAGGATACAAGGCGGTTTGCGCGAGAGACCTTTGCCGATGACCTGACAAGAATGGAATATACGCCCGGCATGCTCTACAATTTTCATCCCGGTTCGCACACCGGGCAGGGAGCGGAGCGTGGAATTGAGCTGATTTCCGAAGTTTTGAATGAAGTAATGTTCCCGGAAATGACAACGACTGTGCTGCTGGAAACCATGGCAGGCAAGGGTTCGGAGGTCGGCAGAAGCTTTGAGGAGCTTGAAAGCATCATAGAACGGGTCGAATTAAAAGATAAAATCGGCGTATGTCTGGACACCTGCCATGTTTTTGACGGCGGTTATGATATCGTCGGCAATCTTAACGGCGTTCTTGAACAGTTTGACCGTGTTATAGGTATAGACAGGCTCAAAGCCCTGCATCTTAACGACAGTAAAAATCCGCTCGGTTCGCATAAGGACAGGCATGAAAAAATAGGTCAGGGTAATATAGGTATTGCAGCTTTTGAAAATATCGTCAATCATAAGGATCTTAAAGATCTTCCTATGTTCCTTGAAACGCCGAATGAGCTTGAAGGCTATGCGGCTGAGATCGCGCTCCTCAAGTCGCTTGTAAAATAAGGAACAATTATGAAAAAATCATTATTTTTTATTGTCTGCGCCGTTGCGCTTATGCTTTGCTTTTCAGCTTGCTCACCTGAAACCGATACCGCGCAGAGCGGTCTGCATTCTGCGCAGATAAGCGAATGGCCCGAAAATGAATATACAGAGTCGATCCCAAAGCCTGAAACGGGTACGCCTGTTCTTGAAACAGTAAACGGTGCAATCTACAGCGTAACGCTTGACGGCGTTTCAAGGCAGGAGTGCTATGATTATCTTGAACTGCTTACCGAAAACGGCTTCGAAAGTGCGTTCCCCGGTCAGGAGAATGATGCTTCGGGCGGCTGGATCTATACGGACGGGGACGCCACAGTTACAATAGGTTCATCCGGGGATTCCATGATCTTAGGCATTACTTTTGAGCGGGTTTAGAAATTTTATTCAAATATACCCTGAAAATTCGTTTTTCCACTGAGCGTGGACTCTTTCTCCGGGCGGTTCGTTGTAAAAAACGGGTGCATTTGTTATGTTTTTAGCGAGGTGGTAATATGGACGCAAAGGAAACAGGCAGATTTATCTGTCTGCTGAGAAAGGAAAAAGGGTTAACACAGTCCGCGCTCGCTGAAATGCTGAATGTCAGCAACCGAACCGTTTCAAAGTGGGAAACCGGGGAAGGCTATCCTGATATAACGCTGCTGCCTGATATAGCAAAGGTGCTCGGCGTAACAACCGATGAGATACTCTCCGGGAAAAGAGCTCCGAAAAACACTTCGGCAGATATTAAAGTAGAGGAGATTGAAAACAGGGATAATCTTTTGAACCTGTTTAAGATCGCTTATGTAATATCCCTATTTTTTGCCATATTCGGCGCGCTGCTCGGCACCGTCACGGAGCTTTACTGTATCTGGGCATTTGGCATTTTGTTTTATACGCACTGGGAAATCATGTTTGTGGCGGTCGCGTTGTTTGCCATTGTTGCCGCGGGGCTGGTTTTCAGCGTGGGTGTAACAAGGCTCTCCGTTACATATAATAAAAAAGAGATAACGAACCTTTGCAAGAAAAAGGGTCTGCTGCTTTCCGTGATTTCTATTCTTTTTCCTTTGTCCTTTGCCGCAAGAATAACAGAGCTTTCAAGATTCGGAAATTTTACATTGCCGATCATGCTCGTCGTTATTGCCGCCTTAGTTTTTGCGGGGGTAAAGATATATGGAAAGATCAAGTAAAGGGTTAAAGGTATTGAAGCTGTTTTTAATCATACTAGGCGTGTTTTTGCTGTTGTGGTATCTTGCGCCGCTGGCCTCCGGCATTTTCAATATAGGAAACGCCGCGGGTATCGCATTCAGCTCAGCATTGATTTTATGCGGCGCTTTTTTGGATAAGATACCGCCGCATGTGCGCCTTGCCGCGATCTGTGTGTTGATCGCTGCCGTGGTTGCTTTTGTTTCGCTTTTTGCGTATATGGTGCATTATATGAATTATAGGTCGGGGGCTGATTCCGATGCCGAAACGGTCATTGTTCTCGGATGTAAGGTAGACGGCTCCGTGCCGAGCCTGCAGCTGTCACGCAGATGCGCCGCCGCCGCAGCGTTTATGAAAGAAAAGCCGGATACGGTGGCTGTTCTTTCCGGTGGGCAGGGTCCCGATGAAGAGATCAGCGAAGCGGAGTGCATGAAACGTCTGCTTATGGAGGCAGGGATTGACGAGAGCCGGCTTTATCTTGAGGATCAGTCAACAAATACACGGGAAAACCTCAGTAACTCGCTTGAAATCATCAAAAGGAACTCGCTTTCACATTCCGTGCTTGTTGTAACGAGCGAATATCATCAGTGCAGGGCTATGCTGATCTGCCGCGATCTGGGACTGGATTATCATTCAAAAAGCGCCAGAACAAGCGCGTATACCTTTTTGACTTTTGTAACGCGCGATATGCTCGGCGTTGTGAAAGAACTGATATTCTGAACATTTAAAAACTCAATCAAATCGGTATTAAAAAAGCTGAGACCGTTATTTTAACGACCTCAGCTTTTATTTATATGGGTTTTTTATATCCGAGAGCCCCAGAATGTAATCTGAGCTTACATGGTAATACTTGCAAAGCGCAATCAATATGTCTGACGGAATATCGCGCAGACCGGTCTCATATCTGTAATACTGCGGCTGTTTCATTCCTAAATAATCGGCTATTTCCTTTTGTGTTTTATCGCTGTCTTCGCGCAAATCGCGTATTCTTTTATAATATGCCAAACCGAACGCACCTTATAACTGATTGGTTATTGACATGTTAGCATAAACGTGGTACAATACCTTTGTATTATAACTATTTGGTTATTAAATTATACGTAAAAGGAGAATGATTATGGAAGAAAAAACAAAATTTTGCAAACACTGTGGTGCGCAGATACCCGAAGACGCCGTTATCTGTACAAAGTGCGGCAGACAGGTTGAAAAGATGGAGAATGACGCGCCGAATGTAGTAATAAATAACTCAAGCACTTCCGTTTCAGGTGCAAATGCGCAGGCAACAGCCACAGCAGCGGGCGGAAGGGCAAAAAATAAGTGGACCGCTTTTTTTCTGTGTCTCTTCCTCGGTATTCTCGGTGCGCATAAATTTTATGAGGGTAAAATAGGCATGGGAATCTTGTATTTGCTGACAGGCGGTTTGTTCTGTATCGGTTGGATCGTTGATATATTTTCTATTCTTTCCAAACCGAATCCGTATTACGTGTGATATACAAATTCCATTACGGAATTGTCTTTTTAAAATGTTTTTTATCATCCCACGGGAAAACGGCTATCCGTTTTCCCGTTTATTTTGCGCAAAACGCGGTAAAATAAAGATGACTGTGAACGGAGATGATCTGATGAAAACTTTATTTTACGGCGGAAAAATTATCACGATGGCACATCCGCTTTACACGGAGTGCGTAATTACCGAAAACGGAATCGTAACAGCAGTCGGCAGTCTGAAAGAGTTATCAGAAAAATATGCTCCGCAGGAAAAGATCGATCTCTGCGGCGCGGTGATGATTCCCGCTTTTATTGATTCGCACAGTCATTTTACGCAAACGGCTTACGCGCTTTTACAAGCCGATTTAAACGGGGCAAAAAGCGAGGAAGAAATAAAACAGAAAATAAGCGATTTTATCTCTCGGAATCAAATAAAGCAGGGGGAGTGGATCATAGCGCGCGGATACGATCATAATCTGTTTCCTCAAAAAAAGAATCCTCCGCTTGAAGCGCTGGATAAAATTGCTCCCGATAATCCGCTGGTTATTCAGCATAAATCCGGGCATATGGGGCTTTTTAATTCATCGGCCCTTAAAGAATTCGGTGTTGACGGAGCTACAAGCGCTCCGCAGGGCGGCGCAATAGAAAGTGTGAACGGGAAACTTACAGGCTATATGGAGGAAAATGCCTTTTTTGAATACCTGAAAAAAGTTCCTCAGCCGTCTGGCAAAAAGCTTAGAGAAGCCTTTGGCAATGCCCAGAAAAAATACGCTTCTTACGGCATTGCCACTGTGCAGGACGGGATGGCTGTAAAAGAAATGCTCCCATTATATCGATCGCTTGCCGATGAAAAAAGTCTTTATATCGATCTGGTTGCCTATTGTGATGTTCCGGCTTTTGAGACTGCGGAAAAAACGCTTTCCCAAAATATTTTGAAGTATGAGAACAGGTTTAAGATCGGCGGAATTAAAATATTTCTGGACGGTTCTCCGCAGGGAAAAACAGCGTGGATGAAAACGCCTTACAGGGGAAGTCAGGATCACGGTCGTTCAACGATGACGGATGATGAAGTCTGCCATGCGTTTGAAAAGGCTGCGAAAAAGGGCGTTCAAATCATTGCCCACTGCAACGGAGACGCCGCCTGCGAGCAGTTTTTGAACTGCCTTGAAATAACAGAGGAAAAATATCCGCAGCTATGCAAACTGCGCCCCGTCATGATACATGCGCAGTTTATAACGGAGGAACAAATCAAGAGGGCAAAGAATCTGGGTGTTATCTTGTCTTTTTTTGCAGCGCATGTCTATCACTGGGGAGAAGTTCACGCTGAAAATTTCGGATTTGAAAGAGCATCGCAGATCAGCCCGGCAAAATGGGCTGAGAAATACGGTGTCCTGTATACGTTTCATCAGGATTCGCCCGTAATAGAACCTGATATGGCGGAAACCTTGTGGTGCGCGGTGAACAGAACAACGAAGTCGGGCATACTTCTCGGCGGGGAACAGAGGATATCGCCGGAGGACGCATTAAAGGCGGTAACAGTCAACGCGGCATATCAGTATTTTGAAGAAGACGCAAAGGGAAGCATTGAACCTGGAAAGGCGGCGGATTTTGCCGTGCTCAGCAGCGATCCTTTTGCCTGCGAGTCCGAAGAGATCAGGAATATTCAGGTCTTGAAGACCTATAAGAACGGAAAACTTATCTTTGATTTAAAAAATCAAAATATGTAAAATAACGGCTGTATCCAAATGATCAGGATACAGCCGTTATTTATTGAAGTAATTCATTTGAATTGTTTAAAAGCTTTTCAAGAGTGGCTCTGCCGCATTTTTTTATGATTTCCTTTGCTCCGTCTTCATAAGCCGGCGGTCTGGAGGAAAGGTTGTGGCAGTCGCTGCCTATAAGATGTATTCTGCCCGATTCAAGATATTTGAACAGCTTTTTCTTAACAGAACGGCGTTCATCGGCGAAGGAACTTATATTTACCTGTGTAAGGCAGCCAAGCTCAAGCAGGGAATCAAGCGTTTTTACACTGTCCATAAGCGCAGAATATCTTTCGATATGCGCCAGTATGGGCGTTATTCCGTGATCGCATATAAGCGTTACAAGGCGTTCATATGCCTTTTCGCCGAATGTTTCGGAAAACGGGTGCTCGATAAGCGCATAGCGTTCCTTACCGAAACATATGCCGGACAGATCATCATTGCTGAAAAGATAGCGGCTTATGAATATCTCCGCGCCCGGCACTATTTTGGGACTCGTATCGGGAAGAGCAGCGGCAAGTTTTTCATATGCTGCGTTTCTTCTGGTCAGGAAATCCTGAAGCGATATGGAATCACTGTAATAATGCGGTGTGACTATAATGGTTTGCGCACCCTGAAGCCGCAGCCTTTCTATCATGCTGATACTTGTTTCAACATCAGGCGAGCCGTCGTCAATCCCCGGCAATATATGGCAGTGTGTTTCCGTGAAATGATTCAAAATCACTTTTCACGCCTCCGTTTTAATATGTATAATCGCCGTAGCGGGAATACCCGTATTTTGCATAGTAACCGTATTTTTTCTTTTCGGATTCGTAGTTCACAACAAAGCCCAAAATTTTCGCGTCTATAAATTTAAGCGAGTCAAGCGCTTTTTGCAGCTCGGGGTGTGTTGATGAATTGGCGCGCACAACCAGAACGACTCCGTCCGATTCACGTATGACGGGAAGTGCGTCCGAAACAACATTGATTGGCGGTGTGTCTATGATGATGTAATCATAGTGCTCCGAAGCCTTTTTCAGAAATTCGGACATAGGTTCTGACCCAAGTATCTCCGCCGGGTTCGGAGGTATCGAGCCGGATGTTATCACGGACAGATTTGGATATTCCGTAGGATGAACGATGCTGAAAAGGTCTAATTGCTGCATGCTTCGGCTGTTTACAGACGAGCCGAGATAATTTGTAAGCCCCGGGGCGTTAGGTATTGAAAAATAGTGGTGCACTTTAGGCTTCCTGAGATCCCCGTCTATCAGTAAAACACGCTGGTCCGCCTGTGAAATAGAGATCGCAAGATTTGTGGTTGTCGTCGTTTTTCCCTCATTTGCAACAGAGGAGGATACAACGATGATCTTGCACCCCTTTTTCATAACGGACAGCATAATATTCGTCCTTATGCTTTTATATGCTTCCTCGACTCTGAATTTCAGCCCCGGATCCATTATGGCGTTTTTCAGCAGAAACCGGGAGTTTGCAGAGTTGTCCTTTTTCTTCTTTTTAGCCATTGCTCTTTACCCCCTTCTTCTTGGTCTTGCGCTCAGTCTGCTCAAATTCAGGTATAGAGCCGAGAACAGGAATGTTGTATCTCTCGTTAAGATCATCCCTGCCCTTGATTCTGACATCAAGAAAATCACGCAAAACTGCGTATAAACCTGCCACGAATATTCCTGCCACAGCGCCGATCAGGCATTTTTTGGGATATCCCATGCTTTCTGCCGCAGAAGCCCTGAGCGGCGGATCCTCAACCGACGCCTGCACCAGCCCGCTGTTTGTGTTCTGCATAGCCTCAGGCACACAGGTTTCAAGGCATTGCGCAATGTGATAGCTCAAATCCGCATCGCCGGTGGTGATCGTGAACAAAAACATTGCGGTGTTTTCTACTTTTTCAATCGTTATGGAGTTCTTAACCGTGGAAGCGGAATAATCCGTGCCGTAAATCCTGTTAAGCTCGTCAACAACAGCCTGGTTAAACTGATTTGTTTGAAAGACCTCAATGTATGTATCCATCATCTTCATGGCGTAGTTCATTTTGCTTGTTTCGCTTGCCTGCTGCGCCGCTGCCGTTGAATCGCTGAGCTCTTGGTTTGAATCAACGGCATACGCCAAAAATTCTATTGAAGAAGTATAGGTAAGAGTTGTGAAGCGCGATGTGAAAATTGCCGCAAGTATTGCACCGATAACTGCAAACAGCAGGATCAGTTTCCATTTTTTTAATATCGCACTCAGTACTTTCTGAACATTAGCGTCTATATTCAAGTGCCTCTTCCTTTCCTTTCGTGCCAAACGATTTTTTATACATAATTCCATACTAAAGTTTACTTTAAAATAAAAACTTTGTCAATATTAATCTATTGCCAAAACTAAAGAAATAACTTATAATATACAGAATAACAGCGTTATACGGAGGCTTTGGTATGCAAGGATCAAATAAAACAATGCCCGTGTGGGGGCCGTATTCAAAAAAATATATGGGAATATCAAAGGTGATCGATTCGGATTCGGCATCCGGATCAAGATTTGATTTTTCCGTTCACCCAACGATATGGAATTCCTCTGTGCCCGTGCCGAATGTTACGTTTCCTAGTAATTATCATCTTTGGCACTGCAAGGGGGATTATTCATTTTATTCCTACCGTTATGAACTTTTGTGGAAGGATATGATCTACTGCGATGTGTCCTTTTCAAGAATCAGCAGCTCGGCATATCTTATGCGCTGCGAATTCGTGAATCATACCGATCTGAAGCAAAACTGCATTTTAAATGCGTATTCCGCGATGGAATATCCAAAACCGTTTTACTGCAAACTGGATGTGCCGGAAAACGCTGTCGTTATAGAGGCAAATGATTACAGTGAATATAAATATGCAAATCCCCGCCCTTGGGATACTGAAAACCCGGACGGGATGGCAAAGGGTCAGTTTTCGGATTACCGCTTTCACATGAGTTTCGGTTTGGGAGACAGATGTGAAAACTATCACGTTCCGGCACTCGGCTTAAAACCTTTCGGATGCGAAAAGGGTGACTCCGTTTCTTACAAAACCGACCTGAGCCGTTTTGAAGATCCCGTGCTGACTGTCAGGTATAGGAGCGCGACTTCACAGCCTGCCGAGTTCCTTTTAAACGGAAATAAAATCGAGTTTCCGCAGAGCGATACGCTTTCCTTTATTTCTTTTGATATCGGTAAAAAGGAAGATCTCTATTTTGAAAGCCTCGGTAAAGGCGGTGTGGAGCTTGATGTGCTCGTTATAACCGAAAAAGGGCAAGAGAGCGAGATTTCCGCCCGCATTGAAAAGCATGGTTTTGTTCCTCAGATCATGTCCGAGAAATGCGGCAGGGGCAGGCGGATCAAGCTTACTTATCCGGAAAACGGCGAGACTTTCTATGTTCTTACAAATAATGAGCGAACAAGGGAGAGAACACTTGAATCCGGCTGCCTTGAAGATGCGCTTCCAAACCGCCTTTCAAACGGCGACCATACATACGATGAACTGACACGCACTTTTTCTGAAAGCTTTTCGAAAAAAAAGAGCGATGAGGGATTTTTTCACAACGCCCTTGTGAAATCCATATTTATAAATCCCCATTCATCTCATACGGAATATATGGTGGTCTCCGAAAACGCTTTTGAGCCGCTTTCGGATGAAGAATATGAAAAGATATACACAGCCGCTTCGGCAGAAGAGGATAACGGACTGAATGAAGCGGGCAAAAAATATACTCTGTCCACTGAAATACTGAAATCCACTCTGCTGACGAATGTGGTCTATCCCGTATACAAGCACGGAGAAAATGTTATTCATTTCACACCGGGAAAAAGATGGGACAGCTTTTATACCTGGGACAGCGGCGTTATAGGAGTGGGCGTGCTGGAATTCAGTCCCGAAAAGGCTAAGTACATTTTGGAAACGTATCTTTCGGACGAGGATAATAAAGATTTCGCTTTCCTGCTCCATGGCAGTCTAGTGCCCACGCAGTTCGCGCAGTATCTTGAAATGCTGAAAAGGGCAGATGATAAAAAGCCTCTGCTCGCGCTGTATGACAAGATGATGCGCTATTACCGTTTCCTTGCAGGTGAGAACGGCTCAACGACCGCGAAGTTCAAAAACGGTCTTCTCACTACATATGATTACTGGTATTCCTGCTCCGGGATGGATGATTATCCGGCTCAGGTGTATATGATAGACAGGCAGATGATGGATAGAATCTGCCCCTGCATTTCGACCTCACATATCATTCGGGCAGCAAAGATCATGAAAATGGCGGCACTCGCTCTCGGCAGAGAAGAGGACGCGGAGCGTCTGCAGCAGGATATTGACAGATCTACCGCAGCGCTTAACGCCATTGCTTGGGATGAGAAAGCGGGGTACTATTCCTACACGGTTTATGATGAAGATAAAAAAGCCTGTGCGTTTTTAAGAAATGAGCAGGGCGAAAATATGAATAAGGGTATGGACGGCGTTTATCCGCTCGTTGCGGGAGCTGTTCCGTCAAACAGAGTGGAAAGGCTGCTTGGGCATATTAAAAATCCGAATGAAATGTGGAGCAAAAGCGGTATATCCGCTGTGGATATGAGCGCCTCTTATTATTTCGACGACGGCTATTGGAACGGCAATGTCTGGATGGCGCATCAGTGGTTTTTGTGGAAAACAATGTTTGATCTGGGCGAGTCCGATTTTGCCTTCGATATAGCGAAAAGGGCGCTCGATATGTGGAAAAAGGAAACCGATTTTTCCTATTATACCTATGAGTGCTTCGGCATTGAAACTCAGCGCGGCGGCTGGTTCCATAATTTCGGCGGGCTTTCGGCGCCCATATGTGTTTGGGCAAATGCCTATTATAAACCGGGCACGGTTACAAGCGGCTTTGATTTGTGGACCGATAAACAGTCGGCAACAGAAAAAACAGCCGAAATATCTTTTAAATATTTCGGCGGCAGCGCAAATTATACCATTCTGGTATGCCTGTCCGATCAGTATGATTATTCTGTGCTGCTGAACGGGGAAAGCATCGTTTTTAACGAGAGGGATAAAGGAATCATAGAAATCACTCTCGGCGGCGATGTGAAAGCGGGAGAGATCAGTATAGCACCGCGTGCTTGATTCATAAATATTGTTTAGGAGGTAAAAATTTATGGCAAACGGAATAAGCGGCAGCAATAACGCTCCGCTTAAAATTCAGGTAATCACCGATACGCATTATTATTCGCATAAGGTGGGTGAGTCCGGAAAAGCATATGAAAACGCCGAGTCTAAATCACAGATCGTGATCAAGGACAGCGATCTCGTTTTAAAAGCAGCATTCGATCTGCTGTGCGAGGATGCGTCAACGGATATCGTTCTTCTTTCCGGCGACACAACGCATAACGGCGAGTTGGATTCCCATGCGGAATTTATACGGATGCTGCGTGATCTGAAAAGCCGCGGAAAACGGGTTTATGTTATCACGGCAACACATGATTACCGTGACGGCGGCGTTACAGACGGTTATGTGGGCGATAAGACCATAAAGGTTCCGGCTGTTGAGGACAGGCATGATCTTTGGGATATGTATTACGAATTCGGGCCGAATGAGGCAATATCATGCCATAAGGAATCTATGAGCTATGTTGTTCAGCTTGCGCCCGGATACCGCCTTTTTGCGCTGAATGATGACACGAATTATAAGCCGGAGGGCGAGCGCGGTTCAGGCTTTTCGGATGACTGCATGAACTGGATACTTGAGCAGCTTAAGGATGCCCGTGATAACGACCAGTACGTTATTGCAATGACCCATCACCCGATGATTGCGCCTTCACCTTTTTATGCCATCATCGGAAAGGGCGATATGCAGCGAAATCATGAAACAACCAGAGAGATCTTCGCGGATGCCGGTCTGCATTGTATGCTCACGGGGCACACGCATGTTCATGATATCAGCTATGTGATCAGCAAAAAAGGAAATGTGTTCTACGATGTTGCCTGCGGCGCCGTAATCGGCTGCCCTCCCACGATGCGAACGATAACATTTGATCCGAAAAACGCCGAAATAGATGTGGCTACCACGGTCATCCGAGATGTGCCGGGGCTTGACACCGGCGGAAAGCCGTTCGATGAATATATGAAAGGCTTTTTCTTCGGTATGATATCCGAAGTCATATGGGCAATGGGCAATGATATAGACCGCCTGGCAGAAATGACTCCCGCTTTTTCCATACCCGGTGAAAAGGTCAGGAAATTGGCATGGATCATCAAACCGATCGGCAAATTCCTGAATAAGCTTACCTTTAAAAAGGTGTGGAAGATCTGTAAAAAGGAATCCGGGCTTAAAAAAGAAGATATTGCTGACATTGCCGATAACAGAGTGGTTGATTTCATTCTTGAGCTGGTTCAGAATCTTTACTGCGGCGATTCGCCTTACGGCCCTGAAACCCGCGAATATAAGCTGACCTGCGCTTGTCTGAATGTGATTGATTCTTTCCTTGACACAATTCATCTTAATATCGGAAAATTCCTTAAAGGCGCAACAAGTGTGCGCAGCCTTGTAGAGCCGCTGCTTTGGAATCCCGGTTATTGTGACGCAAAGGCAACTCTGCCGATATTCCCGGTGTATGATGATCCCAAAAACGCGCCGCAGCTTGAAGATAAGAGAAGAGATTTTATCGACCCTGTTAAAAAGAGCAAAAAAGGTCTGCTGATCCTGTCTTTACTTATCTTGGCAGTTATACTGATTGTTGCAATTGTTGCCGGTGCGATTGCGTTGGTTGTCTGGGCAATTGTTGCAATCATAGGAGCGATATCGGGAATTCTGCCGCTTTTGCTTTAAATTATTAAATAATTATAAATTTTTTCTCTTGCATGGAGGCTTACTATTTGATATACTTAAATAGACAAAAACGCTTGCGTGTAAACAGTAAACGTTATTTTATTTAAGGAGTAGAATTTATGGCAGACAAAAAGAAATTCAGCCTCAGCGGAATAGATAATGCCGCGGAGGAAAAAGGATCGTTTATGAAGACCCTTTGGCAGATCCTGAAATTCCTTGTGGTTTCAGGTCTTGTAACCATTATCCAGCTTGTTCTTGCAAATGTGCTTCCGCTTATTTTTGACGGGGTTACGGCAACGCTTCCGGCGTTTCTTCAGAGCATATTTTCTCCGAACACCATTTTTGACGCCACCACTGCCGAAGGTATAGAGCAAATCGGCAAATATGTTGTGGGCGGTACGATTGAAAACGGCGTTGTTGTCGGCGGCGTTGTAACATGGGGATATCTTCTTCCGTTTTTCCTTTCCAATCTAATCGCGAATATTTATGGCTTTTATCAGAATAAAAAGACCACCTTTAAATCCGACGCTCCGTGGTATAACTTCGCGATCTATATTGTACTTATGATCGCGCTTATTCTGTTTTCAACTTGGCTTCAGGGCTGGATCGTAGGTATTATTGCAAAGGTTGACTGGGCTTGGCTTCAGGCGCTCGCAAGAACGATCGCAAGCCTTGCGGCAGGTCTTGTTCAGATGCTCGTCCTGTTCCCGATGGAAAAATTCGTTCTTCTGAAAGAGAAGAAAGAGGATAAGGCCGCAGAGGCAGCAGAAGAAGCTGCAGCCGAATAATTGCCAAAAAACAAGCTCCTCCGAGTTTTCGGAGGAGCTTTTAAGTTTTCAGCGGATGATAGCAGATACTCTGTTTTTATGTTGACGGTGATCTTGAGGTCATTGATATCATTAAATAAACGCCGGTGTACTATAAAGTACGCCGGCGTTTGTCATGGTATTGGATATTATAGTTCATAGAGTCTTTTTGCGTTTTGGGCGGTGATATCCAGCAGTTCCTGTGCGGATAAGCCGAGTTCTTCACCCAGCCTTTCGGCAATAAAGGGAATGAAACTGCTGTCGTTTCTCTTCCCGCGGTGCGGCACGGGCGCAAGATAAGGGCAGTCCGTTTCAAGCACAAGGCGCTCAATTGGAACAGCTTTTGCCGCTTCTATGCTCTTGCGCGCGTTCTTAAAGGTAGCAACGCCGTTCAAGCCGATATACATTCCCATTTTTACGATTTCCTTAGCTGTTTCAGCGGAGCCGGAAAAGCAGTGCAGCACCCCTTTGGGCCTGTATTCTTTCAGAATATCAAGCGTGTCAGCGTGGGCTTCTCGGTCATGCACGATAACAGGCATGTCAAGCTCGTTTGCTAGCTCGCACTGCGCGGCAAAAAATTCTTTCTGCGTCTCTTTCGGTGAAGCCATCCAGTGATAATCCAGCCCGATTTCACCGATTGCAACGCATTTTTCATGTCTTGCATATTTTTTTATTTTTTCCAGATCGTCAATGGAAAAGCCCTCTAAATTTTCAGGGTGAAAGCCCGCCGCGAAATAAATATACTCATATTTTTCGGCAAGCTTTTTGTTCGTTTCGGTGGAATTCAGATCACACCCGCAGCTCACGGCAGCAATAACGCCGCGTGACGGCAGGGCAGTCAAAAGACTGTCTCTGTCGTCATTGAACTGTTCGTCATCGTAATGGCTGTGCGTGTCAAATATATTTTGATACATTCTTGCTTTTACCTCAGGCGCATACCCGGTTCAAGCCCGTCGGCAAACATAACCTTAACTCCGCCGTCCGGCGTATCCGCCGCAAGCAGCATGCCGCAGCTCATCTCGCCGCAGAGCTTGGCAGGCTTAAGGTTCGCAACGATAATAACGGTTTTGCCTATCAGATCTTCAGGTTTATACCACTGCGAAATGCCCGAAACGATCTGCCTTTTTTCGGCAGTGCCGTCATCCACCTGAAGCTTTAACAGCTTTTTGGATTTCTTGATGGGTTCGCACTCGAGCACCTTTGCCGCTTTCAGTTCAACCTTTGAAAAATCATCAAAAGTGATCTCTGGCGTTTTTTCCTCTTCCGTCTGACCGTGGCTCTGCGCCTCTTTTTCGGCTTTCTTCATCTGCTTTTGAATCAACGCGTTGAGTTCGTCAATTTCCTTGTCCACATCTATCCTCGGGAAAAGAGCGGGTCCTTTCTTGACCGTAACATCGGCAGGCAGAACGCCGTTCTTCCCGGCGTTTTCATATGTGATCAGGGATTCGTCTGCGCCGATCTGCTCCCAAACCTTAGGCATTGTTGAGGGCATAAAGCAGGAGAGCAGAGTAGTGCTGATTCTGATCGTCTCAAGAAGATTGTAAAGCACCGTTGCAAGGCGTGCTTTCTTGCTTTCATCCTTGCCGAGAATCCAAGGTGTTGTCTCATCGATATATTTATTTGCCCTTGAAATGACCTTGAAGATCTCTGCCAAAGCATTATTGAGCTGTGTTTCATCAATATAATGATCGGTTTTATCTCTCAGTGACAGAGCCATGCCCAGCAATTCATCATCGATCGGTTCGGATTCCCTCTCTGCCGGCAGAGTGCCGCCAAAGTATTTTTCAACCATCGCAACGGTTCTGGAAACGAGGTTGCCGAGATCGTTGGCAAGATCTGAGTTGATTCTGTTTATCATGATCTCGTTAGAGAAAGAGCTGTCAGCGCCGAGCGCCATCTCACGCAGAATATGGTATCTGATGGCGTCACAGCCGTACCGTTCGCCAAGCACGAACGGGTCAACAACATTGCCGAGCGATTTGCTCATCTTCTGCCCGTTAAAGGTTATCCATCCATGCACGGCAAGGTGCTTCGGCAGGGGAAGCTCCAGCGCCATAAGCATTGCCGGCCAGATGATCGCATGGAAACGCATAATATCTTTTGCAACCATATGCACGTCCGCCGGCCAGTATTTATCGTAATCATTATATTTATCATTCAGATAGCCGAGCGCGCTTATATAGTTTGAAAGCGCGTCTATCCACACATAAACCACATGCTTATCATCAAAGGTTACGGGAATTCCCCAAGTGAAAGACGTTCTTGAAACGCAAAGATCCTCAAGACCGGGTTTGATGAAATTGTTTACCAGCTCAACAGCTCTTGTTTTGGGCTGTAAATAGTCGGTTTCGGTGAGCAGTTTTTCAATCCTGTCCGCAAACGGCGCCATTTTGAAGAAATATGCTTCTTCGGAGGCGTCAATGACCTCTCTGCCGCATTCGGGGCATTTTCCGTCAACAAGCTGGCTTTCCGTCCAAAAGCTCTCGCACGGCGTGCAGTATTTGCCCGTGTATTTTCCTTTGTAAATATATCCGCGGTCGTAAAGCTCCTTGAATATTTTCTGCACCGTTTCAATGTGGTAATCATCTGTTGTGCGGATATATCTGTCATAGCTGATATTCATATAATTCCACAGCTTTTTGAATACGGCAACTTTTTCGTCAACGTATTGTTTGGGCGTGATGCCTTTGTCCGCGGCTTTCTGCTCAATTTTAAGACCATGCTCGTCCGTTCCCGTAAGGAACATAACGTCCTTTCCCTGAAGCCTTCTGTATCTGGCAATGGAATCGCAGGCAACGGTTGTGTAGCAGTGCCCGATGTGCGGATTGCCGGAGGGGTAGTATATAGGAGTTGTAATATAAAATTTTTCTTTTTCAGCCATTCTTTTTGTCTCCTTTGCGCTAAACCAGTGAAAACTCGGTTTTTGCGCCTGTTTCAGTCATTGTTTCAACAGCTCTGCCTGTGTTCAGGTCAACGGCAACGGAGGCGATCTTTTCTCCGTTATAGTTTACGGCAAAATAATGGAAGCCATCCTCCTCAATCGTGCTGTTGATCTCATAATCCTTGCCGTAATGCAACTGGAGCACATCCATTGCCTCTCTCACAGTCAGCGGAAGCTCATAGCCGGTGACTTCTTCGGTCGTGTCAGGCTGTGCGGCGCTTTCGGTTTCGTACTGCGTGTTTTCTGTTTCAGCTTCTGAAACGGTCGCGCTTTGCTGCTGTGTCTGTGATTGTGAAACGGTCTGCGTTTCACTTTCTGGCTTCGGTTCTTCGTTCAAGCCGGAAAAATAAAGTAAAGCGCTGATTCCCGCAGCAGCGGCAACAAGAATTATAATTACTGCCGTTATTATTTTTTGTATATTACGCATTAAAATATTCCTTTTATTCCGCCGCAGGCAGTTAAATAAGAGCTGCGGCGGCTCTGTCAAGCATCAGCGTTACATCTGTGTGGAACTGAAGAACCGACGCCGGGCACATAGGAGTAACATTACCGTCAATAAGCTGTTTGATCGCCTTTGCCTTGTTTTCTCCGATGGCGATAATGAGAATCTTCTTTGCCTGCATGATTGAACCGATCCCCATTGTCAGAGCCTGCGTGGGAACTTCATCTATCGATTTAAAGAAACGGCTGTTGTCCTTCACCGTGCTCTCTTTAAGTGTAACAACATGGCTCCAGCGCTGAAAACAGTCAGCCGGTTCGTTAAAGGCGATATGACCGTTTGAGCCGATGCCGAGAAGCTGAATGTCTATTCCGCCTGCTTTTTTTATTTTTTCCTCGTATCTGCGGCATTCTTCTTCCGGGTCTTCGGCGTTGCCGTCAAGAAAGTTTATCTGGTCGGCAGGGATGTTAATGTGGTCGAAAAGGTTTTCATGCATAAAGCTGTGATAAGAGTTCTTATCATTCACGTCAAGGTTTACATATTCGTCAAGATTGAAAGTGGTTACCTTTGAAAAATCAACCACGCCTTTTTTATAAAGCTCGATCATCTGACCGTAGGGCTTCAGCGGTGTTGAGCCTGTCGCAAGGCCAAGCACACTGTCGGGCTTCTGAAGGACCTGTCCGCACATATAATTGCCTGCCGCGATGCCGATCTGTTCTTCACTGTCATAAATAAGTACGTTCATATTCAATACCTCCTCAAAACTCTGTTAATGAATAATATTATAATCTATTTAATTGTTCTGTCAATTCCCTTTTTGCGTTTGCTTCTGTATCTGTCTGCGATCGATATCACAGCCAGTATAAAAAGCGCGCCCGCAACCGCTCCGGCAGTATCTATTCCCCAGTCGGCAAATTTACATGCCCTGCCCTCCACAAAAAGCTGGTGTATTTCATCTGTAACGGCGTATGCGGATGCGCAGACGATCGCGAGCAGCGTTTTGGGTTTTCCGAAATGTATGTAAAAAGCAAGCGCAAACAGAAGACCGAGGCCGGTGTATTCCAGAAAATGCGCGCTTTTGCGCACGATAAATTCGGTAAAAAAACCGTCGCCGAACACTTTTATTAAAAAAGCCTTGACGGCATCGCTCTGCGCAGAGGATTCGGCGGCAGTGCGTGATGAAAAGTAGAATATGGCACACATACATGCCGCTGTGAGCGCCCAGCATAATACCTTTGCCCATAAAGGGTAGCTTACCGGTGTTGTTTTACAGTTATTTTCTTGTTGCATTTATAAATGACACCCTTCCCGAACCGGGGTGGAACTGAACGCCGCTTACTCCTTTTGCCTGGGCATAGTAGCAGGATTCATAAAATACCGGCAGAAAACTATAGTTTTCGTAAAGCGCTTTTTCGCAGTCAAGGCATGCCTGTGCAAGGCTTTCGGCGTCAGCCGAGGCTGCCTGTTCAAGCGCTCTTGAGAATGCATTGCTGTTAAACTTGGCGTAGCCTATATCGGCAAAGCTTTGCAGAAATGACACGGGGCTGGTGGAATTTGCCGTATAGGGATATAAAGCGATATCGTAATCCGAAGAAGCTACCTTTGATTTCATCTCGCTCTCCGCCATAGGCTCAATCGTTACGGTGAAATCCACATCGGTCCCGTTAACATTTGAAACGGAGCCGATACCCGCTTGGATTCCCTGCACCAGCGCCCTGGCCACGTCTTCCATATAGTCGGGAACGAGCATTGTGATCTCCTGTGTATAAAGCTTTTCTTTTGCAATTGCGTCACGCCAAAGCGCAACGGCTTCGCCGGCATTTGCGCTTTCAACAACAGATGACACCGAATCAATGTAAGACGCACCGTTGGCAGTGCAGGTCGGAGGAACATAGCCTTCGGCTTTCTGAAGATACGGAAAATCCTCATAGTTTATGTCTGTGAGTGACAGCAAAAAGGCATGGCGCGCGTCTTTATTTGCGAATATGCCGTCCGTGCCGTTCATAACGATCATCCAGGATGTGTTGCTGTATGGAGTCAGCGTAACGCCGCTCTTTTCATCTATACCGCTGCTCTCATATCCTCTTATATACGCTGCGTCATAGTATCCGCTGAGCAGATCCTCTGCAAGGCTCTCCTCAGAATCAACGATATTGAGCGTCAGATCCGTTGCATTCGCAGGGGACGGTCCTGCGTATTTTTTGTTTTTTGCAAGAATATAGGAGCTGTCCAAAATATTTGTGATATAAAACTGACCGTTGAACATCGTATATTCAAGGTCAAGACCGTATCTGCCGTTCGTTGATTCAAAAAATTCTCTGTTGCAGGGCATTGCCACGGCTGTGGACATCGTTTCAAGAAAACTGTCGTCCGGCGAGGAAAGCTTTATAACCAGCGTGTATTGATCCTGTGCCGAAACACCGAGCGTGCTTTCATCTTCTTCGCCCGAATGGACCTGCGGCGCATTTTCGATTGCGGAAATGGTTGAATACAAAGGGCTGTCCGTAAGATCGCTTGCCCCGCGCTGAAGCGCGAACACGAAATCATCCGCAGTGATTTCGGGATCATAGTTTTCACCCATTTTTTTCGCGACAGACTTATAAATGTACCATTTAAGACCTTTTTTTATATTAAAAATATAGGTAAGCCCGTCGGAACTTACGTTCCAGCTTTCGGCACATCCGGCGGTAATATTACCTTCATCATCGCATCTTACAAGCCCTTCAAAGCAGTTTTCCGTAACAAGAAATTCATCGCCGGTTGACGCCACCTGAGGGTCAAAGCTGTTTATGTTACCGCTGAAAGGGTATATAAGGTCCAGTGTTTCATCGTCTCCCGAACAGCCTGCAAATGTAAACGCCGCAACGGCAAGACAGAGGAGAGCCGCAATTATTTTTTTCATATCGTCATCACCAATTCAATCAGTTATATTATTATAACAAATCGTTTGGGTTTTGAAAAGATGAAAAATCGCGGATGTGTATTTTTTTGTAAACCCAAGCAAACAAAGGCAAAATATCTGTTTTTTCAAAACACACGGACGGGTGTTACAAAAACTTTTGCCGAAAACGCCCGATTTCAAAAATAATTTAAAAATTTTTATTGACTTCTTTAAAGCTAAAGCTTATTATATATGCACGTTAAAAATGGGAAGTGTGCCCTTTCGGGGAAAACAGCATATTTTCAGCCTCGAAAACAGCCCCGTATTTTTAATCTCGGAGCGGCGCGTTTTTTATTTTTCAGTAATTCTAAAAGAAACGGAGTGATTGCCTTTATGATAAACGTAAAGGACGTTCAGCTCGGCACCACAACAAGAAAAAGCTTTGCAAAGATCAATGAGGTTATGCCGATGCCTAACCTTATTGAGGTGCAGAAACAGTCTTATCAGTGGTTTCTTGACGAAGGTCTGCAGGAGGTTTTCCGTGATATCGGCCCGATAACGGATTACACAGGCAACCTTGTGCTGAATTTCATTGATTATTCTATGGACGACGAGCCGAAATACACGATTGCGCAGTGTAAATCGCGTGACGTTACCTATGCAAAACCGCTCAAGGTAAGAGCGCGCCTTCAAAACAAGGAAACAGGCGAAGTGAAAGAAAACATCATCTATATGGGTGATTTCCCGCTTATGACGGATGCCGGCACATTCGTAATAAACGGCGCGGAAAGGTGTATTGTGTCACAGCTTGTACGTTCACCCGGTGTTTACTATCATATGGATCATGATAAAACGGGTAAAGAGCTGTTTACCAACACGGTCATTCCCAACAGAGGCGCATGGCTCGAATATGAAACAGACGCGAACGATCTGTTTTATGTAAGAATCGATAAAAACAGAAAGATTTTCATCACAACATTCCTCAGAGCGCTCGGTCTCGGTTCGGATGATCAGATCAGGGAGTTCTTCGGCAATGATGAAAGAATCGAAGCCACGATTGAAAAAGACACCACCAAGAACACGGAAGAGGCGCTGCTTGAAGTATACAAGAAGCTCCGCCCCGGCGAGCCGCCCACGCTTGAAACGGCGCAGGTGCATCTTGACGGACTGTTCTTTGACGCGCACAGATATGACCTTTCCAGAGTGGGAAGATACAAGTACAATAAAAAGCTTTCCCTTAGCGACAGACTGACCGATCAGACGCTCACGCAGCCTATCATTTCTCCCCAGGGTGAATTCCTTGCGGACGCGGGAGAGAAGATAGATAAAGAAAGAGCCGTAGAGATCGAAAACGCCGGCGTTATGAACGCGTTTATTGACGTTGAAGGCAAAGAGATTAAGATCGTTTCCAACGGCATGGTGGATATTTACAAGTATGTTGATTTCGACTGCAAACCTTACGGCGTAAATGAAAAGGTATCTTACAGAGTGCTTTCCGAGCTTCTCGAAAAATGCGGCGATGACGAAGAGGCACTCAAGGAGGAGATCCGGCTTCATATTGACGATCTCATTCCGAAACATATTATAACAGACGATATTTTCGCAACGGTATCCTACCTCATCAATCTTGCCCATGGCGTAGGCACCACCGATGATATAGACCATCTCGGCAACCGCCGCATCAGAGCGGTCGGAGAGCTGCTCCAGAATCAGATCAGGATCGGCTTTTCCAGAATGGAAAGAGTGATCCGCGAAAGAATGACGCTTCAGGTGCAGGATGACGATGAGGCGATCACGCCTCAGGCGCTTATTAATATCCGCCCTGTTGTTGCTGCCGTTAAGGAATTTTTCGGTTCCTCTCCGCTTTCGCAGTTTATGGATCAGAATAATCCGCTTGCCGAGCTCACTCATAAAAGAAGGCTCTCGGCGCTCGGCCCCGGCGGTCTTTCAAGGGACAGAGCCGGATTTGAGGTTCGTGACGTTCACTATACGCACTACGGCAGAATGTGCCCGATCGAGACCCCCGAAGGTCCCAATATCGGACTTATCTCCTATCTTGCCTGCTACAGCCGTTTGAACGAGTACGGCTTTATCGAGGCTCCGTACCGCAAGGTGGATAAGGAAACAGGAGTTGTAACCTCTGAAGTCGTTTATATGACGGCTGATGTTGAGGATAATTTCATAGTTGCTCAGGCGAATGAGCCGCTCGATGAAAACGGAAGATTTTTAAACAGGCGTGTAACCTGCCGCCACAGAGATGAGTTTATCACTTGTGAGCCGGAAAGAGTCGATTTTATGGACGTTTCACCTAAGATGGTTGTTTCCGTTGCCACAGCGATGATCCCGTTCCTTGAGAATGACGACGCGAACCGTGCGCTTATGGGTGCTAACATGCAGAGACAGGCAGTTCCGCTCCTTAAAACGGAGGCTCCCATTGTCGGCACGGGTATGGAGTACAAGGCCGCTTACGATTCAGGTGTTGTTGTTATCGCGAAGCGCGGCGGTACCGTTACGGCTGTTGACGCCGATTCAATAGAGATAACGGTCAAAAAAGGCGATGTGGACAGATATGAGCTTGTTAAGTTCAGCGGTTCAAACCAGGGAACCTGCATAAACCAGCGTCCAATCGTTTCGATTCGCCAGAAAGTTGAAGCAGGTCAGGTCATTGCGGATGGTCCTGCAACGAGCAACGGCGAAGTAGCGCTCGGTAAAAACGCTCTCATAGGATTTATGACTTGGGAGGGTTATAACTACGAGGACGCTGTTCTTATAAATGAAAAAATGGTGCGCGATGACGTCTATACCTCTATCCATATCGAGGAGCACGATGTTGAAGCGCGTGACACAAAACTCGGTCCCGAGGATATTACCCGCGATATTCCCAATGTCGGCGAGGACGCGCTCAGAGATCTTGATGAGGACGGTATCATTCGTATAGGCGCAGAGGTTCACAGCGGCGATATCCTTGTCGGAAAAGTAACGCCGAAAGGTGAAACAGAGCTGACGGCAGAGGAAAGACTGCTGCGCGCCATATTCGGCGAAAAGGCAAGAGAAGTCAGAGATACTTCCATGCGTGTTCCTCACGGTGAGTATGGTATCGTTGTTGACGTTAAGGTGTTCACAAGAGCCAACTGTGATGAACTCAGCCCCGGTGTAAACAAGGTCGTACGCGTTTATATCGCGCAGAAGAGAAAGATTCAGGTCGGCGATAAGATGGCGGGCCGCCACGGAAACAAGGGCGTTGTTTCCCGTGTTCTTCCTCAGGAAGACATGCCGTTCCTGCCGGACGGAAGACCGCTCGATATCGTTCTTAACCCTCTGGGCGTACCTTCACGTATGAATATCGGTCAGGTGCTTGAAGTGCATCTCGGCTACGCCGCAAAGGCGCTCGGCTGGAAGATGTGCACGCCGGTATTTGACGGCGCTCACGAGGATGATATACGCGAATGTCTGCGTCTTGCAGGACTTTCCGAAGACGGTAAAACGATCCTTACAGACGGCAGAACAGGTGAAAAATTCGATAATCCGATCACAGTCGGATATATGTACTATCTTAAACTGCATCATCTTGTTGACGATAAGATCCATGCCCGTTCCACAGGACCGTACAGCATGGTAACCCAGCAGCCGCTCGGCGGTAAAGCGCAGTTCGGCGGTCAGCGTTTCGGTGAAATGGAAGTCTGGGCGCTGGAGGCTTACGGCGCTGCTTACACGCTTCAGGAGATCATCACTGTTAAGTCGGATGATGTTACGGGACGTGTAAAGACTTACGAGGCGATCGTTAAAGGCGAGAATATTCCGCCTGCCGGCACACCGGAATCTTTCAAGGTTCTTTTCAAGGAACTTCAGGCGCTCGGTCTTGATACCCGTCTGTATGACAGAGACGGCAACGAGGTTGAACTCAAGCAGGATATCGACGACGGCACGGAGATTCAGCCGATAGATGAAAACGCTTTCTCTCAGGTAAATGATTTTGACGCGAACAGCGAAGGATATACTCTTGAAAATCCTGATGAGAACGGCGAGGAAGCAGGTCAGGACCCGGATATGGATGATCTTTTCACCGATTCCGGCGACGATGATTATGACGAATAATCCATACAGACCGAAATCCGTATTACATTATATATAAAGGAGTGCTTCCACATGGAAAATCAGAATGAATTCAGTTCAATAAGAATCGGTCTTGCCTCCCCGGAACAGATACGTAAATGGTCTTACGGCGAGGTAACGAAGCCGGAAACAATAAATTACAGAACGCTCAAGCCCGAAAAGGACGGACTTTACTGTGAAAGAATCTTCGGACCCACTAAGGACTGGGAGTGTCACTGCGGAAAATATAAAAGAATCCGTTATAAGGGCAAGGTCTGCGAGCGCTGCGGCGTTGAGATCACACGTTCAAAAGTAAGGCGTGAGCGTATGGGTCATATAGAACTCGCTGCTTCGGTCTCCCATATATGGTATTTTAAAGGGATACCCAGCCGTCTCGGCCTTGTGCTTGATATCAGCCCCCGCTATCTGGAAAAGGTGCTTTATTTCGCGCTTTATATCGTAACCGATCCCGGCGATACCCCGCTTGAGAAGATGCAGATCCTCAACGAAAAGGAATATGCCGAGATGCGCGAGCGCTATGAGGACGATTTTGAAGCAGGAATGGGCGCTGAGGCGATCAAGAAGCTTCTTCAGGATATTGATGTTGAGCAGCTCAGAAACGAGCTGACCGAAGAGCTTGAGACCGCAACGGGTCAGAAGAGAGTACGTCTTCTGAAAAGGCTGGATGTGGTTGACGCTTTCTATAAGAGCGGCAACAAGCTTGAATGGATGATACTGGATGTTATCCCCGTAATCCCGCCCGATATCAGACCTATGGTTCAGCTTGACGGCGGCAGGTTTGCAACATCTGACCTTAATGACCTTTACAGAAGAGTAATCAACAGAAATAACCGCCTTAAGAGACTCCTTGAACTCGGCGCGCCGGATATCATCGTCAGAAATGAAAAGAGAATGCTTCAAGAAGCCGTAGACGCGCTTATTGACAACGGCAGACGCGGCAGACCCGTCACGGGTCCGAGCAACCGTCCGCTCAAATCCCTTTCCGATATGCTCAAGGGTAAACAGGGACGTTTCCGTCAGAACCTGCTCGGTAAACGTGTTGACTATTCGGGACGTTCCGTTATCGTAGTAGGCCCGGAGCTTAAAATGCACCAGTGCGGACTTCCCAAGGAAATGGCGATCGAGCTGTTCAAGCCTTTCGTTATGAAACGCCTTGTTGCAACAGGCGCGGCTTCCAATATAAAGTCGGCAAGAAAGAAAGTGGAAAGAGCACAGGATCCCGCAGTATGGGATGCGCTTGAGGTAGTTATCAAGGATCACCCCGTAATGCTCAACCGTGCTCCCACGCTTCACCGCCTTGGTATTCAGGCGTTTGAGCCGGTGCTTGTAGAGGGCAGGGCGATTAAGCTTCATCCCCTCGCTTGTACGGCGTTTAACGCTGACTTCGACGGTGACCAGATGGCTGTCCATGTTCCGCTCTCGGCTGAAGCTCAGGCGGAGGCAAGGCTTCTTATGCTTGCCGCAAACAATTTGCTCAAGCCGTCAGACGGTAAGCCGGTAACCGTTCCCACACAGGATATGGTCATAGGTTCTTATTATCTCACAATGATAAAAGAGGGCGAACCCGGTCAGCCGCGTTTTTTTGAAGACGAGGAGAGAACAAAGGAGATTTCCTTTGAAGAGGTGAAAGCAAGAATCAACGGCAAATACACAGATGCACAGTTCCTTTGTGCGGATGTGGATTCCGAGCTTGTTTCCGAATTCTCTATTTATAAAACCTATAATATTTACAGAGATAAAGATGAGGCTATGATGGCTTATCAGGAGGGCTCTCTTGGTATGCATTCCCCTGCAAGGATCCGTGTATCAAAGGAAACGGAAAACGGGGTAAAGAGTAAGGTCATCATAACCACGATAGGCAGAGTTATATTCAACAATCCCATTCCGCAGGATCTCGGTTTTGTAGACCGTTGTGATCCTGAGATGGAATTCAAGCCGGAGATCGACTTCGTTGTAAAGAAAGGCGAACTCGGCAAAATCGTTGATAAATTGATCTCCGTTCACGGCGTTTCCGTCGCGTCTGTCGCGCTTGACGCCATAAAGGCCCAGGGTTATAAGTATTCAACTGTATCCGGCACCACCGTTGCCGTTTGCGATGCGCTTATACCTGAGGCGAAAAAGACCTTCCTTGACGAAGCGGAAAAGAAGGTCGATGAGATCACCATGAACTACAACTACGGTCTTATCACCAATGACGAGCGTTCAGCTGCTGTTATCAGAGCGTGGGAGGACTGCACAAATAAGGTTACGAACGAACTGACCTCCAATTTTGACGGCACGCATAACCCGATCCACATGATGGTAGACTCAGGCGCCCGCGGCAGCACGGCGCAGCTCCGTCAGCTTGCAGGTATGCGCGGACTTATCGCAAACACGGCCGGTAAAACGATCGAGATCCCGATCCGCGCAAATTACCGTGAAGGACTCAATATTCTTGAATACTTCATCTCCTCAAGAGGCGCGCGTAAAGGTCTTGCCGATACGGCGCTGCGTACGGCTGACTCGGGTTACCTTACCAGAAGACTTGTAGACGTTTCGCAGGATGTTATTATTCGTGACGATGACTGCGGCTGCCATGACGGTATCGTTGTTAAAGCCATTATGGACGGCAACCGTGAGCTTGAATCACTCAATGAGCGCCTTGTGGGCAGATTCCCGCTTGACGAGGTAAGGCATCCCGAAACGGGCGAAGTGCTTGCCTCACCGGATAAAATGATATCCAAAGAGGTTGCGGACAGCATTGTTGCCGCAGGCATCACCGAAGTCAAGATTCGCTCTCTTATCACATGTAAATCACGCCACGGCGTATGCCGTAAGTGCTACGGTTCAAACCTTGCGTTTAACGAGCCTGTTCAGGTCGGTGAAGCGGTAGGTATCATTGCCGCCCAGTCGATCGGTGAACCGGGTACGCAGCTTACGATGAGAACCTTCCACACCGGCGGTATCGCCGGCGGAGAGGATATCACACAGGGTCTTCCCCGTGTTGAGGAGCTGTTTGAGGCAAGAAAGCCGAAGCAGTACGCTATCCTTTCCGAAATTGACGGCGTTGTAAGATTTGAAGAAGTTAAAAAGACGCAGCATATCGTTGTAACCAATCAGGAAACGCTGGAAGAAAAGAAATATCTTGTGCCTTACGGCTTCAGAATCCGCGAAGAGATCACAGAGGGCGCGTATGTTACAAAGGGTCAGGAGCTCACATACGGCTCCAAGAATCCGCACGATGTGCTGGCGATTCTCGGCGAAGAGGCTGTTTACAACTATCTGATTCAGGAAGTTCAGTTCGCTTACCGTACACAGGGTGTTGATATCAACGATAAACACATCGAAGTAATCGTCCGCCAGATGCTTAAGAAATGCACGGTGGATGACGCGGGAGATACGGACCTTGTTGCAGGCACAATGGTGGACGTTTCCGCTGTTGACGAGGCAAACGACAAGATAGACGAAAGGATCAAAGCAGGCGAGGCTGACCTGAAAAAGGCAACTTATATTCCTGTTCTTATGGGTATCACGAAAGCGTCTCTCGCTACGGATTCCTTCCTTTCGGCCGCTTCCTTCCAGGAAACCACGCGTGTTCTTACGGATGCAGCCATCAAGGGCAAGGTCGATCCGCTTATCGGTCTTAAGGAAAATGTTATCATCGGTAAGCTCGTTCCGGCAGGTACGGGTATGGATGTGTTCCGTGATGTGGATGTTGTGCCCAGCTATTTTTCGGCAGAGGGTTCAGAGGAGATATTAAATCTGGAACAATTGCAAAAGCTATTGACAAACAGTATGTCTGAGTGATATACTTGGTAATTGTGTGAGTAGCAAAAGCAGCAAATTCAACAAATAATTTTTATTATTTTGGCACAAATGCACAAAATATTGAGGCGGGCTTTCTGCCTGCCTCAATATGTGCGTGTAAACGGGCGTTTTTACTGTGTATGAACGCCGGTTTATGCGCACATAACCGCGCATAAATATTGCAGAAAGGAGATATAAACTATTGCCTACCTTTAACCAGTTAGTAAGAACAGGCAGAAAGTCTGTTGAGAAAAAGGCCAAGGCGCCCGCACTGTTAAAGAGCCTGAACACAAAGAAAAACGTTATGAACGATAACTGCTCTCCCCAGAAGCGCGGCGTTTGCACTGCGGTAAAGACCGCTACCCCGAAAAAGCCTAATTCCGCGCTTCGTAAAATCGCCCGTGTTCGTCTTACAAACGGAATGGAAGTTTCGGCTTACATCCCCGGCGTAGGTCACAACCTTCAGGAACACTCGGTAGTTATGGTCCGCGGCGGCCGTGTTAAGGATCTTCCCGGTGTGCGTTACCACATCATCCGCGGAACTCTGGATACACAGGGCGTAAACGGCAGAATGCAGGGTCGTTCCAAGTACGGTGCAAAAAGGCCCAAGGCTGCAAAGAAATAAGCAGCATACCCAATCGGAAAAACAATAGTTTATACCTTTTATATCTATATATGTATATGCGGTATAGCCTACTTGTTGACTCCACGGGAAAACCGAGTACCTATGAACTCATTATTAATTATGAAGGAGGGAAGCGAAGATGCCAAGAAGAGGCCAAATCGCTAAGCGTGATGTGTTGCCCGATCCGCTTTACAACTCAAAGCTTGTAACGCGTCTTATCAACAATATCATGTATGATGGAAAAAAGGGTGTTGCACAGAAAATAGTTTACGGTGCGTTTGACATCATTAAGGAAAAAACAGGAAACGATCCTCTTGAGTCTTTTGAAGCCGCAATGGAAAACGTTATGCCCACCCTTGAGGTAAAGGCACGCCGTGTCGGCGGCGCAACCTATCAGGTTCCGCTTGAGGTTCGCCCTGAAAGACGCCAGACTCTCGGTCTGCGCTGGATCACGGCTTACGCCCGTCTGCGTTCCGAAAGAACTATGAAGGAACGCCTTGCTGCGGAGATTATGGACGCTGTTAATAAAACCGGCGGCGCAGTTAAGAAGTGTGATGATACGCACAAGATGGCAGAGGCAAACAAGGCTTTTGCTCATTTCAGATATTGATCCCATAATCAGGTTAGGAGGATATTATGCCAAGAAAAGTATCTCTTGAAAAAACAAGAAATATTGGTATTATGGCGCACATTGATGCCGGTAAAACCACAACTACCGAGCGTATCCTTTATTATACGGGAATAAATCATAAGATCGGCGAGACCCACGACGGCGCTGCCACGATGGACTGGATGGCGCAGGAGCAGGAAAGAGGTATCACAATCACCTCCGCCGCTACAACCTGTTTTTGGAAAAATCACAGGATAAATATTATAGACACTCCCGGTCACGTTGATTTCACTGTAGAGGTTCAGCGTTCCCTTCGCGTTCTGGACGGTTCTGTTACCGTTCTTTGCGCAAAGGGCGGCGTAGAGCCGCAGTCCGAAACCGTTTGGCGTCAGGCGGATGACTATAATGTTCCCCGTATGATCTATGTCAATAAAATGGATATTATGGGCGCGGACTTTTACAATGTTTTGAACATGGTAAAAGACAGATTTAAGTGCAATGCTGTTCCGATTCAGCTTCCTATCGGCAGCGAGGACACATTCAAGGGAATTGTAGACCTTGTAAATATGGACGCCGAGATCTATTATGACGACATGGGCAATGATGTCCGCCGCGAAGAGATCCCGGATGATATGAAAGAGCTTGCTCAGGAATACCGCGAAAAGCTCCTTGAGGCTGTTGCGGAGCAGGATGAGGAACTGATGGAAAAATATTTTGACGGTCAGGAACTCACTGTTGACGAGATTAAGGCAACCATCAGAAAAGCCACCTGTAAGTGCGAGATGGTTCCGATCACCTGCGGCACTTCTTACAGAAATAAGGGTGTTCAGCCCCTGCTTGACGCTATCGTTGATTTTATGCCCGCTCCGACGGACGTTGAATCCATCAAGGGCGTAAATCCGGAAACGGATGAGGAAGAATATCGCCATTCTTCAGACAGCGAGCCGTTCTCAGCGCTCGCATTCAAGATTGCAACAGACCCGTTTGTCGGTAAGATCTGCTATTTCCGTGTATATTCGGGCACTCTTACCGCCGGTTCTCAGGTCTATAACTCCGTTAAAGGCCACAGAGAAAGAATGGGCCGTATACTTCAGATGCACTCCAACCACAGAGAGGATATCACAGAGGTCTATGCCGGCGATATCGCAGCTGCCGTAGGTCTTAAGAACACCACAACGGGCGATACCCTGTGTGACGAGGATCATCCGATCGTGCTTGAGTCCATGAATTTCCCGGATCCCGTTATCCGCGTTGCGGTTGAGCCGAAAACGAAGGCGGGTCAGGAAAAGATGGGCATTGCGCTTGCAAAGCTTGCTGAAGAAGACCCCACGTTCAAGGTTTATACAGATGAGGAAACCGGTCAGACGATCATCGCCGGAATGGGCGAGCTTCACCTTGAGATCATTGTTGACCGTATGCTCCGTGAATTTAAGGTAGAGGCGAATATCGGCGCTCCTCAGGTTGCTTATAAAGAAACCATTCAGGCAGAATCTATGTCGGATACGAAGTATAAGCGTCAGTCAGGCGGTTCGGGTCAGTACGGCCACGTTAAGATCCGTATGTCACCGAATGTGGACGAAAACGGTATCGGCAAGGGCTATGAATTCATCAACTCCGTTGTCGGCGGTGCGATTCCCAAGGAATACATCCCCGCTGTTGACGCAGGTATCCAGGGCGCTATGAAGAGCGGTGTTCTTGCAGGATACCCGATGGTTGATATCAAGGTAGAGCTTTACGACGGATCTTATCACGAGGTTGACTCCTCCGAAATGGCTTTCAAGATCGCAGGTTCCATGGCATTCAAGGATGCTGCCAAGAAGGCAAACCCGATCATCCTTGAGCCTATGATGAAGGTTACTGTTATCGTTCCCGAGGATTACATGGGCGATGTTATCGGAGATCTTAACTCACGCCGCGGTCAGATCCAGGGTATGGAAGACAGAGCCGGCGCTAAGCAGATCAACGCGCGCGTTCCGCTTTCAGAGATGTTCGGATATGTAAACGATCTTCGTTCCAAGACGCAGGGACGCGGTCAGTATACAATGGAGCCGGACGGCTATGAGCCTGTACCGAAGTCCATTTCCGAAGAAATTATCTCTACCAGAGTAAAAAAGGATTAATTAACAACAAAATTATTAAAAACACTTGATATTTTATTCGTGCTTTGATAAAATAATCATAACAATTTTACTATTGAATTTTTTAAGGAGGAAATTCCAATGGCAAAAGAAAAATTTAACCGCTCTAAACCGCACGTAAACATTGGTACGATCGGCCATGTTGACCACGGTAAAACAACTCTTACGGCGGCTATTACAAAGTATCTTGCAAACGAAGGTCACGCTAAGTTCGAGGACTATGCTGATATTGATAAGGCTCCCGAAGAGAGAGAGCGTGGTATCACAATCAACACCGCACACGTTGAGTATGAGACAGAAACACGTCACTATGCTCACGTTGACTGCCCCGGACATGCCGACTACATCAAGAACATGATCACCGGTGCTGCTCAGATGGACGGCGCTATCCTTGTTATCGCTGCAACAGACGGTCCTATGGCTCAGACCAAAGAGCACCTTCTTCTTGCCCGTCAGGTTGGCGTTCCTTACATCGTTGTATTCATGAACAAGGTTGATCAGGTTGACGATGAAGAGCTTCTTGAGCTTGTTGAAATGGAGATTCGTGATACGCTCAGCGAGTATGAATTCCCGGGCGATGACATCCCGATCATCAGAGGTTCCGCTCTTAACGCTCTTAACGCTGCTTCAAATGACGATCCTGCTTGCGATTGCATCAGAGAGCTTCTTGAGGCTGTTGACAGCTATATCCCGACTCCTGAGCGTGACGAGAATCTTCCGTTCCTTATGCCTGTTGAGGACGTTATGACGATCACAGGCCGTGGTACTGTTGCTACAGGCCGTGTAGAGCGTGGCGTTCTTAAGCTCAACGAGGAAGTTGAAATCGTTGGTATCAAAGAAGAGATCAGAAAGACTGTCTGCACAGGTCTTGAGATGTTCCGTAAGTCTCTTGACTTCACTCAGGCCGGTGATAACGTAGGCGCACTCCTTCGTGGTGTTCAGAGAACAGAGATCCAGAGAGGTCAGGTTCTTGCAAAGCCGGGTTCCATTCATCCGCACACCAAGTTCAAGGGTCAGGTTTACGTATTGACAAAGGATGAAGGCGGCCGTCATACTCCGTTCTTCAACAACTATCGTCCCCAGTTCTATTTCAGAACAACTGACGTTACAGGCGTTATCACTCTTCCCGAGGGCACAGAGATGTGCATGCCCGGAGATAACGTTCTTATGGATGTAGAGCTTATCACTCCTATCGCTATCGAAAAGGGTCTTCGTTTCGCTATCCGTGAAGGCGGCAGAACCGTTGGTTCAGGCGTTGTAACAGAAGTAGACGAGTAATCAACTCAAATCATTAAGAGCAGTCGAAAGACTGCTCTTTTTTTGTGCTTTTGCAAAAAATATCGCTGCTTTTAAGTATTCAGTTGTTTAAATTGAAAATTAAAGAAAAATTGATTTTTTTAATTGCTGCAAACATTACATACATCGTAATTTCTTTGATATTTTCAGACTCGTTATAGGGCGGAATTTTTTTAATTTCATGTGAAATTGCTTGCGCTTTGCCTTTATTTTTGTGCGTAAGTATGGTACAATCTTTAAGCAAGAGAGATGAATACTATGATTGAAAAAGGGCTTGAGCATATTAAGGGAGCCGTTGAGGAAATTACATATTATAACGAGGAAAACGGCTATACCGTTATGGAAATACTCAGCGGTGATGAAGGCGTTACCGTTGTAGGTCATTTTCCGCAGCTTGCCGTCGGTTCACAGATCGAGGCATACGGTGGATGGTGTATTCATCCGTCTTACGGCAGACAGTTTAAAGCGGAGACCCTGACTGAAACACTGCCGCAGGACGCCGCAGGAATCCTGCGCTATCTTTCAAGCGGCATCATCAAAGGCGTGCGCGAGGCTACAGCCGTTAAGATCGTTGAGCAGTTCGGGGCGGAGTCGTTTGATGTGATTGAAAACGATGTCAACCGCCTTGCATCAATAAAAGGCATAAGCAAGCCGAAGGCGCGCGAGATACAAAAAAGCTTTAAAGAGAAATTCGCTTCTCGGTTGACCATTAACGAACTTACCAAAAAAGGACTTACTCAGAAAGAGGCATTCAATGCCTATAAGTTTTTTCATGAAAACGCTGCCGAGGTGTTTGACGAGAATCCTTACGCTTTTGTTTCGGCAGGGATATACAGCTTTGAGCGTGCCGAGGAGATTACGGACGGGCTTGAGACACCTGTTTCGCAGGATCTGCGCGCACAGTCTCTTGCCGTTCACATTGTGGAGCATAATATTGCAAACGGGCACACCTGCCTGCCGCGAAATTCGGTCATAAAAACAGCATGCAGCTATCTTTCCTGCCCGGAGGATGTTGCTGAGATTGCTGTTGATGACGCGCTGAGCTGCAATCAGCTTTTCCGTGAGGAGATAGACGGCAGAGATTTTCTGTTCACACCTTCGGCATATAATGCCGAAGCGGAGATTGCGCAGCGGATAAAGGCGTCAGTCGGTTATCCGCCGCAGCAGACCGAGATATCGCCGGGCGAGATCTATGCATTTGAAAAGGCGAACGGCATTGAGTTTGATTTAAAACAGCGCGAAGCCATTGAGATTGCCGTAAATAAAGGTTTGCTCATACTCACCGGCGGACCGGGAACAGGTAAAACGACTACCGTTAAAGGCATTATCACCCTTATGAAAAACAGGGGGCTCGATGTGGCGCTTGCGGCACCGACCGGCAGAGCGGCAAAGCGTATGACAGAGCTTACGGGATGTGAGGCGAAAACGATACACCGCCTGCTTGAGGTGGAGTACCGGGACGGTTCCGATCTTCCTGTTTTTGTGCACAACCGTAAAAATCCGCTTGATGTGGACGCCGTTATCGTTGACGAGCTTTCCATGGTGGATATTTTCCTTTTTGATTCCCTGCTTGAGGCGCTGCCGCTGCATGCGCGCCTGATTATGGTGGGGGATAAAGATCAGCTTCCTCCCGTCGGTGCGGGCAATGTGCTCGGCGATCTGATCAAGAGCGGTCTGATTCCCGTTGTTCAGCTTGACAAGATCTTCCGCCAGGCAATACAGAGCCTGATCGTTACAAACGCCCACCGTGTTGTTAAGGGCGAAATGCCTGTTCTGGATGAAAATTCGGCAGATTCCGATTTTTTCCTGATGCGTGAAACTGCGCCGTACAATGCCGGCAGAAAAATCGTGGATCTTATCACGCGCCGTCTGCCGTCTGCCTATGGAATGGATCCGATTTCCGATCTTCAGGTGCTCTGTCCCGGCAAAAAAGGCGAGCTCGGTGCGCAGACAATCAACATTATGCTTCAGAAAAAGCTGAATCCGCCCGAAAAAGGCAAACGGGAAATCGTTTCAAAAGGCTACACCCTGCGAGAGGGCGACAAGGTTATGCAGGTGAAAAACAACTACGATATTCCGTGGTTCAAATCGAATGAAAACGGAATGGGCGTTTTCAACGGCGATATCGGTATTCTGACCCGTATCGACAGGGCAAACGATATTATAAACGTGCGTTTTGACGACCGCGAGGCGATGTATTCCGTTCAGAATATCGGAGAGCTTGAGCTTGCGTATGCTATGACTGTGCATAAGAGTCAGGGCTCGGAATTTGACGGCGTTGTGATCCCCGTGCTTGCCACGCCGCCCAAGCTTGCTTACAGAAATCTGTTTTACACCGCCGTTACAAGGGCAAAAAAGCTCATCGTGCTCGTGGGCGAGGAGAGCGCAGTGCGCCGAATGGTGGAAAACGACAAAAAAAGCCGCCGATACAGCGCGCTTCTTCACTTTTTAACGGTTGACAACAACAGCCTTTTACAGTAACATTTATATAGAAATTTATATCGGGCGCGGCAGTGCAACATCCGATATTGATATAAGGAATGACATTTTTATGTTTGGATATGATTTGGGAATAGACCTCGGAACAAGCTCGATTGTGATCTCCGTGCCTGGCAAAGGCGTTGTGGTGAATGAGCCGTCCTACGTGGCTTACGATACGCAGACGGAAAAGATACTCTACGCCGGCAGACGCGCATATTATCTTGAGGGCAGGGAGCCGAGCGGCGTATCCGTTATCCAGCCCATAGTGGGCGGCGCGATCACGAATTATAATATCGCCTGCCGCATGGTGCAGTTCTTCATAAATAAAATCATCAAAAAAAGCATATTCAAGCCGCGTGTTGTGGCGGCGGTCTCCGCCCTTGCGACGGATGTGGAAAGGCGCACACTCATTTCGGTTATTATCACGGCGGGTGCAAGGTCTGTCTGCTTGATAGAAGAGCCGCTCTGCGCCGCGTTCGGAGCAGGTATCGACCCGCTCCAGCCCACAGGCGCTTTTGTGATTGACATCGGCGGCGGCACCACCGATATGGCGGTTATCAGTCAGGGCAGCATGAGCCAGACGGATACCCTGCGTGTTGCCGGAAACAGCTTTGATGAAGAGATAACACGCTATATGCGAGAAAAATACGGTGTGCTCATCGGCAAGCGTATGGCGGAGGAGATCAAAAACCGTGTCGGCGGCGCTGTGCCGAGGGAAGAGGATGTCAATATGCGCGCAAAGGGCAGGGATATGTTTTCCGGCATGCCCTGCGCCGTTGAGATCAGCGGAAATGAGATATACGAATGCTTAAAACCGCTGCTTGAGCAGCTTACAAACGCCGCGCAGGTCTTGTTTGAGCGCACCACTCCGCAGCTCGTGGCGGATATCGCGAACGACGGCGTTATCCTGACCGGCGGCTGTTCGGAGCTTTACGGAATCGACAAAATGTTTTCCGAGGCGCTGGAGCTTGATGTGACGATTGCTCCCCGCGCGGAGCTTTGTGTGTCAAAGGGCACGATGATCGCGCTCAATAAAATGCATATTCTTGACCAGTACGGTTACAGATTTCAGACCAAACAGGATGTCAGAATCAGATGATCCATATTTATTACGGAGACGGCAAGGGCAAGACCACAGCGGCGCTCGGTCTTGCGCTGCGTGCCTGCGGAGCAGGCAAAAAGGTTGCGTTTTATTCCTTTTTAAAGGATAATTCCTCATCCGAAAGGCTTGCCGAATGTGAGATTGCGTTTTACGAAAATCCGGCAAAGCTGCCGTTCCTGTTTAACATGAGCGATGCGGAAAAGAAAAGCTATGCTTTATGGGCGGAAAGCGCGGTGAAGGACGCTTTTGACAACAGCGCCGATGTGATCGTGCTGGATGAATTTCTGGATGTGCTGACTTTGCTCGGGGAAGATCTTGAAAGGTCGCTCACTTTCAGCGCGGACAGGGAGTATGTTATAACCGGGCATGTCAGGCGAGATTACCTTTTTGAGAGGGCGGATTATATCACCCGTATGGTAAAGGAACGCCACCCGTTTGATTCGGGCACGGCGGCACGCCGCGGAATTGAGTATTAAAACGATTTGCACAGATGCCTCTGTTTTAGGCGTCTAATAGAATTAAGGAGAAACTTGGAGGGGCGGATATGGATAGATTTTCTAAAGTTCATCCTGCTGTCTGCTTCCTTTTTTTTGTTTTTGAAATCATCATAACGCTTGTTTTTCTAAATCCGTATCATCTTGCCGTCTCCTTTGCTGCGGCGCTTCTTTATTATCTGCGGCTTTGCGGCGGCAGGCGGCTTCTGTCGCTCCTGCGATTCACCCTGCCGCTGATCCTGCTTGTGGCGGTTTTGAACATGCTGTTTTGCAGATACGGCGCGACCGTGCTTTTCTCGGTCGGCTCAACTCATTTTTCACTGGAGGCGCTCGCTTACGGCGCGTGCACGGGCGTTATGCTTGCGGCGGTTATCGTGTGGTTTTCGGCGTACAGTGAAGTCATAACAAGCGATAAGTTTACAGCGCTTTTCGGCGGCTTCGCGCCGAATCTTGTGCTCCTTTTTTCCATGGTGCTGCGGTTTGTGCCGCTGATGAATCAAACGGCGCGTGAGCTCAAAGAAGGTCAGCAGGGGCTTGGGAATGAAACAAAGGGGCTGAAAAATACTTTGCGGCGCTTTTCGGCGCTCGTTTCCATAAGTCTTGAGCGCAGCATAGAAACGGCGGATACGATGCGTGCGCGCGGATTCGGCAAAAATAAAAGGCGCCATTATTCGCCGTATGTTTTCAGAGCCGCGGACGCCGTGCTGACCGGCGTTTTCATAATTCTTTTTATAGCGCAGGCGGCGGCGTATGTTTCAGGCCGCTTTCAGTTCAGCTATACGCAAACACTTGATGTTGCGGCTTTCAGCGCTCCGGCGCTGATCCTTTGGGCAGTATTGTGTGTGCTGCCGCTCGTGATTGATTTGGCGGAGGACGTTAAATGGCGATTCTTGAAGTCAAAAATTTAAGCTTTACCTATCCCGGAGAGGACGGACCTGCGCTTGCGGATATAAACCTATTCGTTGAAAGCGGAGAGTTTATCCTGCTCTGCGGCAGGTCGGGCAGCGGTAAAAGCACGCTGCTGCGCCTGCTCAAAAAGGAGATTGCGCCGTTCGGCAAACTCGGCGGTGAGATCCGTATGGATACACGGAAAACAGGTTTTGTCGGTCAGAACGTGGAGAGCAATCTGATTACGGACACGGTTTTCGGCGAGCTTGCTTTTGCGCTTCAGAACAGTGATATGAACCGAAGCGAGATCTCCCTGCGAATCGCAGAGACCGCAAGCTATTTTAACCTGAATAAATACATAAACGAAAAGACCGAAAATCTGTCCGGCGGTGTGAAACAGCTTCTCGCGCTTGCCTGCGCCGCTTCGGCAAAGCCGGATATACTGCTGCTGGACGAGCCTTGTTCGCAGCTTGACCCCGTTTCGGCTCAGAATTTCAGAAATGCCGTGCTGCGGCTCAATAAGGAGCGCGGCGTAACCGTTCTTATATGTGAGCATACCTGCGACCTGCTCGGCAATGCGGACAGAGTCGTTTTTCTTGAAAACGGCTCGGCTTCATTCTGCGGCATGCCGGCGGATTTCGCCGGTTATCTTGCAGATTCAAAAAAAGATATGGCGCTGATGCTGCCGCCATATACGCTGCTTTTAAAAAGCCGAACGCTTGATTTTGCCGCTGCGCGCAGGGAAATTCTATCTGTAAAGGAAAAAAGCTTTACGGAAGGCGAGCCAAAAAAATTTGCAATCAAGGCAAAAGGACTTGCCTTTGCTTATCAAAAAGGCGCGCCCGATGTGCTTTTCGGACTTGACTATAAAGCCGAAAGCGGTAAAATCAATATGATCGTCGGCGCCAACGGCAGCGGCAAAACCACCTTGCTCAAATGCCTTGCAGGTTTGTTGAAGCCGTACGGCGGCAGGGTAAAAGCAAATGATAAAACGGTCTACATGCCGCAGAATGTGTATTCTCTTTTTCTGTGTGATACTGTTGGGCAGGAGGTTCAGAGCGAAGAGCTTCTGCAAAGCTTCGGGCTTGAAACGCTTAAAAACAGAAATCCGTTTGATCTCAGCGGCGGAGAGGCGCAGCGCCTTGCGCTTGCCAAGGCTGTTGCTTCGGGCGCGGATATTTTGCTTTTGGACGAGCCTACAAAGGGCACGGACGCAGTGTTCCGCGCGCAGTTCGCGCAGATGCTGCGGCAGTGGTGCGCTCAGGGCAAAACGGTTGTGGCTGCAACACATGATCTGGAGTTCGCCGGCAGGTATGCGGATCATGCGGCGTTCCTGTTTAACGGCGGCATAGCCGCGGCGGATACACGCAGGCGCTTTTTTGCCTCGCTGGATGTTTACACCACGTCGCTGTCCGCCATGAGCGGCGGCAGAATCGTTTCTGTGGATGATGCGGAGGCGGTGAAGTGAAACGCGGCGCGAATCTTGTTTTTTTAATATTTATGGCAGTGTCTCTCGTGTTTGTTGCCGTGTGGCAGTTGTTTTTTGCGCAGTCGGCGTCTTATTATCTTGCCGCGGCAATTCTCCTTGTGCTTTCGCTTCTGCCGTTTTTTATAAGCTATGAAAGATCGGCTCCGCCGGCACGGGAGGTTGCGCTCGTTGCCGTGCTGATCGCGCTTGCCGTGGTCTCAAGGGCTGTGTTTTATCTTGTGCCCCAGTTTAAGCCCATTGCGGCGGTGGTGATTGTTTCCGCCGTGTGCCTCGGTCCGCAGCGCGGATATATCATCGGCGCAATGTCTGCTTTCGTTTCCAACTTTCTGTTCGGGCAGGGTATGTGGACTCCGTTCCAGATGGTCGCGCTCGGGGCTGTCGGCTTTGCAGCCGGACTTGTCTTTTCAAAGCTGAAGCCGGGCCGGTGGCAGCTTGCTTCTGTCGGGTTTGTGCTTTCCTTTGGGCTTTACGGCATCATCGCCGATCTCAGCTCCGTTTTGGCAATGCTGAGTGATTATACTCTGAAAGGCATAGCTGCTGTTTATGCCGCGGGCGCGCCGTTTTCGGCAATATTCGGCGCGGCGACGGCAATATTTTTGTTCCTGTTCGGAGAGACTTTTATAAAAAAGATAAACCGTGTTGTTGAAAAATACGGGATCATCGGGAGTGATACATATGAAAGATAAAAAAAATACCGATCCTGTTGAAAAGCTTTTGTCCTTTGCGTTCACTATGTCTATAATAGGTATATGCACGATCGGAATTTGTCCTGCGTTCGGCGCTATGGGTATTGCCGTGCCCATTGTTATGAAGCAAAAAAAGGCGCAGCTTACACCGCAGCAGGAGCGCAAAGCGAATAAAGCGCTTATCGGCGGTATCATAGCGCTCTGTCTTTTTGTTGTTGATATCATTTTGATACTGCTATTCAAGGATAAAATATGAACGAATCGCAATTATATTGTGAATACACTCTTAGATATCAAGAACCTCCGTTGTGCACAGCGGAGGTTTAATTCTGTTATAATGTCAATACTTTTTGTATAGGAAAAAAGTACAAGGCGGAGTATTGATTAAAAAATTTCTTTTATTTGCATTATTTTTTCTTTTTTTTATATGGATTTCAGACAAATATTTATATAACAGTCTGTGTTTATAAAAAATTCTTATATTTTCCGATACAGTGAAAATTTGTAAAAAATACACAAATAAGGAAGACGGATAATGTCTATTTATAACAAATTCATGAATATAAAACACGGATAATCGTTAAATACTTGACATTATAAATTAGTAATTATATAATTAAGTTTGCAAACGGTCTGTTTTTTGGCCGAAAGCGAAACTATCAAAAAAGGAGAGATTTTGATGACAAAAAGCAAAAAGCTGCTCAGCGTTTTTCTCGCGGTAGTTATGGTGCTTTCCACATTCACGGTCGGCTTCTATGCTATAGCCGCTGATGAAGGCACAACGGAAGATACGGCTGTTACAGATGCTGAAACAAGTATTTCAGCGTTTTATGATAACAGAACATATCTGTTTAATACCAGCAATCAGGAAAGACATGAGCAGGCTGTAGCGGATTACAACGCTGCCACTTCAAAAGTAAAGGCGTTGTCGGAAGAACAGAAGCTTGAGCTTGACAGAGCTTATTACGGCTTCCTTCTTTATTATGTGGTTCAATCCGTTGCAAGAGATCTCAATGAGGGCAGCGCCAGCACTGCTCAGTACATTGACACCACAATCAATCACCTTGCCGACATTGAGGCGGTTGTAGGTGAACTGCCGGAAACCTATGTGGAAGTATACGATGTTTTCAAAGCGTTTTACGCGAAAACATATAACGGTTCCGCGATCTCCGGTTCCACAAACTGGAAAGACAACACAGAGGCTATAGAGGCTTACGAGACTTGGGCTGAGACGCTTGTCGGTATGAGCGCGGAGCAGCAAGATTTCGCAAACTATCTGAATCCCGCTTCCTCAGGCGGTCAGAACGGTTTCTATTTCTATAATACAGGAACCAGTGCCAGAAGCACTGTGTTCAGCAATATAGTGAATTATGAGTTCAATATTGTTCAGGATAATGAGACCGAAGCGGGCAAGAACCCGTCCAGCGTTTCTAAGTCCACTTATATTCAGTGGAGCTACAGTGATAAGACAGGTACCTGGAAGGCGGATCAGAACGGCGCCACATACCTTGCCGCTTGGCAGGAGTATTATGACCTTACGCTCAGCGACAGAGTCGCGGTAGCCGATAAAACTCTCGATTTCCTTCTTGGACTGTATGAGCCTTATTATAAAGGTATTACAGAGGTTGTTAATGATGTTGTTGACGCGGGCGCAGCTCTGATCAATGACAGAGAAAGCGCAGATCTGGACGAGATCAAAGCGACGGTGGACGCTTACAATAATCTTGACGAATCTGTTAAGGGCATGGCTTCCAACCTTCTCAGCAATTCAACACTGGTGCTTGCCGCAACCTTCAATGTTCCGATTGAATTGAACGAATCAACAGACGCTACAGAAGCATACAACAATTCCCCGTCTGTTTCTACTTATACAGGTTCCGCTATGCTTGATGAGATGAATGCTTATATCAATGAAGCTCTTCTCAATGATTTTATCGAGTATGTAAACGGCATTGATATGGACGCGCTTACCGATGAGAACATTACCGAAGCAAAGAGCCTGTATGCTCAGCTTAGCTCCGATAACAAGGCTGCTATCCCGGAGGAAACTTTGAGTAAGTTCGTTCAGATGGTTGCTCCTATAAAGGATACCACTGATTTTTCAGACGAGCTTGCGGCGTTCCAGCCGACTGCTTTCGTTCGTCCCACAAACAGCAAGGTAGCTTGGACGGAAGGCGGCATCCAGAATTTCATAGACAGCCTTGAGAATCTTCTCGGCGGTTTTGTAAATATCGGAGATATCCTTTCTCAGAACCTTTATAAAGCAGATATCGTAAATATGATATTTGATCTTTATGCAACGCTTTCTCACAATGAGACCAGCATTGAGGATCTTGTAACGATTGGCGAGATCATCAGCGGGGTTATCACTCCGGAATACATCACAGGTTCTCTGCCCGAGGAGCAGTTCAAGGGCGTTGTAGATAAGATCAATGCTGCGGAAGTAACGGATGAGGATCCGGAGGGCACAAATATTCTGGATAAGATTGCCGCTATCGACTTTACAGCCGAGGACTGGGGCTTCACAGACGGCGATAAAGACGGATTTATAGACGCTCTTCTTGCAGTTATCCGTCCGATAACACAGTTACTGGATCCAGATGCGCAGATCTCATTCAAGGCGATGGGCATCCTTACGGTTACAGCCAATATCGGTCTCAGAATGTTTGATTATCAGATAACCGATCAGGGTGATTACACTGCCGGTATCTATGAGAACCTTCTTCCTCTGCTTGAGCAGCTCGGTCTGAACGATCTGCCCACAACAGAAGAGTACAAAGCGAATTATTATGAGGTTAAGGAAACATCCGGCGCCGCTGTTGCCGCAGATGAATTCCTGAGACCGATTTTAGATTCTCTGTTCGCAAATATTGTGGATCCGCTTGCCGCAGACCCGGTCAACACACTTGTAGATGTTCTTCCGAGACTTGCTTATGTGGTAGACGGAGACAGACTCAATACCTATATCCAGAAAGTCCTTTCGGATCAGGGTAAAATCGTGTCCCTTGAAGGACTTGCAGCATCATTTGCCGGTGAAGGTCCGCTGCTTGATCTTACCACGCTCGGTCTTGACCTTTCAACCGCTGCTATCAACAATATGATCCCCGATTCAATCGACATCGGCGCTTTGATCGGTGACGGTACAGAGCTTGTTCTCAACATCGGCGATCTGCCGTGGACCACTCTTGCAAACTGCGCAACACTCAGTGTTGTTCCCAGCAAGACGATCTATAACGAGAATGTACTTCTCAGAACAGGCGATGCAGACAGCTGCTTCTCAACCGTATTCTACTGGCTGTATGATGTAGCTCTTGCAGACGCGGACACATATGCCGCTCTTAAAGATCTCATCGTAGGTCTTGTTCCCGATAATCTTACAAGCCTTATCAACACGGTAATCGCGCAGGTTCTTGATCCGATCGTTGCCGCAGGCAAGATAGACGGATACGGACTTCTTTTGGATAACATTTTTATCGGCGCTGTTCCGACAGGCAATGAGATCTGGAGAGTAGAAGCTGCCGCAGGCCAGGGCGGTGCCATTGACCCGGCAGGCACGGTAGAGGTTAAGCAGGCTGATTCCAAGACCTTCACGATCACTGCTGACGCAGGCTACACGATCGATTCTCTCACTGTAAACGGTCAGGCTGTTGCCGCAGCAGCAGGCAAGACTGCTTACGAATACACTGTAAACGGTGCGGAAGTTACTTCAGCTGACGTAGCAAACCAGAATGTAACAGATGTAGCCATCAGCGTAGTATTTGCTGATGAAAGCGGCGAACCCGCACCCGGTCCCGATCCGGACCCGAGTGATCCGACAGATCCGACCGATCCTTCAAATCCGGGCGGCGGCTCAAACACAGGCGATAACAACAATAACGGCGGAAAGCTTCCTTCCGTAAACAATCCGAACCTGCCGAACACAGGTGCGGCTGAAGTAGCGGGAATGGGCGTTCTCACTGTTGTAATTGCAATCGCAGTCGGCGCTGCTGTTTGGTTCATCCTTAAAAAGAGAATCGTTAAAGACTAATTGTTCTTTAAAAATTTAAAGGAGCTGCTCCTCATGGAGCGGCTCCGATTTTTTATTTGTCCGAAAGATTCCAACAGGGTAAACAATCCTCTTTTCGGTTCAATGCTTTCATTCCATAAAAAAGAAAGGCTGTGATTTCACAGCCTTTCCGCAGGGAGCGATGCCCAATTGTTTTTATTTCTTTTATGCAAGTATCGCTTTTTATTCAAAGGTTTGCGATTTTTGTTCATCTGTTTGCATATTCTTTTTGCCTTTGATCTTTTCTATCAGCCGCTTTATTCCGAATGTGATTGCAATGCAAAGCGGAAAGTAAGGCGTAAACGGACCCGCCCAGAAAGCAAGATATGCCGTTGCAACAACGGAACCCCACTTGATCCCGAATAGTATATGCAGCAGGTATCCGCCCCACACAGGCGTATACATGATAACCACAACAATCAGCAGCAACACAAGCGTGCGCCAGTCCTTGCACTCGCTCCATATCCATTTGCAAAATTTTATCGTTTTATGTTTTAATTTTTCAAATGTTTTCATAAACCAACTGTGCCGGTCATCGGAACTTCAGTCAGGATAGCCGTTCGGATTCTGCTTTTGCCAGCGCCAGCTGTCCTCGCACATTTCCTCAATATCTCTTTCCGCTTTCCAGCCGAGTTCGCTGTATGCTTTGCCGGGGTCTGAATAGCAGGTTGCTATGTCACCCTCACGGCGAGGGCCTATTTTGTAAGGAATTTCAACGCCGGAAGCCTTTTCAAATGCCTTAACAACGTCCAGCACGCTGTATCCTTTGCCGGTTCCGAGGTTGTATATGAACAGTCCGCTGCCGCTCTCCACCTTTTCAACCGCCTTCAAGTGACCGAGCGCAAGGTCCACAACATGAATGTAATCACGTACTCCCGTTCCGTCCGGCGTGTCATAATCATTGCCCCACACGTTCAGGTATTCGCGCTTTCCGATCGCAACCTGAGTGATATACGGCATAAGGTTGTTGGGGATACCGTTGGGATCCTCGCCCATAGTGCCGCTCTTGTGCGCGCCGATGGGGTTGAAGTAGCGAAGCAGGCAGATGGACCAGCTGTTGTCTGAAACATAGAGGTCCTTGAGTATGCACTCTATCATATATTTCGTACGTCCGTAGGGGTTTGTAACGCCGCCGACTTCCATATCCTCGGTGAGCGGAGAAACATTGTTCATTCCGTAAACCGTTGCCGAGGAGGAGAAAACGATCTTCTTGCAGCCGTTGTTACGCATAACGTCAAGCAGCACAAGCGTACCGTTTACGTTGTTGTCAAAATACTCAAGAGGCTTATGAACGCTTTCACCTACTGCTTTGAGACCGGCAAAATGGATAACGGAATCAATCTTTTCTTTTTTAAAAACGGAATCAAGCGTTTCCCTGTCTCTGATATCGCACTCATAAAATTTGAAATCTTTGTTTACCAGTGCTCTTATTCTGTCCAGACTGGATTTTTTGCAATTATAGAAGTTATCGATGATAACTACGTCCTGCCCCGCATTGAGAAGTTCAACGCAGGTGTGGCTGCCGATGTATCCGGCTCCACCCGTTACCAATACTGCCATATGATTACCTCCGTAAATCTATATCAAATATTTTATACCTTAATAATATTAATACGCTTTGCCCCAATAGAGCATTTTCTTAGCAGGCTTTCCGCAGCAGACACAGGTGTCTGCAATATGCTCCTGCTCTTTCGGTATGCATCTGGAGCCGACGCCGGTGATTTCTTTGACCTTATCCTCACATGCTTCGTCTCCGCACCACATTGCCTTAACAAAACCGTCTCCGTTTTCCTCAAGCACTTTGGTAATCTCATCCATTGTTTTGCAGACGTATGTGCGTCTTTCCCTGTTTTCAAGGGCAGCCTCATAAAGGCCGCTGCGCACCTCTTCAAGCTTTTGCGGAATGATCTGCTCAAGCTCGTCAAGCGAAACGAAAGTTTTTTCCCTGTTGTGGCGCGTAACGATAACGCACTGATTTTTTTCTATATCCTTGGGTCCGATCTCTACCCTGAGCGGAACGCCTTTCATTTCATATTCGGCAAATTTCCAGCCGGGTGAATTTTCGGAAGCGTCAATGCCCGCGCGGCAGATCTTTTTCAGTCTGGCGCAGACCGCATTGGCTTTTTCAAGCACGCTTTCCTTGTGCTGCGCAATCGGAATCACCATAACCTGTATGGGGGCAACGGCAGGCGGCAGAACAAGACCGTTGTTGTCGCCGTGGGTCATAATGATAGCGCCGATAAGGCGTGTCGTCATGCCCCAAGAGGTCTGGAACGGATAGCAAAGCTTGTTTTCCTTATCCGCAAACTGAATGTCAAACGCCTTCGCGAAACCGTCTCCGAAATAATGGGAGGTGCCTGCCTGAAGCGCCTTACCGTCGTGCATAAGCGCTTCAATACAGTATGTGCGCTCCGCGCCGGCAAACTTATCGCTGTCTGTTTTCATACCCTGAACAACGGGCATGGCAAGATACTTTTGGCAGAATTCTGTGTAAATGCCGAGCATTCTTTCGGTTTCCTCAATAGCCTCTTCGGCAGTAGCGTGCAGCGTGTGGCCTTCCTGCCACAAAAATTCTCTGGAACGCAGGAACGGTCTGGTCGTTTTTTCCCAGCGCACAACCGAAACCCACTGATTGTAAAGCTTGGGAAGATCTCTGTAGGAATGAACTATATTTTTAAAATGCTCGCAAAATAGCGTTTCGGAAGTAGGGCGAATGCAAAGGCGCTCTTCAAGCTGCTCGCTGCCGCCCATTGTTACCCAGGCGCATTCCGGCGCAAAACCTTCAACATGGTCTTTTTCCTTTTGCAAAAGGCTTTCGGGTATAAACATAGGCATGCACACGTTCTCGTGCCCGGTTTCCTTGAACATTCCGTCAAGTATTCTCTGAATATTTTCCCATATGGCGTAACCGTAGGGGCGGATAACCATACAGCCTTTTACGCTTGTGTACTCAATCAGCTCCGCCTTTTTGCAAATATCGGTGTACCATTTCGCAAAATCCTCGTCCATAGAGGTGATGTCGTCCACCATCTTTTTTTGCTCTTTTGCCATAATAACTCCTCAATATATATTATTTAATTAAAATTAAGCAAAGATATTATAAACCAATCGCTTACATATGTAAATATAATATTTTGATAAAAATAGCCGAAAAATAAGAATAAATTTTATACAAAAGAATTTATTTGCAAATAAACTGTTGCAAAATAGAAAAGAAGTGCTATAATGCAGAGTGAAATTATGAGCAGGAGGCGAGTATATGGATTTAATGCCCGTTACAATGGATTTAAAGGAAGAATTGCTTGATCAGCTTGAGATCCAGTCGGTTTTCACCATTCCCGGAACGAATATAACGGTTGATGAGACCACTGTTGTTTCATGGATCATAATGGCGGCATTAACCATTCTTGCAATTATCCTTACCAGAAATCTGAAGGTTGAGGGCGAAATCAGCAAAAGGCAGCAGCTTCTTGAGGTGTGCATGGAAAAGATGACAAACTTTTTCAAAGGCATACTCGGGGAAGAAGGCGTAAAGTATATGCCGTGGCTTATGAGCACGGCGATATTTATAGGCGCCTGCAACATGATAGGCATTCTTGGCTTTAAGCCGCCCACGAAAAGCATGCAGGATACAGCGGCTATGGCGCTCACCAGCATATTGCTTGTTGAAATCGCGGGCATAAGGGCAAAGGGCGTAAAGGGGCATCTGAAATCCTTTGCGCAGCCGGTCGGAATCGTAGCGCCTATCAATGTGCTTGAGATCGTTATTAAGCCGCTTTCACTTTGTATGCGACTTTTCGGAAACGTCATCGGCGCTTTTATTATAATGGAGCTTATCAAGAGCATCGTGTTCTTTAAGGTGGGCATTTCGCTTGCTTTCAGTTTTTACTTTGATTTGTTTGACGGCTTTTTGCAAGCCTATATTTTTGTGTTCTTAACAGCCATGTATGTTAAAGAGGCTGTTGAATAAAGCAATAAAAAATCTTATCTAATAAAAGGAGAATGAATTATGGGAGTAGCAATAGGAGCAGGTATCGCGGTACTGGCAGGTCTTGGAGCAGGTATAGGAATCGGTATAGCAACAGGTAAAGCTGTTGAGGGCATTGCGCGTCAGCCGGAGGCTGCCGGCGATATCAGAACAACCCTTATTCTGGGTTGCGCCCTTGCAGAGGCAACCGCTGTTTACGGCCTTGTTGCCAGCATTCTTGTAATCTTTATGGTTAAGTAATAAGTGCGAAAGGAACTCAGTTCATGCTTAAATTTGACTGGAATATTCTTTTTACGCTTATAAACCTGGTAATTTTTTATCTGCTTATGAAGAGATTCCTTTTCAAGCCTATTTTAAAGGTTATGAATAAGCGCAAAGAGATGATAAACAAGCAGTTTCAGGATGCTGATGACGCGAAGAGTCAGGCTCTTGAACTGAAAAAGCAATATGAGGACAGGCTCAAAGGCGCAGATGATGAAACCGAGCGTATTTTAGGCGAAGCGCGTGAAAACGCCAAGACCGAATACAGCAGGATCATTGACCGCGCCCAGCAGGATGTTGTCAAAATGAAAGAGGACGCTCAAAAGCAGATAGACGCAGAAAACGAAAAAGCAATGCGAAACGCCAAGGAAAATATAGCGTCGCTTGCCATTGAGGCTGCCGAAAAGGTTGTGGGCGCAAATGTTGACGCAGAGAAAAACAGCGCCATCTTTGATGAATTTTTAAATGAAAGCAGTGAAGAGGAATGATCCGCAAAACAGATGAATTGGTGAAAAAGCTGCTTTTGTCAGAGGTTAGCGTTGCAGATATTGAAAAAGCGCAGGATCTGCTGAAAACGAAAGAGCTTTATCAGATTCTGAGCAGCCCCACGGTAACGGTTTCGGAGAAGAAAAAGGTCGTTGAGGAGATTTTTCCCGCATCGGTTTGTGCAGTTATATCCGAACTCGCCGTAGACTGCGAGCTTGATATTATGGAGGAGCTTAAAGAAGCGTATATTGCCGAGGCGGACAGAAAAAACAGAGTTGCCCGCGCCAAGCTCTTCTGTGTGACCGAGCCTGATGAAAAACAGCTTGAGGGAATACGTGATTTTGTTGCAAAAGAGGAAAACGCCGGCAGTGCCGAGATAGAGATAATCAAGGATGAAAGTCTGCTGGGCGGCTTTATAATCGAAGTCGGCAACAAGCAGTTTGACCGCAGCCTGAGATCCAAAATAAAGAGCATTAAAGAAAAAATCGTTGAAGAAGCCAAAAAGACAAGAGAAGAAAATACCGCTGAAATTATTTCCATACTGAGATCCGAAGTGAAAGACTATGATTTTGAGGTTTCAGATGAGGAGATCGGCACCGTTGTTTCAGTCGGAGACGGCATTGCTTCCATTCATGGACTGGATCATGTCATGTATGGCGAGATTGTGCAATTTGACAGTGGTATAAAAGGAATGGTGCAGGATATCAAACGAGGTTCCGTCGGATGTATTCTTTTCGGTCTGGACAGCGAGATCCATGCAGGTTCAAGAGTAAAGCGCACACATAAAAAGGCAGGTGTGCCGGTAGGCGACGCGTTTATCGGCAGAGTCGTAAACGCGCTTTGTGAACCGATAGACGGTGAGGGTGAAATTCAGGCGGACGATTACAGACTCGTTGAAAATGCCGCGCCTTCCATCGTGGACAGAAAATCCGTCTCACAGCCGCTTGAAACAGGCATACTTTCGATCGATTCAATGTTCCCGATAGGCAGAGGTCAGCGTGAACTTATCATAGGAGACCGCCAGACAGGTAAAACTTCCATTGCTCTTGATACGATACTCAATCAAAAGGGCAAGGATTGTATCTGTATATATAATGCGATCGGTCAGAAAACATCTACTGTTGCAAAGCTTGTGAACACGCTTAAAAAGAGCGGCGCGATGGATTATACCGTTGTTGTTTGCTCAACTGCGTCGGATTCTGCATCTTTGCAGTATATTGCGCCTTATGCGGCAACAGCGCTTGCCGAGTATTTTATGTACGGCGGCAGAGACGTGCTGATCGTATATGATGACCTCAGCAAGCACGCTGTGGCGTATCGTGCGCTTTCGCTTTTGCTGGAAAGATCACCGGGCCGAGAGGCGTATCCCGGAGATGTTTTCTATCTCCATTCAAGGCTTCTTGAGCGTTCGAGCCGGCTTTCCGATGCACTGGGCGGCGGTTCAATCACGGCTTTGCCGATTATCGAAACACAGGCTGGCGATGTTTCCGCTTATATACCCACAAATGTTATATCTATTACGGATGGTCAGATCTTTCTGGAGAGCGACTTGTTCTTCAGCGGTCAGCGCCCTGCCGTTAACGTAGGTCTTTCGGTATCGCGTGTCGGCGGCGCGGCGCAGACAAAGGCAATGAAAACAGCTGCCGGATCGCTGCGTGTTGATCTTGCGCAGTTCCGTGAAATGGAGGTATTCACGCAGTTTTCATCGGATCTTGATGAAGAAACAAAGCGCGGTCTGAATTACGGCAGAGGTCTTATGGAGCTGCTGAAACAGCCCCTTGGTCATCCTATGTCGCTTTCGGATCAGGTCATCACGCTCGTTTGTGCGATCGGCAGAAAATTTGTTGATATCCCGGTCGAAACAATCAAGTCATATCAGGGCAGATTGCTCGATTATTTTCACGAAAACTGTTTTGATATAGTCAACGAGATACAGACAGGTAAGGTGCTTACCGATGCGCTCAGGGATAAGATCCTTGAGGCGGCGGATACATTCGGAAAGGCGAATCATGGCTAACGCAAGAGAAATTTTGGGCAGAATGAAATCGATTAAGGACACTATGAAAATCACAAAAGCGATGTATATGGTGTCCTCCTCTAAGCTGCAGAAAGCCCGCCGTGATTTAAAAAACACAGAACCTTACTTTGAGATGATCCAGGACGGTCTTGCAAAAATATTGAATGTTTCGCCGGAGGCGGGCAACGAATATTTTGACGAACGCCCGGAGCGTAAAGGCAAAGACAGACGTAAGGGCTATCTCGTTATTACTGCCGATAAGGGACTTGCCGGCGCATATAACCACAATGTTATTAAGGCAACGGAGGAAAGCGCCGCAATGGAAGCGCAGAATATGTTGTTTATTGTGGGGCAGGTCGGCAGGCATTATTTTGAAAAACGAAATATACCCATAGATATCAATTTTAATTACACAGCTCAGAACCCAACTATGAACAGGGCAAGGCATATCTCAAAAATACTTGTTGAGCTGTTTGAGGAGCGCAAGCTGGATGAGGTCTATGTTGTTTACACCAAAATGGTGAATTCCATGACTGTTGAGCCTGTAACCAAAAAGCTTCTGCCCCTTAAAAAGGAGCATATTGAGATAAGGGACGAGAATAATTATTACGAAAACGCGGAATTTATGCCGGATGCGCAGAGCGTTTTTTATAATATCGTTCCCGATTATGTTGCCGGATTTGTTTACGGCGCGCTCATAGAATCGTATTGCAGCGAACACAATGCCAGAATGATGGCTATGGAAACGGCAACAGACGCCGCTTCGGATATGATAAAGCAGCTTGGCGTGCAGTATAACAGGGCAAGGCAGACTGCGATAACGCAGGAGATCACAGAGATCATTGCCGGCGCTAAGGCTCAGAAAAAGAATGATTAGGAGGAATCCTAAATGAATAAAGGTAAAATAGTTCAGATCATGGGTCCCGTAGTAGACGTTCAGTTCGAGGGCGAGCTTCCTAAGCTGAAGGATGCCCTTGAGGTGGAGGTTGACGGGAAAAGGCTCGTTATGGAGGTCTCTCAGCATATCGGTTCCGGCATGGTCAGATGCATTATGCTTGCCGCCTCTGAAGGACTGTATAAGGACATGGAAGTTACGGCAACGGGCAAGGCAATCTCCGTTCCTGTAGGAAAAAAGTGCCTCGGCAGGCTTTTCAATGTTGTAGGCGAAACAATAGACGGTCTAGAAGATCTTTCCGATTCGGAACACTGGGAGATACACCGCCGTCCGCCGAGTTTTGAGGAGCAGAGTGCTGACGTTCAGATACTGGAAACAGGTATAAAGGTAATAGATCTTCTGACGCCTTATTCAAAAGGCGGAAAAATCGGTCTGTTCGGCGGAGCGGGCGTTGGTAAAACGGTTTTGATTCAGGAGCTTATAACCAATATAGCAAACGAGCATGGCGGATATTCTATTTTTACCGGCGTCGGCGAACGTTCCAGAGAAGGTAACGACCTTTGGAACGAAATGAAAGAATCCGGCGTAATTAATAAGACTGCACTCGTGTTCGGTCAGATGAACGAACCGCCCGGAGCGCGTATGCGTGTTGCGGAAACAGGGCTTACAATGGCAGAATATTTCCGTGATAAAGAGCATCAGGATGTGCTTTTGTTCATTGATAATATATTTAGATTTATTCAGGCAGGCTCAGAGGTGTCGTCACTGCTCGGCAGAATGCCTTCGGCGGTAGGATATCAGCCCACGCTTGCAACCGATGTGGGCGAGCTGCAGGAGAGGATTGCCTCAACAAAGAGCGGTTCTATCACTTCCGTTCAGGCGGTTTATGTGCCTGCGGACGATCTGACAGACCCTGCTCCGGCAACCACCTTTGCTCATCTTGACGCCACCACGGTTCTTTCCAGAAAGATAGCTGAAAAGGGTATCTATCCTGCGGTAGATCCGCTCGAGTCAAACAGCCGTATTCTGGAAGCGGATGTTGTCGGCGAGGAACATTACGAGGTCGCAAGGCGTGTTCAGGAATATCTGCAAAAGTATAAGGAGCTTCAGGATATCATAGCGATTCTCGGTATGGAGGAGCTTTCCGAAGAGGATAAGACCACGGTTTACAGAGCAAGGAAAATTGAAAAATTCCTTTCACAGCCGTTCCATGTTGCCGAGATGTTTACAGGTTTGAAAGGCGTTTACGTACCTGTCGCGGAAACGGTAAAGGGTTTTAAGGCTATTATCAGCGGCGAGGTGGACGATGTTCCCGAACAGGCGTTTTTCAATGCCGGCACGATTGATGACGTTCTGAAAAAGGCAGAGGAAATGAAGTGATGGATACCTTCAGAATTAAAATTGTTGCGTCCAATAAAGTGTTTTATGACGGTATGGCAAAGAGTCTTACCGTTCCTTATATAGACGGCGGTTCGGTTACTTTCCTTGCGCGTCACTGCAATGCGGTTGTGCCGATAGACGCGGGAGAGATGAGGCTTGTTACCGAAAGCGGCGAAGAGGTTGACGCGTTTGTGAGCGACGGCTTTCTGGAGTTTCTTTCAAATGAGGCTACTATGATCTGTGTTTCGGTTGAGCTGCCGGACGAGATCGATAAAAGGCGCGCCGAGGAGGCAATGGAAAGGGCGGAGGAAGAACTGCGCCAGAAAATGAGCCAGTATGATTACTATATCACAAAGGCAAATCTTTCCAGGGCCATGGAGAGAATAAAGGTTAAAAACAGACATCAGATATAAGTTAAAAGGGGAAATCTGTATTCGGATTTCCCCAAATGTATTTCAGGAGGATTTATGCCCGTTAAATTTATTGCCTGCGATCTGGACGGCACGCTGCTTTGCGAGGATCATATCACAGTTTCGCAGAGAACAAAAAAGGCGCTTTACGAAGCGCATGAAAAAGGTATAAAGATCGCTGTTGCCACCGGCCGCACGCTTTCGGTAATATACAGTGTAATCGACCAGCTTCCGTTTATTGATTATGTTATCTATTCAAACGGCGCGGCTGTATGTGATTTAAAAACTGCCGAAACGGTTTATGAGAATTATATGCCTGCCGATATTGCGGCTCAGCTCTTTAAATATCTGAGCTCTTATCCCGTTTACTTTGAATTTTATCAGGGCGGAAAACAGCATATCTTAAAAGGATGCGAAAATTATTTTAAAGGTATGGATCTTCCGCGGGAATTTTTGGAGCAGTATGCCAGATCGACCGTTATGCATGATGATATTATGCCGTTTGCCGATATGGGTGTTGAAAAAATCAATCTGTTTTATTTCGGCGGAGAATATTATGAAGAGATCAGAGATCATCTTTTCAGCAATCCGAATATCGACTGTACTTCTCCTGTTGCAGGCGACATAGAAATGACTTTCCGCGGGGTAGACAAAGCATATGCGCTCGAAGGCGTATGCAGCCGCCTTGGGATAAGCAAAGAGGAAGTTATGGCATTCGGCGACGCGGACAACGATCTGAAAATGCTTGCGTTCGCAGGCTACGGCACGGCTATGGGAAACGCCTGTGAGGAATGCAGGGAAAAGGCGAAGTATATCACTCTTTCCAACGCGCAGGACGGCGTTGCGGCAGCGGTCGAAAAATACGCGCTCGGGAAAAAGCCAAAGCTGCTGGTTTCAGCTTGCCTGCTGGGTAAAAACTGTAAATATAACGGCGGCAATAATAAAAATGCAGATGTGATCGCGCTGAAAGAGCATTTTGATATCGTTGAAGTGTGCCCCGAGTGTTTCGGCGGGCTGAAGATTCCGCGTGTTCCGAATGAAATTATAAACGGCAGAGCCGTTTCGAAAAACGGCGAGGATTTTACGAAAGAATATGTTGACGGAGCGGAAAAAACGCTTTATATCGCGCAGGAGAGCGGCGCGGTGTACGCTCTGCTTAAGGAACGCAGCCCATCCTGCGGAAAAGGCGTTATTTATGACGGTACTTTCAGCGGCAGACTTGTTCCCGGAAACGGAATAACGGCAGACCTTCTGCTGAAAAACGGTTATCGGATCTTCGGTGAAAGCGAAACGGATAAATTGCTTGACGAAGCCGGAATATAAATATATAATTGTTTTAGACTATGGATTTTGAGGGATGGCAATGAAAAACACAAAGATCATTTCAATATTGACAGCGGCACTTGCGGTGATCCTGATTGCCGGGTCTTTTGCGGCCTGTTCTTCCGAGCCGGAAGTCACTACAATAACCACGGACCCCGCCGTTATTAAAAATGAGGACAGTGTGGAGCTTATCAAAAGCTATTCTGCCGAGGAGCTTGGCTTGAACGGCACTTGGGATGATTATGATTTTGTTGCATCAAACAACAGCGGAGTGGAGGTCAGTGACGGAATTCACGATGGTTATTATGTTGAAGTGCAGGTGGGCAAAAAGGTTGAAAACGAAAACGGCACAATGAGGGTTGAAGATGCGCTTTTTTATCTTATAAGTTACGATGGCAAGACCGTGCTTAAATATGATTCCGAAAGCAGTACATATACGGCGTTGCCGGAACTTCAGAGTGATAATGCGCAGACGCAAGCCGATTCACCTCAGAATACCGATATGACTGAAAATACAACGAAATAAAACTATACAAAGGCTTAAAATACGGCTGAACATCATATGTGTTCAGCCGTGTTTTAAACTTTAGAGAGAGAAATAAATACGCCCGTAAAAAAATGATTTCGGCTCTATCTCTTTTGCTTAAGCTTCCGAGAATCGAACCCGATATGCTGAAAAGGGTTATCTTAGCGCATTTTCACTTTTTCTCCCTAGAAGTGCGTAAGCACATCGGCGGTCTCAAAAGCAAAAATTCAATTAAGCTTCCAGCTTTTCAGTGCAATGCAGTTTTAAGCGAGTGGATTTTTGTACGGGCAAGGCAAAAAACGCAGGTATCTACCGTATACCGAGGCTTTTTAACGCAGACTGAGCGGAAATCAGCTGCTTAAAACCATATTGTGTTCGACTCTCGGAAGCTTATGATCGGCAAGTATTCTGTTTTAATTTATGTGTAATTGATACAGCGGAGAAATATTGGGCAAATTAGCTGAAAAAGTAAGCTTTTATGCAGAATTTTCAGAAAAAGATGTGTTGAAAAGGATAGTCGGTTGTGTTAGAATGTGAAAGAAGGAGGGTGCGATATGAAAAGAGTTCCTTTCAGATCGGGAGTTCATCCGTTTGACGGAAAAAAGTTCTCCCGAAATAAAGAGATCATAAAAATAGACGCCGCTCAGACAATGGTGTTTCCTATGAGTCAGCATATCGGCGCGCCGGCGATTCCAACGGTCAAACCGGGCGACAGGGTGCTTAAAGGAACATTGCTTGGAAAAGCGGCTTCTGCTGTTTCAAGTCCTGTTTTCAGTTCCGTTTCGGGAAAGGTCAAGGCCGTGGAACCAAGGCAGATGCTCAACGGCACTGTTTGCAGCTGTGTTGTGGTTGAAAACGATTTCCTTGGCGAATGCGCGGACGGCTTCGGCAGCGTGAAAGACCCGAATGAAATAAGCGATACGCAGCTGGCACAGGCAATATCCGACGCCGGAATCGTGGGGATGGGCGGAGCAGGATTTCCGACAGGCGTTAAACTTTCTCCCAAAAATGCGGAAAATATAGATTTCCTTATCATAAACGGCGCGGAATGCGAGCCTTATTTGACATCGGATGATCGCCTTATGACAGAGCGCACCGGCAATATCATCACCGGCGTTTCAATTGCGCTCAGGCTGTTTAAAAACGCAAAAGCAGTTGTTGCGATAGAGGATAATAAGCCGCAGGCGATCAGCGCTTTCCAAGAGCAGTGCGCTCAGCTGAAAAGAATAACCGTTATGCCGCTGAAAACGAAATATCCGCAGGGCGGTGAGCGCAGACTCATTGCAAGCGTTACGGGGCGTATGATTAACTCTCACATGCTTCCTGCGGACGCAGGCGTTGTGGTGCTCAATGTTGCAACGGCATACGCTATCTATGAGGCTGTCTGCGAGAGCAAGCCTCTGATCCACCGTGTTGTGACCCTTACGGGAGACGGTATAAATTCCCCCTGCAATGCTGATGTTCTGCTGGGAACACCCGTATCTTTTCTTGTTGAACAATGCGGCGGACTCAAAGACGGCACTGAAAAAATTATTTCAGGCGGTCCTATGATGGGCACGGCAATGCCGGATTTGGATTATCCGGTCACGAAGACGTTTTCATCTGTTCTGGCACTCACAAAAGACGATGTTGAGGCGATGAAGACAACGGCTTGCATACGCTGCGGAAGATGTGTGGGTGTGTGCCCGGAAAAGCTTGTGCCGCAGCTTATGGCGCATGCTGTCAAGGCGGAGGATTTTGAGCGTTATGAGCAGCTCGGAGGTATGGAGTGCATAGAGTGCGGCTGCTGCACATATGTCTGCCCTGCCAAAAGGCCGCTTACACAGTCCTTTAAGCTTGCCAAGGCGGAGGTTAGAGCCGCTAAGGCAGCCGCAAGACAGCAGGGAGGGAATGGTTGATATGTATAATGTTTCGGTTTCCCCTCATATAAGGGATAAAAGCTCAACAAGAAAAATTATGATAGATGTGTGCATAGCCCTTGTGCCCACACTGGCTTTCGGTGTGTGGCATTTCGGTCTCAATGCATTGTTCGTAATCCTATCATCGGTTGTAAGCTGCGTTGTTTCCGAAGCGGTTTTTGAGCTTATCGTAAAAAAGCCGGTAACGGTTTTTGATTTCAGCGCAGTTGTAACAGGGCTCATTCTTGCCCTTAATATGCCGCCGAATGTGGCTTGGTGGGTGCCTGCCGTAGGCGGCGTTTTCGCCATAGTTATCGTGAAGATGCTTTTCGGCGGAATAGGGCAGAACATCATGAATCCCGCGCTCGCGGCACGCTGCTTTTTGCTTATATCCTTTGCGTCAAGGATGACAGATTTTTCAGTGGACGGCGTTTCTTCCGCAACACCGCTTGCGGTTCTGAAATCAGGCGGCAGTGTCGATCTGCTTGATGCATTTCTCGGTTTTAAGACGGGATGTATAGGCGAAGTTTCCGTTCTTGCGATTCTTATAGGAGCGGCTTATCTGCTTATTAAAAAGGTCATATCGATCAGAATCCCCGCAGTTTACATACTTTCAACGGCTCTGTTCATATTCCTGTTCAGCCTGTTTAAAACAGGAATGCCCACCTGGCAGTTTATGCTCGGCGAGCTTCTGACAGGCGGACTTATGGCGGGTGCGTTCTTTATGGCAACCGATTACACAACAAGCCCCATCACCAAATGGGGTCAGGTGATATATGCTGTTCTGATCGGCTTTTTAACTGCGGTCTTTCGTATTCTCGGCTCAAGTGCTGAAGGCGTTTCCTATGCTATCATAATAAGTAATCTCGCAGTGCCGATAATCGAAAAGATTACGGTTCCAAAGCCTTTCGGTGTTAAGAAAAAGAACAAGAAGGAGGCGTGAGCAGTGGCAAAAAAGAAAACCGCATTGATAAAAAACTGTGCTGCGCTTCTGATTATAACGCTCGTTGCGGGTCTTGCGCTTTCGGCTGTATATGAAGTCACAAAAGCGCCAATTGCCGCGGCAGAGGAGACAGCCAGAATGGAGGCTTACGAGAGCGTATATCCCGGCGCACAGTTCGAAACGCCTGAAAATGCGCAAACACTGCTTCAGGAGGCTCAGTCCGCTGTGGACGCGGCAGGGCTTTCGGGCTGTACTGTAAACGATATTTTATACGCAAATGATGACAGCGGCGAAAGACTCGGATTTGTAGTTGCCGCAGTTTCTCCGAGCGGCTACGGCGGCGATGTTTCCGTTGCCGTGGGTATAGATGAAAAAACGGATAAGCTGACCGGCTTTTCCGTACTTTCAAACAGTGAAACAGCCGGACTGGGCGCTAAGTGCACGGAGGATGCATTTACCTCGCAGTTTAAAGGCAAGTCCGCTTCTTCTATAGAATATGTAAAGGGCGGCGGAGCCTCGGGTGATACACAGATAGACGCGATCAGCGGCGCGACCGTAACAACAAATGCGGTCACAGAGGCTGTAAACAGCGCTCTTGCCGTTTACAACAGCATTTTAAAGGAGGGCTGATCTATGAATCCAATTGCTGAAAGACTGAAAAACGGAATCATAACGGAAAACCCTACCTTTGTGCTTATGTTGGGTATGTGCCCCACGCTTGCCGTAACGACCTCGGCAATCAACGGAATCGGAATGGGGCTTGCCACCACGGCGGTCCTCGTTATGAGCAACCTTATGATATCCGCGCTCAGAAAAGTGATTCCGAACGGTGTCAGAATGCCGGCGTACATAGTTATAGTCGCATCGTTTGTTACTATTGTTGAGCTGCTTTTGCATGCATATGTCAAGCCCATTTACGATGCGCTCGGACTCTATATTCCTCTTATAGTAGTAAACTGCATCATTCTCGGCAGAGCGGAAAGCTATGCCGCTAAAAACAAGGTTATTCCGTCGATTTTCGACGGACTCGGAATGGGGCTTGGATTTACGATAGGTCTTGTTGCCATCGGCGCGGTGCGCGAGCTGATCGGCACAGGTCAGTGCTTTGGATTTCAAATCCTGCCTGAAAGCTATGAGGGCGTTTCCATCTTTATACTCGCGCCCGGCGCGTTCCTTGTGCTTGCGTTTTTGTGCGCTCTTCAGAACAAACTCGGCGTAAAGGGAGCAAACCGCCATGTTAAGGAGGACGCCTGTCAGGGCGACTGCCTGCACTGCGGTCTTGCCTGTAACGGAAAAACGGAGGGCGACAAATAATGGCAACAACTCTGATATTGGTACTTATAACAACTGCCCTTGTAAACAATGTTGTTTTAAGTCAGTTTCTCGGGATATGTTCGTTTGTGGGCGTTTCTAAAAACATCAAGACCGCTGCCGGCATGGGCGGTGCTGTAATATTTGTTATAACGATTGCAAGCGCCGTTACAAATCTGCTTTATACCGGCATTATAGAAAAACTGGGTCTTGAATATTTAAACACCATCATATTCATTCTCGTGATAGCGGCGCTCGTTCAGTTTATAGAGCTGTTTCTCAAAAAGTATGTTCCGAAGCTTTATTCGGCGCTCGGCATATATCTTCCGCTGATAACAACAAACTGTGCTGTGCTCGGTGTTGCTCTGACTAATGTTCAGGATGGAAATGATTTTATAACATCTGTTGTAACAGGTTTCGGTACAGCCTGCGGTTATGCAATCGCTATAATCGTCCTTGCCGGAATACGTGAAAAAACAGAGCACAACGATGTGCCGAAAGCGTTTAAGGGCACTCCTGCGGTCTTGCTGACATCCTGCCTCATGGCAATCGCGTTTTACGGCTTCAGCTCTCTTGCTTAAGGAGGTCAATATGGATATTCAGAACATTCTTATTGCAACTGCTGTGGTTGCGGTTGTCGGCGTAGTTATAGCGATCTTGCTGAGCATAGCGGAAAAGCTTTTTCATGTTGAGGTCGATGAAAAGGAAACAGCGATACGAGAGTGCCTTGCCGGAAATAACTGCGGCGCCTGCGGTTACGCGGGCTGTGATTCGCTTGCAAAGGCGATAGCAAGCGGCGAAGCGCCTGTAACGGCCTGCCCCGTTTCCGGTCAGGCGGCGGCAGATAAAATTGCCGCCATCATGGGCGTTGAAGCAGGCACAATGGAAAAGCAGGTGGCTTTTGTTCGATGCTCCGGCACAACGGATCTCAGAACCAAAAAATTTGATTATTACGGCACCAAAACATGCGTTGCGGTCAAATTTGCACTCGGCCGCGGCGATATGTCGTGCTCATACGGCTGTATGGGCTACGGGAGCTGCGTTGCCGTGTGCGACAGTAAAGCAATACGTATCATCAACGGCAAAGCGGTGGTCGAGCCCGATCTTTGCGTTGCCTGCGGAAAATGCGTTAAAGCCTGTCCGCAGAATCTTATCGAGATCGTGCCGCAGTCTTCTGTGTACAGAGTGCAGTGCTCTAACAAGCAGAAAGGCAAGATTGTGCGCACAAATTGCCAGGCGGGCTGTATAGGCTGCGGTATCTGTGAAAGGAACTGCCCCACGGGCGCGATCAAAGTAACGGATAATCTTGCCAAAATAGATTACAGCAAGTGTGTTGCCTGCGGCGTATGCGCGGAAAAATGTCCGTCCAAGGTAATCAGAAAATATAATTGATCTGCATTGTATAGGATTAACGAAGGGAGAGAAGTATGAAAAAGTTTGTTTCAATCGTTCTTTCCCTTTTAATTTTGCTTTCTTTTTCCGCTTGTGCGCAGAGCAAAGAGCAGAGATTCAGCCGCGATTTTCTCGATCTGTTTGACACGGCGTCCTCGATAACCGCAACGGATCGTTCAGAACAGTCCTTTGAAAATCATTTCAGCCTTGTTTATGAGGAGCTGAAGACTTATTCTCAGCTTTATGATATATATCATTCATACGGCGATCTGGTTAATCTTAAATATATAAATGAGAATGCCGCAGCCGGTCCCGTTCGGGCGGATAAAAAGATAATAGATCTTCTCCTTTGGGGAAAAGAGGCGTATGAAATCAGCGGCGGCAGAGTGAATATTGCTATGGGCGCAGTGCTTTCGGTTTGGCATGACGCAAGAGAATACGGTATAGAAAATCCCGATTCCGCATATCTGCCCGATATGGCAGTCCTTGAGGAAAGGGCACGGCATACAGATATAAATGACCTTATAATAGATGAGGAAAATTTGACCGTGTATTTTGCCGATGATCAGATGCGTCTTGATGTAGGCGCAATAGCAAAGGGCTATGTGTGCGAAAAGATCTGCGATTTTATAACGCAGAACTCGGTATGGAACTCCGCCTTGATAGATCTCGGCGGCAATGTTAAATCACTGGGCTACAGGGATGCACACGGAAAAACGCCGTTTTCTATCGGCATAGAAAACCCGGACGGAGGATATATAGATATTGTAAATGCTTCAGGCGGCACAACCGTGGTTACAAGCGGAGATTATCAGCGGTATTATACGGTCGGCGGAAAACAGTACTGCCACATCATCTCTTCCCAAACGCTTATGCCGGCTGAAGGCATACGCAGCGTTACCGTTATTTCCGATGATTCGGCGCTTGCGGATGTGCTCTCTACCACTCTTTTCCAGATGAGTGTGGAGGATGGTATGGCGCTTATAGAAAATACACAGAATGCCGAGGCGGTCTGGCTGGATGCGGATGGAAATATAAGCCGTTCCTCGGGTTACGGAGAATTTGCGCAGTGAAAAAGGGTCTGATAAAAAAAGGGGATATCATAACTGCGGCGGTGATCCTTGCCGTATGTCTGGCTCTGTTTTTGGGATTGTATATATTTAATCCGAATAACGGAAACTATGTTCAGATCACCCAAAACGGTACCGTTACTGCCACACTGCCCCTTGACAGGGATTGCGTATATGATGTGGAAACCGGCGGAAAGATAACGAACACGGTTGAGATAAAGGACGGAGCGGTCAGTGTAATTTATGCAAGCTGCCCGGATCAGATATGTGCAAATCACAGCAGTATAAGCAAAACCGGGGAAAGCATCATTTGCCTGCCCAATAAAGTGGTGGTTTCGGTTCTTGATTCCGACGGCATGGAAAAAGAGATAGACGGGGTGGCGCGATGAACGGCAAGTCAAAAAAAGTTGCGTTTTTTGCGCTCCTTGTTGCACTCGCTTTTGTGTTTTCTTATCTGGAAAGCCTGATACCGTTCCATTTCGGCATACCGGGCATAAAGCTGGGGCTTGCAAATCTTGTGGTTGTTACGGCGCTGTATACCGTTGGCGAAAAGCAGGCATTTGCCGTTTCCGTAATCAGAATCATCCTTTCGGGGCTTACTTTCGGCGGTGTGTTCTCGCTCGTTTACAGTCTTGCAGGCGGTATTCTGTCTTTCCTTGCAATGCTGATTGCAAAAAGGTGCAGGGCTCTGTCCGTAACAGGTGTGTCCGTAATAGGCGGTTCCATTCACAATATCGGTCAGCTTATTGCCGCCGCAATCGTTATGGAAACGCCGTCGATTGCTTATTATCTGCCCGTTCTGTTGCTTTCGGGCGCAGTTACGGGCGCGGTTATCGGCGTAGTAGGCAATTTGATCATAAACAGACTTGATAAGGTGATAAAATGACAGTAAGATCCTATAAGGGCAAAACGCCCGATATAAAAAAAGCCGCTTTCATTGCGGAAAACGCCGTGATAATCGGCGATGTAACGCTCGGAGAAGGCAGTTCGGTGTGGTACGGAGCAGTCCTCAGAGCGGATGATGAAAAAATAGTGGTGGGCAAAAATTCAAATATTCAGGATAACTGCACGGTTCACTGCTCAAAGGGCTTTCCTGCGGTTATCGGAGATGATGTAACGGTGGGTCATAATGCTCTTATTCACGGCTGCACGATTGGCAACAACTGCCTTATCGGTATGCATGCAACGGTTATGAACGGCGCAAAGCTCGGAGAAAACTCGCTTGTCGGAGCGGGTGCGCTCGTAACGGAAAACAAGGAATTCGGCGATAATACGCTGCTGATGGGCGTTCCTGCCAAGGCTGTTGCAGCCCTTGATGAAAAGGCCGCGGAGCAGATCCGTTTCAACGCCGTGCATTACCGTGAAAAAGCAGAAGAATTTAAAGTTGAGCAGACAAAGCCCCTGCCGCTAAGAAATATCTGACGGTTTTACAGAACTTGAGGAGAAAAAATGAATATCAAAGAACTTATCATGCTTTCGGATATCTACGCTGCGAAAGCATATGCGGATTTTCAGGAAACCGCGTGGGGAATCATGTTTTATGATACCGAAAATCCCACGATGCACGATGTAAACCATGCCTGTATCATCCAAGAGGAGTATTTCGAAACCGCGCTTGATGAAATCAGATCTTTTTATACTTTAAAGGATCTTGTTCCGAGGATATATCTTGTAAACCGGCAGCACCGATCGTTCGGGAAAACGCTTTCCGAAAAAGGCTTTGAGGTATACAGATTCGGCAGTTTCAAGCATTTCCTGCTGAGTGAGAGCTGCCGCATAAGACCGTCGTCCTTGCTGAATATACGCGAGCTTAAAAGTAAAAACGATATTACGGAAAAGCTGCTTGATCATTTTTACAGTATTTATCTTGATGAAGACGAGGATACCGTAAACCGCAGCAGACGTTTACTTCGCAGAGTTGTGCAAAGCGAAAACTGCCGCCTTTTCTGCGGTTTCTATAATAATGAGCCTGCCTGTATGGCGATGATCGTTCATACGCAGTTCGGAATGTATTGCCTTGATCTTGTGGAAACAGCCGCAAAATTCAAAGGCAGAGGCTTTGCGAGGGAGCTTATCGCTTATCTTGTAAAGCTTTGCGACAGAACTACATTTCTCTATTCTGAAAATCCCACCGCAATCAGGATATATGAAGAAGCCGGTTTCAGGCAAATCAAGATCTCTGATGAACCGTTCTTTTACAGAGCGGTTTGTAAAGACAAATAAAAAGAGGGCATTTGCCCTCTTTTCAGGCTGTCGATAAAGTCGGTTGAACCGCGCAAAAATTAATTTATCTTATAAATAGATAATTGAAGGGAGCGATGCCCGCATCGCGCCGCTTTTTATATTTTCTCAAAATCCGAGGCGGGGTGCTTGCATATCGGGCAGATATAACCTTCGGGAAGTTCCTCGCCGATATATTCATATCCGCACACCTTGCATCTCCAAACGGTCTCCCTTCGTTGCTTTTCCTGCGGCTCGGGCTTAATATTGCTGTGATAATATGCGTATGTTGCGGACGGCGTATCGGACAGTATTCTTGCGTCCTCAACGAGCGCGATAAACATTGTGTGTGTTTCCTCATCGATTTCGTTTTCCACACGCGCGGATATATACGCGTTTGTTCCTTTGATTATATAGGATACGCCGTTTTCCAAACGCTTGAAGTCGGCAAAATCACGGAATTTATCGGTGCTGAAACCGCTTTGAAAACCAAAATGCCTGAAAAGTTCAAATTCAGCGTTTTCAGAAAGCACGGACACATTAAAAACGCCTGTGTTTTTGATCATATCATGTGTTTTGCTGCCTTTATTTATCGTTACGGCTATTCGGTTAGGCGAGTCGGTTATTTGCCCGGCGGTATTGACTATGCAGCCGTTATCGGTGGAGTTTTCGTATGCTGTAATTATATATAATCCGTAAGAAAATTTAAATAATGCATTGCTGTCCATAAGATCACCCTTTTGTTTTTATTTATTTTACCCGAAAAAGCGGCAATTAATGCTTAAAGTCTCAAATTCAGGGAATGATATAAAAAGAATTTTAAGGAGTGATAGTATGGAACCGAAATTTTATTATTGTGAAACCTGTAAAAACATCATTACAAAGATTGAAGACAAAAACATGCCCGTTATGTGCTGCGGTCACAACATGAAGCTGATGGAGCCCTGCACTTCAGACGGCGCATCGGAAAAACATGTTCCCGTAATTGAACAAAACGGCAATAAAGTCACTGTAAAAGTCGGAGAGGCAGAGCATCCCATGACGGAAGAACACCTTATCTCATGGATCGTTCTCAGCACCGATAAGGGTTTTCAGATCAAATATCTTTCGCATAATGATAAACCGCACGCTGTGTTTTATGTTGCTGACGGGGAAACGCCGGTATCGGCTGTTGCCTATTGCAATATTCACGAGCTTTGGAAAGCCAAAGCATAGAAAAAAGAGAGCGCTTGTGCGCCCTTCTTTTGTGTTAATTAAACATATTTATCATAGCGTTTTTATGCATTTCGTCTAAAATGATTGCACAGGCATTCTGCACAAATCCGTCAAATGCCTGCCGGTCGGTATAAATAAATTCTACGTTTTCGGATCTTTTCCTGCGATAGAATTTAACGATATATTTCATCTGTTTACCGATCTCGCCATGTTTATAAATGGAAGGATAATCTTCCTTAAATGCCCTGTATTTTTTGAAATCCTCAAAAGCAGGGCTTTTATTTTTTTCAAAAAATGCGAAATCCGCGTCGTACCACTCACGTTTTACCGATTTTGACAGTCCCGGATTTTCCCTGTATGCTCCGAATCTGCTTTCAACAGGCAGACTTATCAGCCTGCTGTAAAGCGCGTCTGTTAAAAGGTGTGTGAAATAGCCTGCCCAAAAAGACTTTTTTCTGAGATCGGTTTCGTTTTTTATACAGTTTTCAAAAATAGAATTATAATCGCAGTCGCTTTTATTCCACATTTTCGTCAGATGTGTAACTTCCGTCGGCGGGTCATATCCGCCCTCAACCCGGGTTCCGCAGTCGGGCGCTATGTTGCCGATTATGAAATATTCACGGTCGATTTTGTTAAGGCATTTCAGAATTTCATCTGCAATCCTAAAATGCAGACCCCACGTTGCCATTTTAATACTCCTTTAGAAAAACTGCCACGGTTTCCGATTTTTATATTCGCAGTAGCCGTGTCTCTGCTTGAATCTCGGCAGTACTTTATACGGCAGCAGTTCCTTTTCACTCAGAATCTGCGTGCTGTAATTTTTAATATCGTTTTCGTACACGGTAACCGTGCGCGCGCCATGGTGCCATCCGTAGCTGTAATATCCGGCGGCAGGCACGGCGCAGAGATCGATACCGTCAACCTCTCCCAGATAATCGTTTGTGTGGTCGTGACCGAAAAAAGCGCAGAGGATATCGCCCTGCTTTTTCCAAGTGTCAAACTGATGGTGAACGGTGTTTGAGCAACAGGGCGCCTCGCGGAAGCTGCCCTGCCGATTTTTGTATCCTTTGTAAAATTTTTGGAACAGCTTTGTGCTTCCCTTTACACTGCCGGGCACGTAAACGGGATATGGTTTTGTAAGCCGATATGTTTCCGGCACGGGAATATGCTGGAATAAAAAGGACGGCACGGGCACTCCGCCGTTTTCTGCTTTAAGCTGTTCTGAGGTATTTATATACCATTCTGTCTGATCCGGCTGCACAAAGCCGTAACCTCCGTTATCATCATATGTGCCGGAATCCATAAGCCAAAGATTGAACACAGTCTTGCTGCCGTCGCTGCTTTTTACGGGCAGATTGTATGTGCCAACTCCCGATTCTGGTTCGCCTTTCACCGCAAGGCATCCGGGATATCTCATAAATTCCTCTAATATGAATTCCTTAGCTTCTTTTTCTCCGAATCCGCACCTGTTTTTCAAACCTTCGTGGTCGTGGTTTCCGAAAACAAGAGCGAAAGGAAGTTTCTTTTCACAGATCGGCTCAAGCACTTTCTTGACAGCCTCTTTCGTTTTCTCAGGCGTTACACCGTCAAAATTGCCCGCGATATTATCTCCGAGCAGGATTATAAGATCAGGGCTGCTTGTTCTGATCGAGTTCCTGATTATATCGGTCGTTTCTCTTTGCGGCGTATCGGTATCCTGTGCGTCTGCTATAATGAGCAATTTTAGTTTGCCGTTTTTTCTGAATTTCAGTTCCATAATCTGTTTCGGCGCGTATTTTGATACTTTTGATGCATGCGCCGCCCTTTCCTGATTTCATTTTAGAGCATATCTGCAATAAAATCAATATAATTTATTAGCCTGCACATTGCCAAAATATTAATCTTCGGATTTGTTGACTATATATTAATTTTATATTATAATAATTAAAATAATAGGTTAAAAATTGTTGAAAACGGTTGATTACGGAAGAGAATATGTTGGATTTGATGTATATAACAAACGATCCGGAAGCGGCGCTTATCGCAGAAAGCGCCGGGGTAAACCGGATCTTTGTTGATATGGAATATATGGGAAAGGAAGCACGGCAGAAAGGGCTTGACACAGTTAAAAACCACCATACGGTTCGCGATGTGAAGAATCTTAGAAAAGTTCTGACAGACGCGCTGCTGCTGGTAAGAGTCAACCCCCTGCATCATCATTCAAAAAGCGAGATCGATGAAGTGATTGCCGCAGGGGCGGATATCGTTATGCTGCCGATGTGGAAAAGCGCCGAAGAGGTTAAAACTTTTATTGATCTTGTGGGCGGGCGCGCAAAAACGATGCTTCTGCTGGAGACCTCACAGGCAATGGAATGCGTTGAGGATATCGTTAAGTTGGACGGCGTGGACGAGATACATATCGGGCTGAACGATCTGCGGCTCAGTCTCGGCCGTCATTTCATTTTTGAGCCGCTTGCCGACGGAACGGTCGAACATATTGTAGATAGGATCAAAAAATCGGGAATTCCGTATGGATTCGGCGGTTTTGGAATGCCGGGCGAGGGAATTTTGCCTGCCGATCTGATCATTGCCGAGCATTACAGGCTTGGTTCCTCTATGGCTATTCTTTCAAGGTCTTTCTGTGATCTGCGTGAATATGGGGATAACCGGGAAAAAATCAAAGAACGCTTTGATTACGGCATTTCAAAATTAAGGAAGTACGAGGAGTTTCTTGCACGGCAAAACACTTCTTTTTTTGAAATGCAGCACACAAAAACACAAAAACGTGTTCAGGAAATAGTAGCGGGTGGTCATTTTGTATAAACAGTTTAAACGCTTTTGTGATTTTACGGTTTCTCTTGTTGCTTTGATCGTTCTTTCTCCGCTTTTTGCAGTTGTTGCGATCGCGATAAAGCTGGATTCCAAAGGTCCCGTTATATTTAAACAGGAAAGGCTCGGCTTCGGCGGCAATGTATTTCTAATCTATAAATTCCGCTCCATGTGCGTTGGGGCGGAACAGACGGGCACCGGGCAGTATTCCTTTGAAGGAGATCCCCGTGTTACGAAAGTGGGCAGATTCTTAAGGGCAACCAGTATCGACGAACTGCCGCAGCTTCTTAATGTGCTTAAGGGCGAAATGTCCATCGTCGGCTTCAGACCTCCGCTTACATACCATCCGTGGCCGATAGAGGAGTATACGAAATATCAGAAAAGAATGTTTCTTGTGAAGCCGGGAATAACCGGCTGGGCGCAGGTGAACGGCAGAAAAGAAGTGGAGTGGCACGAGCGTATACGGCTGAATGTGTATTATGTGGAAAATATGTCTTTACTTCTGGATATCAGAATCGTTTTCATGACATTTATAAACGTGCTCAAAAACAAAGACAATATGAGCAGCAAAGCAACCGTTGACTATGAAACGGCAGATGAAGAAGTAAGAAATTAGGAGCGGTATCATGAAAGTTCTTTTTGTTGCAACAGTCAGAAGCCACATAGGGCAGTTTCATATGCCGTTTATCAGGGAACTCAAAAAGCGGGGCGCAGTAGTTGACGGCGCGTTCCGGGATAATTCTGTGGATAAGCCCGGACTTGATCTTTCCGAACTTGACCATGTTTTTGAAGTCCCGTTTTCACGCAGTCCCTATTCGTTCTCTAATGTTAAAGCGTATTTTGCGCTTAAAACAGTAATCGAAAACGGAAATTATGACGCCGTGCATTGCCATACTCCGATGGGGGCAGTGGTCACCAGGCTTGCTGCAAAAGGCAGGCGCAAAAAAGGGCTGAAGGTTATTTACACTGCGCACGGCTTCCATTTTTATAAAGGAGCTTCAAAAAAAAGCTGGCTTCTCTTTTATCCCGTGGAAAAATATCTTTCGGATTTTACGGATGCTCTCATTACGATCAACGAAGAGGATTACCGCTGCGCGCAGGATTGCGGGTTCAAAGCAGGCAAGCTATATAAAATACACGGCGCAGGCGTTGATTTGGAAAGATTTTCTCCGATGAGTGCTGCCGAAAAGTCGGCTCTCAGAAGAACGTTCGGTTTTTGCGAAGATGATTTTCTGCTGATCTACCCGGCAGATTTCTGCCACAGAAAAAATCAGGAAATGCTGTTTAAAGCGTTTGCAATGCTGCAAAAAAGATACCCCAATGTAAAGCTTTTGCTCTGCGGTCTGAATACGGATTCGCCCGAAATGCAAGAGCTGGCAAAATCGCTTGGCGTTAGTGGCGGCGTGTCTTATCTCGGATACAGGCGTGATGTGAACAGACTTGTAGGAATGAGCGACGTTTCGGTTTCAACAAGCCGTCAGGAGGGTCTGCCTGTAAATATCATAGAGGCAATGGCGATGGGAAACGCCGTGATTGCAACAGATGTCCGCGGCAATAATGATCTTGTGCAGGACGGCAAAAACGGTTTTCTTGTTGAATCGGGAAACGCTGCCCGGATGGCAGAGAGTGTCTCAAAACTGATTGAAAACAGGGAGCTGATCGAACAGTTCGGCAAAAACGGACGGTGTGCAGTCAAAAACTATTCCGAGGAAAATGTAAACCGCGAATTGCTTAGTATATACAAAGAACAGGGTCTGCTATGAGAGTGTTACACATGATACCCGATATCGGTATTGCGAATGGAGTTATGAGCGTTATTTTAAACTATTTCAGGGCAATGCCGCCGGAGATTAAGTTTGATGTTTGCTATTTTGCCGAAAAGGAACAGAACCGGCAGCAGGATATAGAGGCTCTCGGCGGAAGAGTCTTTAAAATAAACGCTCCTTCCCCGAAAGGTCTTGTCAGGCGGGATATGAGCCGCTTCTTTTCTCAGCATAAAGGCGAATGGCAGGCGCTGCATATTCATGCGCCGCATTTTGCGGTGTTTATGGCGCCTCAGGCAAGAGCGGCCGGTATTAAAAAGATCTGCTGCCACTGTCATTCAAGCTGTTATTCACTAAAGGGGAATCAAGCCAGAAACAGGCTTCTCAGCCTTTATTCAAAATACTTTATTCATACGAGGATAGCCTGCAGCAAATCCACCGGTGAATTTTGGTATGGCAATAAGCGTTTTACGGTCTTGAAAAATGCTGTTGACTGCAAAAAGTATTCTTATAACGAAGAAATCGGAAAAACGGTCAGAAATCAGCTGGAACTTAACGGTTCGTTTGTTGTGGGGCATATAGGAAGAACGGATATCCCTCAGAAAAACCATCCGTTTCTTTTCAAAATATTCGCAGAAATCAAAAAGAAAAAGGATCATTCTGTTTTGCTTCTTATGGGAGCAGAAAAAACGAAAGAGCTGGACACGCTTTGCCGTGAGCTTGATATTGAGGGAAGCGTCAGATTTCTGGGCAGCAGAACGGATATTTCGGAGCTTCTTCAGGCGTGCGATGTGTTTTTATTTCCGTCAACGAATGAGGGGCTTCCCGTATCGCTTGTTGAAGCGCAGGCGTCCGGTCTGCCTGTTGTTATGTCTGATTCGGTTACGCGCGAGGTGGTTGTTTCGGATGAGGTTGAATTGCTTTCGCTGAGCGATACACCGTCTTTGTGGGCTGAGAGAGCTATAAGTTCTGCGCAAACTGAAAGAAAAGATAATTATGAAAGAATGAAATCCGCCGGCTGGGATATTTATGAATGTGCCGATAAGTTAAAAAAGTATTATTTAAGGTGATGTTATTATGCTCAATAAAAACAATATCCTTAAAGCCAAGCACAGATCGTTACTGGTTTCCGAATGGTGCTGTGCTGTAAGATTCAATAAGAACGAGAAGAATTGTCTGCTCGAAGATTCGGACGGCAGTTTTACTGTTTTGAAAAATTCCATCAGGTATTGGACGGCAGATCCTTTTATTTTTAAGTATAAAGGCGAATACTATCTGTTTTTCGAGGCTTTTGACCGGTTGAAACGAAAAGGTGTAATCGGTTATAGAAAAATATCCGAAAAGGGTGCAGGCAGGATAAAAATATGTTATGAGAGTGCCGGTCATCTTTCTTATCCTTTTATTTTTGAAAAGAATAATCATTTCTATATTGTTCCGGAATCGAGTGAAGAAAATGAACTGTTTCTGCTTGAAAGTGTAGATTTCCCGGATAAATGGAAGAAAACATGTGTTTTGACAAAAGGCGAAATGGTCGATACGGTTTTCTTTGAGGATAAAAACAATACGTATTGTTTAACTGAAAAAATAATCGAAAAGTTCGTTTTTGACAGACTTGATCTGTTTTATTTTGAAAATGATTCTTTAGTTGAGTGTGAGAATAATCCCGTAAAAACGGATGCGAATTATGCAAGAGGGGCCGGAAAGCTGTTTTATCATAAAGGCAAACGGATACGGCCGTCCCAAAATTGCGGCAAAAATTACGGCGAAAAACTGAATTTTAATGAAGTATTGTCTGTTTCCAAGCTCGAATATAAGGAAAAATGCGTTAAAACGATCTCCGCGTCAGACATAAAAACAAATAAGAGCACAGTGTTTTCAGGTGTACACACTTACAATAAACTTGATCATATTGAAGTCATAGATTTAAAAATGCAAAATCAATTCCATTTGCTGAATCTGCTCGGAGCCGTGATTAAAAGGATCAAGGCATCGGGTCGCGAAAAATGATATAAGGGTAATGATATGAAAAAGCTTGTTTTAATTTCAGCGTATTTTGGTGAGTATCCTGATTATTTCACTCTGTGGCTGAAAAGCGCTGCACAAAATAGCGGAATCGATTTTTTTCTGTATGGAGACTGTGATATCTCTAAATATGAGCCGTTGCCTCAAAATGTGTACTTTTTCAAGATCTCCTTTCAGGATTTAAAAAATAAGATTCAAAGTAGATTTGATTTCCCCGTAATTTTGCCGAAGCCTTATAAGCTGTGTGATTATAAGCCGGCATACGGTTATCTTTTCGAGGATGATATAAAGAATTATGAATATTGGGGTCATATAGATATAGACACGATTTTAGGTGATTTGGAAAAATTTTTGCCGCATAAAGATTATGAAAAACTCTATCAGTTCGGGCATTTGACGATATATAAAAATACATATAAAAACAACCGAAGATTCATGGAAAATCGCGGTCAGGATTACAGAAAGGTTTTTTCCACTTCCTTTATAACCGTGTTCGATGAATTGCCGGGCATGACAAAAAAGTTTAAACTGCTCAACATTCCTCAATACGCTTCAAAAGATTTTGCCGATATAGCCCGAAGAAGAAAAAATTTCACTTTAAATAATGAAATATGCAGAAAAAATTATAAATATCAGATCTTCTATTATAGCAACGGTGCGATCTTCAGGGATTATTATTCCGATAAAGAAATAAAAACCGACGAGTTTAATTATATCCATTTATCACACCGGGTAATGCCCGATAAAACGAATGGCAGCGAATGTTTTTATATTACGAGGTTTGGATTCATTGAAAAGAATGATAAAACGGATCTGAAAATGATAAAAAAGCTGAATTCCCCGACACCGATACAAAATATTTTTTGTTCCGTAAATACGCAGGTTATCAGAAGAATAATAAGAATCTGCAAATTTATATTATCAAAGTTTAATTTTTGATTCTTATAGTTTACAAGGTGGTAGTTTTGAAATATTCAGTCATAATACCTGTTTATAATGCTGAAAGAACTTTAAGCAGATGTGTAAACAGTATATTGAATCAGGATTTTAACGATTATGAGATCATTCTTGTTAATGACGGGTCAAAAGACAAAAGCCTTGAGATCTGTAATGATTTTTCAGACAAATATGAGAATATTTTCACGATAAATAAGGAAAACGGCGGCGCTTCATCAGCCAGAAATGCGGGCCTTGATCATGCGCGGGGTGATTTCATCCTGTTTGTTGACAGCGATGATTATGTTGAGGATCATTATTTTTTTGAATTTGAAAAATATGGTTACAATGACGGATGGGTTATTTTTAAAGACTCTTGGGAGGTTGGAGATCGTATAATCAGAAAAACGATCAATGCCGGTATTAACGATGCCGAACGGATTGAAAAATATAAATATCTTATCGCATCAAGAATGATCAACAGTCCCTGCGCCAAAAGATTCGACAGAAAAATAATAGAAAATAACAGACTTAGATTTAATACGGATATGATTGTTGCGGAGGATTTTGATTTTGGACTGAGATATTTGTTTTTGTGTAAAAACATCACAGTGGCAGACGTTTCGGTTTATATTTATAACGCAACAAGTTCAGGTTCCTTAGTCAGAAGAAAAAAAGAAAATTTGATTGATGTTTACCCTTTGGTGTTTGATGCCGCATTTAAAACGATTTTTGAAAGTGATTTTAACGAAGATGAGAAAACGCAGCTTTGCCGTATCTGTGATATGCTCCATGTTGAAAGCTTCGGTACGTGCGTAATGGAAGAATTTAAAGATGATGGTAAACCTCCGAAGGAGATAAAAAAAGAAATTAAAAATATGTGTATAAAGTTTTATTCACGATATAAAGGCGGTTACGGGTATCAAAACATAATCCACTTTGTAATGAGGTTGTGTATTAAGCATAAATGGAGTAACGCTTTATATATTCTTGGAAAATCATATGTTGAAATGCGCAGCAGGAGAATCAAATGAGCAGAAAAAAAAAGGTCCTTATCGTTACGCAGCGGTTTGAATACGGAGGTCTTGATTTTGTTGCCATAAGGCTTCAGCAAGCGTTGGATAAAGAGAAATTTGAGTGTACTTACTGTGTGAGGAATGAAAAACAAGATAACCGGATTGAAGAATCTTTGACCTCGGCAGGCATAAAAGTAATTCATCAGCCGAAAAATGAGTCGGGCTACATAAAAAGTTATTTCTATTATCGCAAACTCTTCAAAAAAGAGCATTTTGATATCGTTCATTGCCATTTGCCGTTTTACAGCGGTATCGTCATGGCGGCAGCAAAAAAGAGCGGTATAAAAAAACGAGTTTCACATTCTCATTATTCACAGCCGCTCATTTGGGAGCATTCAAAGTTTAAACGGTTTTCAGCAGAGGTTTACAGAAGAATCATGCGCAAAATCATCGGCATATATTCAACAGATATAATCGGATGCAGCCTTGAGGCAGGCCAATATCTTTGCGGAAAAAAGACTTTTTCAAAAAAAGGCGTTGTGTTAAATAACGGTATAAACGTAAAAGAATATGAATTAACAAAAGACAGAAGGCTCAGCAAAAGAAAGGAACTGCACATAGATGATAAAATCGTTTTAGGACATATCGGTCAGATGTACTATGTTAAAAACCAATCCTTTCTGATTGATGTTTTTTATGCGTTCCAAAAATTGAATAAAGACAGTGTTTTACTGTTAATTGGCGACGGACCCGACAGGGAAATGCTGGAACAAAAAGTCAAAGAACTTGGCATTTGTGAAAAAGTGAAGTTTTTAGGCTTCAGGGATGATGTGCCGGATCTGCTTATGGCAATGGACTGCTTCGTTTTTCCGTCTTTTCATGAAGGCTTCCCTCTCACCTTGATAGAAGCTCAGATGACGAAACTTCCCTGTGTTGTATCGGATACAGTTACGAAAACAGCAAAGCTCAATTCAAATGTATCCTATGTTTCTCTCGATTCCGGCACGGATATATGGTGCAATGAAATAAAAAAGAGACTGGATGAAAGCAGAGAAAGTATTGATCATTCAAAAGTTATAAACGAATTTGATATAAAAACAATCGAAAAAAAATTAGAAGATATTTATTCATTTTAAATTCAACGCAAAGGAGGTAAACGGCAAAATGATATTCGGCTTTACGGCGCTTCAGTGTTATGTTGCAATCGTAGCGATTTTTTGTGTTGTCTATTTATTTACCTCCAGAAAAAATATTTGGTTTCCGTTTGTTGTTATAACTGTGCTCTTTTCATTGCTTGCTTATAATCTTACGCCGGCTCCCACTGATGATCTTGTGATTTATTATCATCATATTGATATTTTTCGAAATGACGGTATAGACGGAGTGCGTTATGCTCTTGAACAAAACTGGTTTGAATGGAAAACATACCGTGTGAGCCTTTTGTATTTTTATTTTATCAGCAGACTGCCAAATAATCAGTTTTTACCTGCAATCACAATATTTATTGTGTACGGTTTAATGTTTACCGTTTTGTATAAAGCTGCAAACAGATTTAAAATAAAAAAGATTTACCTGTTTTTTGCAAGTATGTTTTTAATATCAACTTATTGGTATTATGATGTTGCCTCGGGAGTCCGAAACGGAATCGCCTTTACGGTGGCTTTTGCTTGTGCATATTATCATTTTGTTGAAAAGAAACACATTTTTTGGTGTTTTGTTGGCTATGTGTGCGTCTGTTTGATGCACTCCACCGGCTTTATGCCTGTTTTACTGGTTTTGATAACGATGCTGACTTGGAAAATTAACAGCAAGATCATAAACATTATCCTTATTTTCGGACTTGCATTGGGCGGATATCTTATAGATTTTCTAGCTGAAATCACAAATAATGATATGATCATGTCGATTGCAGGCAGGACGGAGCAACATTCCGCCGGAGGCTCTTTGGAAACCGGCACCATGTTTCTGGTAAATGTTGCAACTTTTGCGGTGGTTGCATTTATCGTTCTTTACACCTCGTTTTATATTAATAACGGAAAATTTTCCGAACAATTCAGGAAATTTTACAAATATACCACACTAACATTGTGTTTCCTTGTGGGATGCTTGTTCAGCGGCCTTATATTTGTTCGCTTTACCAGATGGATAATACCGATGATAGGCGCCTTGTATTTTATGATAGGAATGCAATCGCAAAGAGAAGTAATTCAAAAGCTTCCTGTCGGATATTTAAATGAAGCGCCTTTTCGTGAAACAATCCGTTTAAGAACAAGGGGAATTGTCATTATTGCATATATTGCTTATACTGCTGTTCATTTTTGGTATTCTTTGGCAGGAAGTTCACTTCAGTGGCTGCATTTTTAAATGTCATTGATTCTTTTTACTGTAAACAGATAACTGATATGAAAGGAAGCTTGTGATGATTCATTTATTTTTTTCATGTGATGAAAAGTTTTTAAAGCAATCCAAAGTGATGATTTTTTCCCTCTGCAGAAAAACGAATGAAGATGTTACCGTGCATTATTTTAATATAAAAACAAGCGAGCGCGCTTTAAATGAACTGAAAGAATTTTTAAATAAAAAATGCGGGGCCGAATTGAGAGTCTATACTATCGACGGGAAATATTTCATAAATCTTCCTGTTGACAGAATCCCGTATGAAGCGTATTCAAGGCTGATTGCGCAATTTATACTTCCGCAAGACATGGACCGCGTTTTATGGCTAGACGGAGATATTATAGTATTAAAAGATGTTTCGGAATTCTATCATCAGGATTTTGAAAATCATTACTATGTTGTTTGCCCTGATATATGGGACGGAACCGGTTTTATTGACGAAGTAAAGGAAAAGCTGAATATAAAAAAAGAAAACCACTATTTCAATTCCGGCGTTATGTTAATGAATCTTGATCAACTCAGAAAAGAAACCGACATGGCAGATATACTGGATAAGTGCAATAAAATAAGAAAAAATATGACCTTTCATGATCAGGATTTGTTGAATCATATATACCATGACAAGGTTAAATTAAATGATTGGAAAAAATATAATTGCCAGCGCTCCGGCAAACCGAAAGAGATGAATATTGATTACAACAATGATGTGGTAATCCTTCATTATACGGGTATTCGCAAGCCCTGGGATTATAAATTCCTTGATAATCTGTCCAAATACTGGTGGCGTGAATATATCCGGCAGGGAAATTTTTTTGCATTTTTGAAAACTGTTGCGTTTTATATCAAAGGAACAGCGTTTAAACTGATAGAAAAAACGATACGATCAATTTCGGGTAATTTGTATGATAAAATAAAAAAACTTATATGGAAAGTTTAAGAAATCATTTGATTGAAACTTGGGGGATATTATGACAGAGCCTGTTATAAGTGTAATCGTTCCTGTTTATAAAACGGAAAAGTATCTTGATAAATGTGTGCAGAGCATAGTCGATCAAACCTATACGAAACTGGAGATCATTCTTGTAAATGACGGTTCACCGGATCATTGTCCCGAACTGTGCGATCGGTGGGTTGGTAAAGACAGTCGTATCAAAGTGATACATAAGAAGAACGGCGGAGTTGCAAGCGCCAGAAATGCCGGACTTGAACAGGCTTCGGGAGAGTACATTGCGTTTGTAGACAGTGATGATTATCTTGAGCCGGATATTTATGAGAGATTGCTGCTGGCGATGGTTAAAAACGGAGCGGATATTTCCGTTTGCGGTTATCAGGTAAATGATGAGAACAGGGGATCGGATGAGGTCAGCACCATAGCCACAGAAGATGCGCTTAAACGAATTGCACAGGGCGATTACAAATTTGGACTTTTAGGCAACAAGCTTTATAAAAAAAGTGTTATCGCAGAAACACAAATTCCCTCGCTTGTGTGTTGTGAGGATTTGGTGTTTAACTATTTTGTGTTTAAGAAAGCATCCGTTATTGCAATGCTTTCCTTAAATCTGTATCATTATTATCAGAATATGGACAGTGCTACGAATTCCCCTTTTAATCCCGGAGCGTTTGATGCGCTCAAATCAAAAGAGATCATTCTTAAGGATTGTAATGAAAATATACTTGAAAGCGCTGTTTACGGATATATATGTTCAAGTTATGTTCTGTTGAATGCAGTATCAGTCAACAAAGAATACATAGACAGGTTTTCTGAACTGCGCAAAGGAATATTAAAGTATAAAAAATTAATTTTATTTACAAAAAAATACAGCATCAAAGATAAGATCAAAACCTCTATATTATGGTTGGCTCCCAAAATATATACTATCATTTTTTCTAAAAGAAAATAATGTGCAGAAGGTGTGGGCTTTATGATAAAACATGCTTATATGATAATGGCACATGATCAGTTTGAACTTTTGAGTATTCTTATAAAAATGCTTGATGATCCCAGGAATGATATCTTTTTACATATTGATAAAAAAGCAAAAGATTTTAAAGCGGAAGAATTAAAACAATCCGTGAAATATTCAAAAATCATATTTACTGAAAGAATAAGCGTCACCTGGGGTGATTTTTCGGTTGTAAAAGCCGAAATGCTCCTGCTGAAAAAAGCTGTGGAAAACGAGAATGCTCAGGTTAGGTACTCATATTTTCATCTTTTGTCTGGAAGCGACCTCCCTTTAAAAACGAATGACGAGATACATGATTTTTTTAATAAAAACAACGGTAAAGAATTTATTCATTTTTCCGAAAGCGGGGAAGCACTGGCGGCAATATCCAGAATCAGATATTACCACCTGTTCAGAAGTAAACGTAATCTTGTTTGCAAAATACTTGCGCAAGCAGTGCTGAAAATTCAGAAAGCCTTGAAGATTAATAGGTTAAAGGGCCGTAATATCAAGATATCCAAAGGCAGTGAGTGGTTTAGTATAACGGGAGAATTTGCGCATTATTTAGTTGAAAATATGACTGAATTACAAAAAATGTTTAGGTTTTCATATTGTGCTGATGAGGTCTTTATTCAGACTGCCGTTATAAACAGCTCGTTTTGTAATCATCTTTTTATGCCAAACTGCAATGATGATCAGTTTGCCGCGGCCAGATATATAGACTGGACAAGAGGTGCTCCATATGTTTTCAGGTCATCTGATTTTAATGATCTGATTTCTTCTCCTGCCATGTTCGCACGAAAATTCAGTCTTCATGTCGATAAAGATATAGTTTACAGACTCAATTGTTTTATTGAAGGGAAAAATAATGGAATCAAGTTGTAAAGTAACAATTATTGTGCCAATATATAATGTTGAAAAATATCTTGATCAATGCATAGAAAGCATTGTGAATCAAACATATAAAAATCTGGAAATCATTCTTGTTGATGACGGCTCCCCCGATCAAAGCCCGGCTAAGTGCGATGAATGGGCAAAAAAAGATTCACGCATTAAAGTTATACATAAAAAAAACGGGGGCTTATCATCGGCCAGAAATGCCGGCCTTGATATCTTCAGCGGAGATTTCGTTTTTTTTGTAGACAGTGATGATTGGCTTGAATTTGATGCCGTAGACTCTATGCTGACTTTTTCTATTGATAATGATGCGGATATCGTTGCCGGTACATTCTATTTTGAAAAAGCAGCCGGCACAAATGAAATTCTGAAGAGTGACAGAAAAATCTATGAAAATGAAGAAATTGTCTTAAATTTGCTGCTTGATAATATCAGACCTGAAGTTTGCAGTAAGCTTTACAGATCTGATCTTATAAAAAGTTACAGATTTAACGAGAACATTAAATATGCCGAGGATTTACCTTTTAATTTTTATTTGATGTTAAATGCAAAAAAATTGGTCAGCACAGGAGTTCCTTGTTATCACTATCGTCTTAACAGCGAAAATTCCATAACAGCATCTTATATGACCGATGCCCGGGCAACAAGTTGGAAGATGTTTGATGATATTATAAAAAGATGTCAAGAAAATGATAATCTAAAAAAAGCCGCTGTTTATAGATTTACGGTTTACACCTTTGCCGTTTTGAGCAGAGTAATCGCTGTTAAAGAATATAGAAAGAAGTATTTCAACATTATTGCTGATATTCTTATTGCTCATAAAGAAGAAATATTGAAAAACCCTTATGTATCAACAAAACATAAAACTGCGGAAAAGATTATTTCGTTAAATAAAAATATTTTCAAACTCATTTCTTTTGCTTTACCTATAGGAACAAAGATTATCAATGCCTTAAAAAATATAGCGGCTTATTTCGTTTTCGGTATACAGACGGCTGCATATACAGTTAAGGCAATGATTTTAAAGCTGAAAAACAAAAAGAATTTCTTGTTTCTTCTTCTTACACCTTGCCATGAGAACTACGGCGATCAGGCAATTGCGCTCGCGGAGAAAGAATTACTTAAAGATAAATATATTTTTGAAATAACAGGTGATATGCTTATAAGATTTTTGAATTATCCGTTATTAATTAAAACTATGTTGGGTAAAAGCACACTTGTTTTCCAAGGCGGGGGATATCTTGGTACGTTTTGGTTTAACTACGGGGAAAAGCTTTTGCGAGGGGTTATGAAGCTTGTTCCGAAAAATAAAATAATCGTTATGCCGCAGTCCATTTATTACGAAAACAATGAAGAAGGAGAAATGCGGCTTAACGAATCAAAAAAAATTTATTCTGAATGCGCTGATTTGACTCTTACAGCAAGGGATAAAATTTCGTTTGAACTAATGAAAAATTTTTATCCTGAAGCATCCATTTATCTGATTCCGGATATTGTACTTTATCTGGATAAATGCAGAAAAGAAAGCAGAAACGGTGTGATGCTGACTTTCAGAGATGATATAGAAAAGGGCATATCCTATTCGCTGCAAGATAAAATAGAAAAGTTTTCAAAAGAAAACTATAAAGATGTACGCAAAATTGATATGCTTGCCGATCATAGAATTAAATCAAAAACCAGAGCGCGCGAATTGGAAGTGCAGTTTGAACGTTTCAGAAAAAGTGAACTTGTTTTTACGGACAGACTTCATGGAATGATTTTTGCGGCAATAACAGGAACTCCTTGTGTTGTGCTTCCCAATAAAAGTCATAAGGTTAAAGGCGTATATGACTGGTTATTTAAAAAATGTGAATACATAATTTTCACTGAAGATTTGGATGAAATCAGAGTATTCGCCGAAAAAGTGCAAGGCAAATCGTTCAAATACGATAATTCGTCTTTAAAGCCTTATTATGACAAACTTATAGAAATAATTGATGGAGTAGAAAGCATTGAATGAAACAAGAAGTGTAAAATCAAGCAAAACTTTAATTTCCAATTATGCGCAAAAGACATTAACACTGATCTTAAGTTTTGTGTCAAGAACCGTGTTTATTCAGGTCTTCGGAGTTGAATTGCTTGGAATAAACGGATTATTTTCCAATGTTCTGTCTTTGTTATCTTTAGCGGACCTCGGGTTTTCAACAGCGATGACATACAGCTATTACAAACCGGTTGCAGAAAATGATTATACAAAAATAGCCGCTTTAAATAGGTTTTATAAAAGAGTATATTTGCTTATCGCCGCCGGAATTACGGTAGTCGGTCTTTTGCTGATTCCTTTTCTGGATGAAATTATCAATTTGCCTAATGAAGTAGATCATATATATATTTACTATCTTTTAACATTGGCAGGAACGGTCGTTTCCTACCTTTTTGTGTATAAAACGACTGTTCTTTACGCGTATCAACAGGGATATGTTGTTGCTAAATACAGCATGATTATGACTGCATTGTCTTCTGTGATGCAGATCATATGTATGCTTATATTTAAAAATTATATTTTATATTTAAGTATCACTATAGTATTCACTTTAATCAATAATTTTTATATTTCCCACGTAACAGATAAGCGCTTTCCGTTTATAAAGAAAAAAGAACAGATTTCAAAAGAGGATAAAAAGGATATTTTTTCAAATCTCGGTTCGGTGTTTATATATAAAATTTCCTCAACCCTTATGAACAGCACCGCAAATATTATAATCTCAAAATTGGTAGGCACTGTAACTGTTGGATTTTATTCAAATTATCTTACTGTTGTGAATATGATAGCCAGTTATGTAAGTATGGCCTTTAATTCTTTTACGGCAAGCATCGGCAACATGATAGTTAAAGATTCTAAGGACAAACAATATCATGTTTTTAAAGAGGTTCAAACAATAAGCGCATGGTTCTGTATTGTTATTTCATCTTGTGTATACGTGCTTATAAATGATTTTATTGAAATATGGATCGGAAAGGATTTTATCTTAGATAATTATACGGTTTTGGCAATAGGAATTAATTTCTTTTTAACCTGTATTTTAAATCCTATTTGGATATTCAGAGAAGCTGCCGGTATTTACAGAAAGACGAAATACATCATGCTTATTTGTGCTGTTTTAAATGTGGGATTAGCTATATTGTTAGGGCACTATTTGGGCCTTTGCGGAATTTTGTTTGCAGGTGCTATATCAAAGCTGCTTACCTATATCTGGTATGAGCCGATTATTTTGTTCAGAGATTTTTTTGATCGTTCTCCGCTACGTTTTTTCGGTTCATCATTATTTATTACGGCTGTAACTGCAGCGGTCAGTGCCGTCCTTATTTTTGTAAAATCATATATTCCGTTAACCGGGATATGGGGATTTATTGTGAAAGGCTGCTGCTGTTTTTTAATATCAAACCTTATTTTTCTGGCTATTTATTTTAAAAATGAAAATTTTCGTCATATACTTTTCAGAATCAAAAATATATTGCTTTCGATTTTCCCCTCAGTCAAAAACAGAGCAAAATAATTTATAATACAATTTAAATAAAAAGACTGTTTCGCAATTATTATAATATAGCGCAGCAGTCTTAAGATTTTTTGCAAATGCGTATTGACGTTTTTTCAATTTCTTTGTAAACAAATAATACTTAAATGTGTATTTTTAGAGTGTGTATCATATTGTTTCCTGTTATAAATGATTTGAAAATTGAGGTTATAAATGACTGTATTTTTAATCGTTGTATTTTTATTGAGTTTATGGAAAATGAAATTTTCAAAGCCTTTGATGAGTGGCATAAATGAAAATTATTTGACCGTTGAGAGAACAAATTCAATAAAAGGCATTTTTATTTTGCTTGTGTTTTTAAGCCATGCAAGGAATTGTATTTCTATGCTGCCGCAGTATTCATATGATCCGCTGAACAGCGTGTATAATATTATTCAGAATCACCTCGGGCAGAGCATCGTTGTTATGTTTCTGTTTTATTCGGGCTACGGCGTTATGGAATCCATAAAGAAAAAGAGCATGGATTATATAAATGCTTTTCCGAAAAGGCGTATTGCAAAAACACTTTTTAATTTCGACATTGCCGTAATACTTTTTATAATCACCGATCTATGCTTGGGTAGGCTGAAAAATTACAGCGTGCCGCAAGTGCTCCTGTCCTTTACCGGCTGGGAATCGGTGGGTAACAGCAACTGGTATATCTTTGCTGTGCTGATACTGTATCTTATAACTTTTGTGTCGTTTAAACTATTTAAGAATAAGTATTTAAAAGCCGCGGCTCTTGTTACCGCTTTAACCGTTGTTTATATCGCCGTTTCGGCATGTTTCAAAGATGTCTGGTGGTTTGATACGGTACTCCTTTATCCGATTGGCATGTGGTATTCACTCGGCAGAGAGAAAATCGAAAGTTTCGTAAGAAAAAAGCCTGTTCATTATTGGATGCTTTTTACCGTTTGCGCCGTGGTTTTTGCAATTTCTCATTTGCTTAGAAGCAACGCTATAAGCTATGAGATCTCACAGGTTGCGCTTTGTGCGGTCATCATTGCCGTTACAATGAAGGTGGATATAAATAATAAAATACTCGGATTTTTCGGTAATCACCTGTTTGAGATTTACATTTTGATGCGTATTCCAATGATAATTCTTTTGCATTTTGATATAGCCAACACCTATTTGTTTGTGGCAATAAGCTTTGTCACAACCGTTGTTTTGGCTGTGTTTTTCAAAAAAGCTCTTTTATATCTTGACGGCAGGCTTTTTCAGTGAAAGCAAGAAGTAAAGCAGGCTTTGTCGTTGAAAAACAGGATTTGGCGCTTTCATATAAACAATCTAAGCAAAAATCTATATAGAGTTAACATTGGTCTGTTTTTAAGCCTGACAGCCGTTGCAAACACTTTCGTGTGCAGCGGCAGGGAGGATAAGCTGATCTTTTTTGCCGCTCGGATTACGTCATTATGATTCAAAATAGCAGTGATGCCCTCTTTCGGATCAGCGGATTTGGTCTCGTTTCTTATCAGAATATTTGCCATATAAAGCAAATAATAATCTGTTTGCCTGCCAAGATCCGCGCCGCACCGGCGGCACTTTTCCATAATGTGTTCATAAGGCAGGAAAATGATGTTTTTCAGGTTCCTGTCGTATGAATTTGTCATGCTCTCATCATTTGATATATAATGATAGCCCGGCTTTTTTATTGTTGCTGCCGATTTTGCGTCAAGCAGGCAGGGATAGGTAAAAGCCGCGTCCTCGCCCATTTTTATTCTGCCGTCAACAAGCGGCAGATTTTTTTCTATAAGCTCTTTTTTGTATACCTTGCTCCAGCAGCAGGGGTTTACTCCGAATTTGTAATATATACCGCTGTAAAGCATCACGGGATAAAGCGTGCTTTCCAGCGCGGATTTATCATAAAATTCCTGCTCAAAAAGCTGCTCGCTGTTGATCAGCTTATTGCCGTAGTCATAGTAAAAATCACTGAGCACCATATCGGGCTCATATTTTTTTATCATTTCGGCAAAGTTTTCATATGTGTCGGACTCTATCCAGTCGTCGCCGTCAACAAAGCCTATGTATTTTCCGTCTGCAATCGCAAGCCCTGATTTGCGCGCGTTTATCAGCCCTTCGTTTTGCTTGTGAATGACCTTGATTCGGCTGTCTTTTTCGGCATAATCATCGCAAACGGCAGAGCAGCCGTCAGGTGAGCCGTCATCTACAAGTATCAGTTCAAAATCGGTAAAGGTCTGGGCAAGCACGCTGTCTATGCATTTGTTTATATATTTTTCAACATTGTAAACAGGAACGATTATGCTGAATAAAGGCATTTGACCACCTCGGAAAAGCTTGTAATACAGTTATCTGAATTTATAATAGCATATTTTTGCTTTTGTTTAAATATTAAAAAATAATTTTTTGTGCAAATTGCAGAATTTGAAAGTTGAAACAGACCGCAAAATGTCGAATGTGAAATATTTTATAAAACATATTAATTATTGTGAAAAACAGTTGAAAAATCTCACGCATAATGATAAAATGTGAAAGAAATACACAAAGGAGGTAAATTATGGAAAGAAAATTTAAAATTTTGATAGGGGAAAATGAAGAATTCGGCAGAGATTGCGCAAAAGAACTTGAAAAAGCCGGGTTTGAAGCAGTGATGTGCGCCAAAGACGGAAACAAGATCATATCTCTGTTGGATTCGCAGCGCTTTGACGCTGTGCTTGTGGAAGCGTTTATGCCGAATGCAGACGGCATAGATGTGCTGGAGCACCTCAGTGAAGGAGACGGCGAAAAGCCGCTTGTACTTATATTATCAGGTGTGGATAATCCGCAGTTTGAAGAGCAGTTTATAAGCGCGGGCGCGGATTATTACCTACTCAAGCCGGTAACGGCACAGTCTGTTGCACGAAAGATAGAAAAGCTTTCGATGTGGAAAAGCCAAAGAAAAAACAGGGAAATGATGCCGCAGCTTGACATTGAAGTCGTCATATCGGATATTATGCGTCAGATCGGTGTGCCTGCGCATATTAAGGGATACCAGTATTTGCGCACGGCAATAAAGCTGTCTGTCAGCAACACCGAAATGTTATCTTCAGTAACAAAACTGCTTTATCCTACCGTTGCTAAAATGTATAATACGACTCCCTCCAGAGTGGAAAGAGCCATACGCCATGCGATAGAGGTGGCTTGGAACAGAGGAGATGTGGATGTACTCTCCTCATATTTCGGTTATACGATACAGAGTCAGCGCGGCAAGCCCACAAATTCGGAATTTATCGCGATGATTGCCGATAAACTTAGGCTGACACTGAAATCAGCATCATAAATGCGGATCCCCTTCGCATATTGCGGAGGGGATTTATTATGCTTTATGCCTATTTCTCGGCTTCAGAAATGTTGCAATAGCTTTGGTTCTGTGATAAAATCAAGCAAAGGGGGCGCAATTATGGAACTCAGAGTTTTAAAATACTTTTTAATGACGGCCCGTGAGGAGAATATCACAAAAGCGGCAGGGCTGCTGCATATAACCCAGCCTACGCTGTCGCGTCAGCTCATGCAGCTTGAGGATGAATTGGGAGTTAAGCTTTTCAGCCGCAGCAATCACAATATTAAGCTGACGGAGGACGGGATGCTTTTGCGCCGCCGCGCTCAGGAGATCATTTCTCTGGCTGAAAAAACGCAGGAAGAGCTTTCCGGCAATAACGGCGAGCTTGCCGGTGAGATCTCGGTCGGCTGCGCCGAAACGCGCAATATGAATTTTTTATCTGCCCGTATCGCGGCGTTCAGAGAAAGAAATCCGCTTGTTCGTTTCGCGATATATACTGCGAATGCGGACGATATTAAAGAACGTATAGAAAAAGGTCTCACTGATCTGGGGCTTATGATGGAGCCTGTGGATATAAGCAGGTACGAGTTTGTGCGAATGCCGGCGCGTGAGCAGTGGGCGGTCATGGTAAAAGAGGATTCGCCGCTTGCCCAAAAAGAATTTGTAACACCGCAGGATCTTGTGGGGGTTCCGCTTATTTTTGTCCATCGCCGTTCCGTTAAAAATGAAATCGCCAATTGGTTCGGCAGATATTATGACAAGCTTGAAATAGCCGCTACCTATAATCTGGTGCTCAATGCCGTGAGCATGGTGCAAAACGGAGTGGGAACGGCGATCTGTTTTGTTGCCGATAATGTTTTCCCGGGTGTTAAGCTGATACCGCTTTATCCCAAGCTGGATACAGGAGCGGTGCTTGCTTGGAAAAAAGAACAGCCCTCGTCCGCTGCCTTAGTGCAATTTGTGGAGGAGATCAAGAAATGTATTTCAGGAATATCTGATAATTCAATATAAGTATTTTACATATCGCAATCAAGGGGTTAAAATATAGGCGTACGGAAGGTGCGCCTGTATTTTTTATATGGCCGCATATGGAAAGCTTCGGCGAAAGGCGGGAACGGTATAATGACGATCTATGAGGCAAGCGAAAGATATCAGATCCCGATTGAGATACTGAAAGAGTATGAAAGCTGGGGACTTTGCTCAGCCGTGAAGAAAGTCATCGGCTCTTGGCAGTACGATGATACCGATCTGGAAAATCTGAGCCTTATTATGACTTTACACGATATCGGTTTTACGCCTGAAGAGACGGAAAAATATATGTGTCTGAAGCTGAAACACCGTGCTTCCAATGCAAAACTGCTCCATATTTTGAATGAAAAAAGGAACGCAGTGCTTGACGAGATCCATTTTCACGAAAAGCAGATCGAGCGTATTGATTACCTAAGGCATTGCATTAAAAAGAAAAGCAGCAGGTGCTGAGCAGCACCTTAGCTGTATGAAAAGTTAAAGGCGGGCAATTCAAATGAAATACTCTAAACTCGGAAATTCACAACTCCATGTTTCGCGCATATGCCTTGGCTGCATGGGCTTCGGCGACTCGTCAAACGGGCAGCATTCTTGGACTGTTGACGAGGAACACACACGGGAAATCATTCAACATGCGCTTGAGATGGGAATCAACTTTTTTGATACGGCAATAGCGTATCAGAGCGGCACAAGCGAACAGTATTTGGGCAGAGCGCTCAGAGATTTCGCGCCGCGCGACAGTGTGGTGGTCGCAACGAAGTTTCTTCCGCGAACGCAGGAGGAGATCAGCGCCGGCATCACGGGCCAGAAGCATATAGAAAGAATGATTGATAAAAGCTTGAAAAATCTCGGTATGGATTATGTGGATCTTTATATTTACCATATGTGGGATTATCAGACGCCGCTTTATGATATAATGGAGGGTCTGAATCATGTTGTTGAAGCAGGAAAGGCGCGCTATATAGGCATCTCAAACTGCTTTGCGTATCAGCTTGCTAAAGCAAACGCGCTTGCCGATCAAGAGGGATTTGCAAAATTTATTTCGGTTCAGGGTCATTACAATCTGATCTTTCGTGAGGAAGAAAGGGAGATGGCAAAACTCTGCCGGGAGGACAATATTGCCATGACTCCTTACAGCGCGCTTGCAGGCGGCAGACTTTCAAAACGTCCGGGCGAAACCTCTAAACGGCTTGAGACGGACAGCTATGCGCATCTCAAGTATGATGCAACGGCTCAGCAGGATTCCGTAATCATAAACAGGGTTGCCGAGATCGCTGATAAACGCGGTGTGACTATGACTCAGGTGTCACTCGCATGGCTCCTCACACGTGTAACAGCCCCGATTGCGGGAGCAACCAAGCTACACCATGTTGACGGCGCCGCCAAAGCCGCGGAGCTTGAACTCACACAGGATGAAATCAGATATCTGGATGAGCCTTATGTGCCGCATAAGCTTGTGGGTGTTATGGCGCAGAATACCGCGTCAGCGGCAAAGGAGAAGCACGTATGGTCGACGGGAAATCAAAAGATATGATGCATTTCAGCGAAAAACGGTAATCGGGAATTTTAATATTTATATACAGAGGTGTTATTTATGAACAGAACGCAGTCAGCAGAGAAAAATTATGAAAAGTGGTTTGCCGGGCAGTCTTTTACAGACGGGTATGAAGACGCGGAATTTGAAGCTATCGCAAGCCGTTTCCTTTGCGGCGACGTAATGGAACATGGTGTTTTGACCGATAAGCAAAGGGCGATTGTGCTCCTTACAACACTCACCGCTTCGGGCACTTATGAGGTTATTGAAAAATACGCGTCCGCCGCTCTGCGGGTCGGTGTTTCGCCTGATGAGATCAGGGAAACCCTGATACATTGCACGCCGTATGTCGGAATGGAAAAGGTAGATCTTGCCTTGAAAGAAGCTTACAGGGCATTTGAAAAAGCAGGCGCTGCGGATTCCGTTTGCGCGCAGGCAACGGTGGATGAGGACACAAGGTTTGATGATGGTCTTGCAGTGCAGCAGCATATCTGCGGAAAGGACGTTATAAACAATATGCGTTCCTCCGCCCCGGAAGAATTACAGCATATACAGGATTACCTTTCCGCATACTGCTTCGGCGATTTTTATACGAGAAAGGTGCTTGATCTCAAGACTCGTGAGCTTATCACTTTTTGCGCCATATGCACTCTGGGCGGATGCGAACCGCAGGCGAAAGCGCATGTTGCGGCGAATCTTAACGTTGGGAACACAAGAGAGATCCTGATTGACGCAATTACGCAGTGCCTGCCGCTTATCGGATTCCCGAGAACACTTAATGCCATCTCCTGCATAGACGCAGTAACAAAATAATATGAATCTTAATGCAGACTGAAACGGTTTTAACGGATCAGTTATCAAAAACGGTTGCGGCAAAAATCCCCTTTTGCAAATTCGCAAAAGGGGATCTTTTTGTGCTGCTATTTTTTTGGGTTAAAGCTGTCTCTCAGCTGAACAGTGCGGTTAAAGATGATGTGTTCTTTCGTGCTGTTTTTGTCGGCGCAGAAATATCCGTTTCTCATAAACTGGAATCTGTCGCCGGGATCAGCATTTGCAAGGCTCTTTTCGCAGTACGCCGTAACGGTCTTGAGCGAATCCGGGTTAAGATTATCCTCGAAAGACGAAACGCCTTCTTCATCGCTTGGGTTGGGCACATTGAAAAGTCTTTCGTAAAGTCTTACTTCCGCTTCCACATTGTCTTTTGCGGATACCCAGTGAATCGTACCCTTGACCTTTCGTCCGTCCGGGCTGTCCCCGCCGAAGGTTGCCGGGTCATATGTGCAGTGAACACAGGTAACCTTGCCGTTTTCGTCGGTATCATATCCCGTGCAGGTAACAAAGTATGCTTTTATAAGCCTTACTTCATTGCCTGGGAACAGGCGAAAATATTTCTTTACAGGCTCTATCATAAAGTCGTTTCGCTCAATATAAAGCTCTTTGCCGAAAGGCATTGTCCTTGAGCCGTATTCGGGGTGATCCGGGTGATAATCCACTGTGATCTCCTCTGTTTTATCCTCCGGGTAATTGTCTATCACAAGCTTTAGCGGGTCCAGTATAGCCATTGCGCGCGGCGAAGTCATATTGAGATCATTTCTTACGCAGCTTTCAAGCAGCGCGAAATCAATCACGCTGTACGCCTTCGAAACACCGATCCTGTCGCAGAAATCACGGATTGAGACAGGCGTGTAACCGCGGCGGCGCATACCGCTTATCGTAGCCATTCGCGGATCGTCCCAGCCGTCTACTATCCCGTCCTGAACAAGCTTCAGGCACTTGCGTTTTGAAGTCAGCGTATAGTTCAGATTCATTCTTGCGAATTCGATCTGCCTCGGCTTTTCTCCCTCAACACACTCGTTTACTACCCAGTCATAAAGCGGACGGTGATTTTCAAATTCAAGCGAACAGAGCGAATGGGTAACCTTTTCACACGCGTCCGAAAGCGGGTGCGCAAAATCATACATCGGATAAACGCACCATTTGTCGCCTGTGCGGTGATGATGAGCGTACATAATGCGGTAGATAATAGGGTCTCTCATATTGAGATTCGGGCTTGCCATATCTATCTTTGCCCTAAGCACGCGCGAACCCTCGGGAAATTCACCCTTTGCCATGCGTTCAAACAGGTCAAGGTTTTCTTCAATGCTTCTGTTTCTGTAAGGGCTCTCCCTGCCCGGCTCAGTCAGTGTGCCTCTGTATTCGCGCTGCTCCTCCGGCGTCAGATCGCAAACGAACGCTTTGCCCTTTTTTATCAGCTTTACGGCGCAGTTAAAAATATAGTCAAAATAATCGGATGCAAAGTAAGAATGATCCCATTCAAAGCCGAGCCATTTGATATCCTCGGCAATTGCGTCAACATATTCAGTATCTTCTTTGATAGGGTTCGTATCGTCAAAACGCAGATTACATATGCCGGAAAATCTTTCTTTTGCGCCGAAATTAATGCATATGGCTTTTGCGTGACCGATATGCAGATATCCGTTAGGTTCGGGCGGAAAACGTGTCTGCACTCTGGAATACGCGCCGGTCTCCAGATCTTTTTCAATTATATCATTAATAAAATTTGAACTTTCTCTTATTTCTTTTGCGTCTTCTCTTGCCATCAGATTTCCTCCATGTAATACCTGAGCGCGCTGCTGAGTCTGTCCACAACTCTGTCCTTGCCCAAAAGTCTTGTTATTTCATATAGATCAGGTGTGTTTGTGCGCCCGGTAAGAGCCACGCGAATGATCGTTGAAACATCCCCAACGTGACCTCTGAAGGCGTCCGGATCCTGCTTGAATTCCTTAACATTCGGCGTGCAGCCTACCTTTTCGCACATGTTCTTCATTCTGCCGAACCATTCGTCCTTGTCATCACTCAGATCCACAATGTTTTTGTAGATCTCAAGCACATCGGCAGCAAGCTGCGGTGTGGCGTTGCCGCAAAGGTCGTAGCACGGCACGAAGGTCTCGTCAAACATGTAACTGATATAGTCGGGAATATCGCTCCATTTTGCAATATCCTTACGCGGCTTTTTGTTTTCACGGTCTATATTCAGAATCGCTTTTGCGCGATCCTCATTCTGCTCATAAAGAGCGGCAAGCTTTTTGTTGTATTTTTTTGCCCACTCATAGGAAAGCGTATACACCTCATCGCAGTTCATCTGTGAAATAACATTTTTGGAAATGTCGTTGAGCTTCACGATGTCAAAAAGCGCACCTGATACGCTCATCTTTTTTATGTTGAACGGGAATTTGAAAATATCCTCATTTTTGTTCGCCCTGCGCCAGTCCTCGAAATTTGAGTTCGCAAGGGTCATTATATATTCATTTACGCTTGCTGCGGGGTAACCCTGTTCGGAATAATATGAAACGGCTGCTTCCGGGTCTTTCCTTTTTGAGAGCTTCCGTTTACCCTCGCCCTCATTCTTCATGATCGTAGCCACGTGCACGTATTTCGGGATCCTGAATCCGAGTATTCTGTTCAGCTGAATGTGGATAGGGCAGCTTGAAATCCATTCATCGCCGCGCACGATATGCGTTGTCCGCATCAGGTGGTCGTCCACAATGCTTGCGAAATGGTATGTGGGTATTCCGTCCGATTTCAAGAGCACAATATCCTGTATGTTTTCGGGCATCTCTATTTTACCCTTTATCATATCTTCAAACACGCATTTTTTATCAACCGCTCCGGGAGACCGTAAGCGCAGCGTCCAGGGCATACCGGCATCGAGTTTTTCTTTTACCTCTTCAAAAGTAAGGTCGCGGCATTTCGCGTATTTTCCGTAATAGCCCTTAGTGTCCTCATTTTCCTGCGACGCACGCAGCTCGTCCAGTTCTTCGGCAGTGCAAAAGCAGGGATAGGCGAATCCTTCCTCAACAAGCTTTTTTGCAAAAGTCTGGTATATCTCTTTTCTTTGGCTTTGATAATAAGGACCGTAATTTCCTCTTTCTTCCTTTTCGCCGACAACGCCTTCGTCCGGCTCAATGCCGAAGTCTGCAAGCCCTCTCAGCATCACGTCCACGGCGCCGTCTATTTTGCGCTTTTGGTCTGTGTCTTCTACACGCACATAAAACACGCCGCCGGTGCTTTTTGCCGTTATATATGAAATAAAGCAGGTGAAAAGGTTGCCGAAATGCAGAAATCCTGTTGGGCTCGGTGCGAAACGCGTTACGCGCGCGCCCTCTTTCAGATCTCTTTCGGGATACAAGTTCTCATAGTATTCGGGAGTTTTTGAAATGTTTGCAAACAAAAGCTCCGCAAGCTTTTTACCGTTTTCCATTATTTTTCTCCGTTTTATATATTGGTTTGGTGAATTAATATATTATCGCATAATTCTTAAGAATATTCAATATTTTATTATTTATATTTTATTGAAAAATCCTATATTTTGTGATATTTTAATGAAAAAGACGTAAAAATGATTCATGAGTCTGAATTATGAAAGGGTGTGATCAAATGAAACTTCCGCAGGATCCGGTTATGCTGCTGAGCGCAGTGAATATGAAACTTCGTGATTATTATGATAACCTTGATGATCTCTGCCCGAGCGAAGGGGTGGAAAAAGACGATATTGTGCGAAAGCTCAGAGCTATCGGTTATGAATACGATGAAAAATCCAATCAGTTCATATAAATAAAACTCCCCTGCTTATCCGTAAGCAGGGGAGTTTTGATTTCGTGTTTTATTGTTTGTAATCAGCAAGACGCTTAAATATGCAGTTATACATTTTATCTGCAACGGCTTCAACATCTGTCGGTTCATTGTTATCAAGCATGGAAATGATAAAGCCGGTTACTCCGTTTGCAGTGAATTCAATAATAAACTGCGCGATATCGGAGCTGATATTTGCATATTTTACCGATCTCGTGTAAAAATCGGATGAATATTCGATAACGCTTTTGCGTATAAGTGAAGTCATATAGCGGGAAAGGGACGAGGATAAGCATTTCTTCAGAAACACCTTGTTCTTCTCAATTTTATTCAGATATAGGATCGTTGCCTCTTTCATGTCGGAAGCGTTTTTCGCCGCTTCAACACAGCCCAGTGTGTATTGCTTGACACCCCAGTCTATCAGCGCCTGAATATCGGCAAAATGATAATAAAATGTCTGTCGGCTTATATTGCATTTTTCAACCAGCATCGTAACGGTAACCTTGTCAAAGTCGTTATCCGACAAAAGCTGTGAAAAGCCTCTAAGAATATGCAGCTTGGTTTCCTTAGCCATATCAGCTTCACCTTCCTTTTGTTTAATAATACCATATTGTTACAGGACTGGCAACAATGTAATTACATCATTAAAATAAATGTAACAAAAATTTCACAATTCAATTGAAATTGTGATAAAAACAGCGCTTTTCGCGCTGCTGCGGAAAAACGCTGTCTATAATTTTCTGCAATGCTAAAAGATACAAATTCCAGATAACATGTATACGGTTATTTTTCTTCAAGAATATGAAGATATTCCTTGTATTTTGAACTGAGCACGCTTTGCTCATCTGATTTCTGTGCCATTTGATTGACTGCAACCGTTGATTTTTTCACGGGCGCAATCGTTCCTGCGCCGGCAACACAGCCGCCGGGGCATGCCATGCCTTCAAGCAGATATCCGTTATATTTGCCTGCTTTTGCAAGCTGCAGCATTTTGCGGCATTCGGGCAGCCCTTCTGCTCTGGCGGTCAGAACCTCGCGTTCGGGATCCATTTTTTTGATGGCGTTTTCAACTGCTTTCGCAACGCCGCCGCTGACCGCGAAGCCTTTGCCGTCTCCGCTGGATTCGCTGCCGAGCGGTTCGTCTTCCTCGCACCGGTCGATGTCTATTTCCTTAGCGTCAAGGATGGAGCTGAATTCCTCAAAGGTAAGCACAAAGTCCACATAGCTTCTGATTGTACGTCTGCTTGCCTCAAGCTTTTTGGCTGCGCATGGCCCTACGAATACGACCTTGCACTCGGGATGCTGCTCTTTTATCAAACGTGCGGTGAGCACCATAGGTGTGAGCGCCATGGAAATGTACGGCGCAAATTCCGGGAATAGCTTTTTAGCCATAACAGACCATGCCGGGCAGCAGGAGGTAGCCATAAACGGCTGCTTTTCGGGGACCTCTTTCATAAAGTCCTGCGCTTCCTCTATGGTGCACAGATCAGCGCCGACTGCGACTTCAACAACATCTTCAAATCCGAGCTGTTTAAATGCAGTTCTTATTTTGCCCGTGCTCACATTGCCGAACTGACCTGCAAAGGCGGGAGCTATTGCGGCGTAAACCGGAGTTTTGCTTTTCAGCGCCGTTATCGTCTGGTAAATCTGGCTCTTATCTATGATAGCGCCGAACGGGCAGTGAACAAGGCACATGCCGCATGATACGCATTTATCCGGGTCGATCTCTGCTCTGCCCAAAGAATCGGATTTTATTGCGTTCATTCCGCAAACCTTTGAACAGGGGCGTTCCTGCCTGATTATCGCGTTGTAGCTGCACGCGTTTACGCACATGCCGCATTTTACGCATTTTTCCTGATCTATATGCGATTTGCCGTTCTTTATGGAAACAGCGTTTTTGGGGCAGACCTCCACGCAGGGATGCTCCAAACAGTTTTGGCAGGCGTCAGTAACCACAACCTGATTTTCAGGGCATCTGTTGCATGCAAATTTAATAATATCTATAAGCGGGGGCTCGTAATATTTTTCGTCCACAAGGCTTTCGTCAACACCCTCGCAAATGGAGGAAAAGTCGTTGAAATCCCTAAGCGAAACACCCATCGCGGCACGCAGCCTTTCGGCAACAACTTCGCGCTCAACGAAAACGCTGTCTCTGTACTGCGCCACCTCGCCGCTTATTATCTTGTACGGAAGGTTTTCAAATTTCTTTTCATCCCAACCCTCGTATGCCATTTTGGCAACCTCGGTGAATATCATTTTGCGTATTCTGGATTTGGTCGTTTTAATGCCTCTCATATATAAAATTGCTCCTTTTCAGTTTTCGCCATTATAATAACACGATATTTTTTTAAAATCAATCATAAGATTATAATTTTGCTCTTTTTTTAACAATCCAATTATTGTATAATAAATGTATAGTTATCGTTTTCAAAATCCGGCGGTTTATGTATATTCCGGCTGATCGGATTAACCAAATCATCAACATCCTCATTTTATGAGGGCAAATATGAAGTGCGCCGCACTTAAAAGCAATGAAAGGCAGGATTTTTTATGGCAGTTAAAGTAAACAATCTGAGCAACCAAAACAGAAAGGTCATAAACAGACTCGGCTGTTTCAGCGTGCTTGAATATGAAAAGGATCTAAGTGTGTCCGCTTTCAATGCGCAGACTCAGTATTTTATGAGCAAGATGGATGTCAGGCGCAGACAGGTCACTGCTGAGCTTTCGGGAGGAAATTCAGTTGTTGTTCAGGCAGGCGCTATGCAGTGGACGGCAGGCGCGGTCGGTGCCACCAGCGGAATAAAAGGTGTGGGTGATCTGCTCGGCAAGCTCGTAAAGGGCGCCGTAACCAAGGAATCCGCCGTAAAACCGGAGTATTCCGGAACGGGTCTTCTTGTTCTGGAGCCTACATATAAGTTTATATTATTGCAGGATGTTGCTTCCTGGGGAACCGGAATGACGGTTGAGGACGGAATGTTTCTGGCATGCGATGGTTCTGTTTCCCGAAATGTTACGGCGCGTTCCAACATCTCTTCCGCGATAGCAGGCGGAGAGGGATTGTTCAATTTAACACTTTCAGGCAGCGGTATAGCCGTTCTTGAGAGCAATGTTCCGGCAGATGAATTGATCGAAGTACAGCTTGAGAACGATGAGCTCAAAATCGACGGAAATCTTGCTGTTTGCTGGAGCTCATCGCTTAAATTCACTGTTGAGCGTTCAACAAGATCGCTTGCCGGTTCGGCAGTCAGCGGCGAGGGCCTCGTGAATGTTTACAGGGGAACGGGAAAAGTGCTCATGTGCCCTGTTGCGCCGACAGACAGTTTATATGCTTCAACAAATACGGTTTCCGCAAAGGCCGCGGCAAGATCCAGTAATACTTTCGGTCATTGATCATAATAAAAAATGCGTATACCTAATCGTCAGGTATACGCATTTTTATATAAATTTTCATCATTAGCCGAGCGCAACGTCAAGTGCCAGCATAAGCGTAAAGCCAAGAGCGAAGCACAGGGTGCCTATATTGGAATGCTTTCCCGCAGACATCTCGGGAACAAGCTCTTCCACCACAACGTAGATCATAGCGCCTGCCGCAAAGCTCAGAAGATACGGAAGAATCGGCGTTACAAAGCCTGCGGCAAGTATCGTTATAACCGCGCCTATCGGTTCTACTATGCCGGATAAGGCTCCGTTTACAAACGCTTTGATCTTTCCCTCTCCGCGGCTGTGCAAAGGCATAGAAATGATAGCGCCCTCAGGAAAATTCTGAATGGCAATCCCCAATGAAAGCGCGATCGCGCCTGTTAGGGAAATATCGGTGTTTCCTGCAAGTATAGCCGCATAAACAACGCCTACTGCCATACCCTCCGGGATGTTATGAAGAGTGACCGCAAGCACAAGCTTTGCAGATTTGGAAAGCGAGCTTTTCGGCCCCTCAGCCATATCGCTGTCAAGATGCAGGTGTGGAATAATATGGTCGAGCAGCAGAAGAAACAGCACGCCTGCCCAGAAGCCCACCACTGCCGGTATAAAAGAAAATTTTCCCATATTTTCCGCCTGCTCCATCGCCGGGATAAGCAAGCTCCATATGCTTGCCGCAACCATTACTCCCCCGGCAAAGCCGGTAAAGATGCGCTGGATATTCTGATTCATTTCCTTTTTCATAAAGAAAACGCATGCTGATCCCAGCATTGTTCCGAGAAAAGGGAGAAGCAGGCCTTTTATCACCTGAACATACAAATAATATCACCTGATTTTTAATTTTAGTTAGTTATGACTAACTATACGTATATTATAAAAAATAGGTTATGTTTTGTCAATTCCTTAAAAGATAAATCCGCTTGATTTTATCTCCTGATTATTATATGCAAATATTTGTTTAGCGACACAAACAACCATTCTTGGTGGATCTCGCAAAACGCCCGAAAAAAATTCCGCCGGCATTTATTACCGGCGGAAAGCGTAAAAACTTATGCGCGATCCTCGGAAAATTCAGTGTAAACACCGTAATGATCGCTTACATAACCGTTTGAAATATCATTGAGAACCTCATATTGCACAGGGTTGAGCTCGGATGAGCAGAAGATGAAATCAATAGGCTCTTCGTTTTCCTGTTCTCCCCATTCCTGATAGGTTCCCGTTATCTCGTTTTCGTCCACAACGGCCAGTGAATCCGTAAGTTGGGCGGCAATGTCATTGTAAGCGGTCATCCCGCGCGTTTCATTAAAATCACCTGTCAGAATGATTGCTGCGTTCGGATATTTTGCCGAAATGTCTTTCATATGTGACAATATAACCTGTGCGCCGAATGCCTGCGCTTCTTCGCTCACATTGTCAAGATGTGTGTTCATATGAAGATACTGCGTGCCCGTTGCAGTATCCGAAAGAAGCACCCATGTGCATATTCTGTTGCAGCCTGCGCCATCGTAGCGGCTCTCTTTTTCGGGCGTTTCGGAAAGCCAGAAGGTGCCGCGGTCCAATGCTGAATATTTGTCTTTAAGCCAAAAAACGGCATTCATTTCAGATTTCTTTTCTCCGTCATCCCCGCCGCGTTTCACTGCGTAGGAATCATATTCCGTCATAAGCGTGCCAAGCTTTTCCAGCCAGTCGGAATTCATCTCCTGCGTTCCAATGAAATCAGGCTTTACGGCGTTCATATACGCCGCGAATTTTTTTACTCTGGAGGAGGATGAAGTTCCGTCCAATACGCTTCCCCAGGGAGAAGCGCAGTTGAAAGATACTGCTGCAACGCTGTTTTGTCTTGTTCTTTCCATTGCTGCATATTCCGTGTTCTGTGCGCAGCCCGTGAAAGACAGCATAATAATAGCTGCCGAAATAAATATTGCTGTTAATTTTTTCATTTAACTTCTCTTTTTCCTATTAGATATTTTTACTGCGATGACTGCGATCACAACAGCCGCAACGATGCCGCCTATAACGCAGGGAATGGCAACTCTGAGTGCCGGCGGAAGATAGCCGGACTGTGCCTGCGGCAGGTCGCCGGGCAGCTGATACAGTGCGGCACCGTCGTTCTTTCCGTATGCGATCCTTATAACATTCACGCTGTATTTGTCTGTCTCAACAGTAACCGTTTCGCCGTTTATTGCAAGCTGTTCATCCTTAGGAGCAACATAATATGGTTTGTCTATTTCGTTACAAGCGGATTTATAATCTGATGAAATATGCTGATTTGAGGCGTAATTGAGATTTCCGAATCCGCTGAGATTCAGATCAACCGTTCGTTTTTCTCCGCTTGAGTTTACAAGTTTGATGTAGACAGCCTGCTCTTCTTGGTTTACTGTTACGGACTGGGCAAGCTCCGTAACGGGAATATCTGCTGTGAATTCAGCGTCGATATATTCGGTGCCGATGTTGTTTGAATAAAGCATCTGTGTGAAATATGCAGGAGTCAGAACGGTGCTTTGTGAATCAAACCATATCATGTTCACCGTCCAGTTCTGCGAATTGATCTTGGCAAATGTAGGCGCGTATGCCGTCATGGCAACGATATCGCTGTTTCTTTCAAAGCCGGTCATATACGCTGCCTCTTCAACGGCTTCAAGCATGTTGCTTTTTGTTTGGATGGTGCCTACACCGTCTGCCGTGGCGGCGTATTCGCCGACAAAGACCTTGGCGCCGTTTCTGTCGTAGCTGTCGTATCTGTTGTTTATTTCATACATATAGCTGCCGGTCGTGTAATAATGCTCGTCAACATAGCAGTCGGCGTATTGTGCATTTACCGTTTCCCACGCTCTGTCAAAATCTGCTCCGTCAAGCCATGTGCCGGAGGTGGTTACCACCGTTATATCGGGATATGCAGCTTTTACTTCTTTATAAAGCGCGTCAAAATTGCGCCAGTAAACATCTCCCCAGTTTTCATTTCCAAGCCCGATATATTTCAGGTTATACGGTTCTTCGTGACCGTTAGCAGCTCTGATCGCGCCCCAATAGGTCGTTGTGGAATCGCCGTTTGCGTATTCTATCAGGTCCAAAATATCCTGCACATAGTTTTCCCATTCAGGTGTGCCGGGTGTGAGCGCTATCGTTTCAAGATATGCGTCAAAGTCTGCCTCGCTTGTGTAGCCAAGCGCCTTCACTTCGCTTGTTCGGTTTTCAATGCCCTCCGTGTCATCTTCATTGTAGCCGCGTACATCTATCAGGTATTGGCGAAACTCTTCATCACTCATGGACAGCTTCTTGAGAGCGTCAACATGAATATCGTATCCGTTTCTGCCCTGACAGGTGAGACCTACGTTGAGACAGGGAAGCGGCTCGGCGTCCAGATCATCACATAGATTAAAGTATTCGCCGTAGCCCATAGCGTTAGAGTTTATATAATAGTCGCCGGCTTCGTCATTTCGCCATACGTTATAGCCCTGTTCGCGTTCCTCAAGCGGTCCGATAGTCGCTTTCCAGTCAAAAAGTCTTTCAAGAGAATCTCCTTCGCAGAAACAGCCGCCGGGGAATCTTATGAATGACGGATCAAGCTTGCGCAGCGCGTCAACAAGATCGGCTCTTAAAGTGGTGTATTGCCATTGCTTTTCACCGTATCCGTAGGAATCCTGCGGAATAAGCTGCACAAAGTCCAGATACAGTGAACCTGTGCCGTTGAATTCAATCGTGAGCGCGCCGTCCTCTGTGGCTGCGGATTCAAGCTCCGCCTCAACCTTGCGCCAGTCCGCGGAGGTGTTTGAAATATCCAGCTGTATTGCGGAAACGGGATTTGTGTTTCCTTCCAGGTATACCTGAACCGTGCCGTCAAAATCAATGTTTTTTATGTAACAGGAGAAATCGTATTTAGCGCCTTCCTTGAATCCCATGTCGGCTTCTGACTGGAGCTTCTTATTCGGATCATATGTCTTATAATCCCAGTGCTCAACACAGCCCAGGTTGGTTACGAGTCCGCGGCCCGAAACTGTCAGTTCCTCATAGTGGGTATTGTTTTTATTCATAGGTGCATTCGTTGATATTTTATGAGATATATTTGTGAAATTCCAGTAAGCCTCGTTTAGTTCGGCGTTTTCTTCAGCAGTGTCATTGTATTCAAAGCTGTTGTTGTAAACAAGATTTGAAACAAGTCCGCCGTCTCCTGCCTTTGAAATATCTTCAATGAAAACGCCGTAAAGGGTGTCGGATACGGCATGCGAAATGTTGTCAGCGGAAATATTCAGCGCTGCCTTGTCTGCCGCAGACGCGGGAACGGCAGTGCCTGCGGCGATGATCATAACAGCCAACAAAGCAGCAGTAAATTTTTTAAAGCTTTTCATTCTGTTCACTCCGTTTTTCGTGAAAGTCTATAAATTTATGTTACCATATCAAAGCAATTATGTCAAAAAACAGAAATATTACAATTTCAAAAAAATAACTATTGCAAAATGAAAGAAAATATGTAATAATATCAAAAGTAAAATAATTCGAGGTGTGGCTCAGTTTGGTAGAGCACCACGTTCGGGACGTGGGGGCCGCAGGTTCAAATCCTGTCACCTCGACCACGAAAAGCTCCCCTGAAGCAGGGGGAGCTTTTTTTATGCCGTAAAACGCCAAATAAAAACCGGGCGCTGCAAAGCGCCCGGTGTGTGCCGAAATTCTGTTAAGTTCTAAATTTTTATTCTAAAATTTGCTTACAGAATTATATAATCCATACGTTCAAAGCTTTTATATTCACCGTTATGGGTGTCCTTGTGTGCCACTGAGTCGATATAAAAGCGCACCGTTTCCTTTTTACCGTCGCTTTTTCTCAGTGTAAAGCTGTGATAATCACGGTATCTGACAGTCGTTTCATCTTCAAAAACCGCTTGGTTTTCCGATTCAAGGCACTCAAGAAAGTTAATTATACTTTCCAAAACGTTTTCTTTGCAATCGTACTTCTCTTTTAAGTGCCGTATCAGTTCGTTTTTAATCATTTGTACCTCACTTTCCGAATTTACGGCACATTAAATAAATTCCTTAAAAATATTTATTTCTTTAAAAAAATAATAAAAAAATGTAATAATTATTAATTAGTAACTAAATAATTAGAATTATAAAAAATTATTCTCATATTATTTTATTAATTTTTGTGTAAATCGTTTTCTATATGCTGTCGGCGACATGCTTTTATGCCTTTTAAACAGTCTGTTGAAATAGCTCAGGTCACCGAATCCGCATGCCATTGCGATCTCTGTTACACTCATACTTTCTATTGAAAGCATCTCCGCCGCGCATTCAACTCTGTAAAAATTCAGGTAATCAATAGGGGTCTTTCCGGTTACTTCTTTAAATGCCTTGCAGAGATATTGGGGATTCAGACCTGCAGCGTCTGCCAAGTCTTCCAAACGAAGTGTTTTTGAATAGTCTCTGCGTATTTTTGAAAGTACCCGTTTTATTCTTGCGTTACGCTTATATACTTTGTCAGAAGCGGTTTTGCTGCCGCTTTTTTCGCCTGCTTCGATTATGTTTCCCGTAAGCTGCCACAGCAGCCCTGTCGTTTTAAAAGTATATCCGCTGTTTTCCTTTTCCATAGATTCAAATATAGCGTCTATCAGCACACCGCACGGACTGTTCTTTTCAAAAAACATTTGGCCTATTACGCCGCTTTCAATCGCTCTGTTATATTCTTCAAGGCATTCTGAGGAGCTTTGCAGAAAGCTTTCCATCTGAAAAACAACACATTCGTAAATGCAGTCATGCGGTACTCCGCCATGGATGAATTCGCTTGGAACAAATGCGCATTGACCTTCTGAAAGCGTTTTGGACCTGCCGTTTACATAAAGATCGAAACAGCCCCTGAGTATAAGTATCAGTTCGCATTCCATATGCCAGTGAAGCGGCATCTCATACTGCGGATGGGTGGAATCCACATAATAAAGCTGAATCGGAAACCCGAAAGTGCCTCTTGTTGATTTTTCCTGATAGTCGGAATATCTCATAAATCACTACCGCCTGTAAAAAAGTGAATATCGTACTAATTTATCACATTATACACCAAGAACGCCGGCAGAATCAACAGTATAATACAAATTAGAAAGTGATTTTTAAGGAGGTTTTTTTCATGGACACTCAGAATATCAAAGAACAGATATGCGATGTCTGCCATAAGATGTGGCAGCTTGGATGGGTTGCCGCGAATGACGGAAATGTAAGTGCCAAACTGCCGGACGGTACGATCCTTGCCACACCCACAGGTATGAGCAAATCCTTTATAACGCCTGATAAGCTTATCCATATAGATGCAAAGGGCAATGTGCTTGAGGCGGCTGAAGGTCTGCGTCCTTCAAGCGAGATAAAGATGCATCTTCGCTGTTATGACAAGAGAGAGGATGTTTTCAGCGTTATCCACGCTCATCCGCCGGGGGCAACAGGCTTTGCCGTGGCGCACAAGGCTATGGATATGTACAATATGATAGAGGACGTTTCTGTTATCGGCAGTGTACCGCTTACACCTTACGGTACACCGTCCACTACTGAGGTGCCGGATTCCATTGAGCCTTATCTTGAGGAACATGATGTTATGCTGCTTGAAAATCACGGCGCACTTGCCGTGGGCAGCGATGTTATAACTGCGTTTTACAGAATGGAGAGCCTTGAACTTTGGGCTAAAATCACGATTAACGCCGTTATATTGGGCGGAAGCCATGATATAAGCAGAGAAAATATCCAAAAGCTGATCGATCTTAGGGGATATTACAGAGTGACCGGCCGTCATCCGGGCTATAAGGTGTTCAACCCCGATGACAAGATGCTGCATTCGGATGAAGATTAAGCAGGCGGAGATGATCTTATGAGCACTGTTCTTGCATTTGATCTGGGCGCTTCAAGCGGGCGCGCGATACTTGCGGATTTTGATTCCGATGAAATACGTTACAGAGAGATCCACAGATTTGAAAACATCCCCACGACGGAAAACGGGAAGCTCTGCTGGGATTTTCCCTATCTTATGAGAGAGATAGCCAAAGGAATCGAAATTGCCGCCTTAAAGGCCGAAAAAATAGATTCTATGGCGTTTGATACCTGGGGAGTGGATTACGGGCTTATTGATGAAAACGGAAGGCTTATCTCTTTGCCTGTCCATTACCGTGACACACGTACACAGGGTGTTCCGAAAAAAATTTTTGAAAAGATTTCTCCGCCGGAGCTGTATAAAAAAACGGGTATTCAGATCATGAATATCAACACGCTTTTTCAGCTTGCGTCAGAGGAGAATAAGAATATCGGCAAAATTCTGTTTATGCCGGATCTTATCGCATATATGCTTTGCACAGCCGTGAGCGCCGAGCAGACCATTGCATCCACATCTCAGATGCTCAATCTGCATAAAAAGCAGTGGCAAAAGGATATTTTCGCCCTGACGGAAATGCCTGAGAGCGCATTGCCTGAAATTGTGCCGAGCGCAAGTGTTGCAGGAGAATATAAAGGTATTAAGGTCATAAAAGCGGCAGGTCATGATACACAGTGCGCCGTTTGTGCAATGCCATGCGATGCAAGTGAGGTGCCTGCGTTTCTTTCCTGCGGCACATGGTCGCTGATAGGCTGTGAATGTGACGAGCCGGTGATGACTGAAAAAAGTATGCGTGACGAGCTTTCAAACGAGCTTGGGGCAAACGGAAAAATAAATTATCTGAAAAATATAAGCGGCTTGTGGCTGATTCAGGAACTGAGAAGAAACTTTAAAGAACAGGGCAGGGACTATACATATGCCGATATGGAGAAGCTTGCGCGCGAAAGCAAGCCGTTTCTGTGTTTTATCGACCCGGATGATCCCGCGTTTTCATCTCACGGCGATATGCCGCAGAAGATTCGAAAACGCTGCGCCGAAACCGATCAGGAAGTTCCTAAGAGCGACGGCGAGATCGTAAGAACGGTTTATGAAAGCCTTGCAATGAAATACAGATTTGCGCTTCGGCAGATCTCGGATAACACCGGCAAGGAATTCACCGTTTTGCATCTGCTCGGCGGCGGCACAAAGGATCCGTTTCTCTGTCAGATGACTGCAAACAGCACAGGCATACCCGTTGTTGCAGGTCCTGCGGAGGCAACGGCTCTGGGAAATATTCTGCTTCAGCTTGTTGCCCTCGGAGAGATAGACAGCATAGAACAGGGCAGAGCGATCATACGGCAGACGGAAAAGGTTCGCGAATACCTGCCCGGTGAAGCGAATAAATGGGACTGTGCATATAATAGGTTTTTAAAATTATTAAATAAATAAAAGCGAGGTAAAGATTTATGAACTATCCTAAAATAGGAATACGCCCGGTAATCGACGGCAGATGGGGCGGCGTACGCGAGAGCCTGGAAAATCAGACGATGGGAATGGCTCGTTCTGCCGCAAAGCTGATAGAGAGCAAGCTGCGTTATCCTGACGGAACGCCTGTTCAGTGCGTGATCAGCAACACCACAATAGGCGGCGGTGCCGAGGCGGCAGCCTGCGCAAGGCAGTTTGAAACCGAAAATGTTGTGGCAACACTTTCCGTAACTCCTTGCTGGTGCTACGGCTCGGAAACGTTTGATATGAATCCCAATACGATCAAGGCTGTATGGGGATTTAACGGCACGGAGCGTCCCGGCGCTGTTTATCTTGCCGCGGTCATGGCAGCCTATGCGCAAAGAGGCATGCCTGCGTTTTCCATCTACGGTCATGACGTTCAGGATATTACAGATACGAACATTCCCGACGATGTTGCCGAAAAGATCCTCCGTTTTGCAAAGGGCGCCGTAACAGTCGGCTGGATGAAGAACAAGGCATATGTAAATCTCGGCGGAGTTGCAATGGGTATTGCCGGCAGCTACTGCAACGCAGATATGTTCCAGAAATATCTCGGTATCCGCGCCGAATGGGTGGATATGACGGAAATCCTGCGCAGAATCACTCTTGAAATTTATGATCACGATGAATATGAAAAAGCACTTGCTTGGGTTAAGGCAAACTGCAAAGAGGGCTTTGATTTGAATGAAGGCAAGAACCTTCCCGAGATGATCAGACGCTCCAAGGTGGTTGCACCCGATAAAGACTGGGAGTTTATTACAAAAATGACCCTTGTGGTCCGCGATATTCTTTTCGGCAATAAAAAGCTGGATGAAATGGGCTGGCACGAAGAGGCGCTCGGCAAAAACGCCGTTGCGGCAGGTTTTCAGGGTCAGAGGAACTGGACGGACTGGCTTCCGAACGCGGACTTTACCGAATCCATCATGGCGTCCTCTTTTGACTGGAACGGTCCTAAGATGCCGACTCCCTTTGCAACCGAGAACGACACTCTTAACGGCGTTGCAATGATGCTCGGCTCCTTTATTGCAAACAGCGCGCCGTGTTTCCATGACGTAAGAACCTATTGGAGCCCGGAGGCTTGCGAAAGAGTAACAGGCGTTAAGCCGGATGGAATTGCGGCTAACGGCTTTATCCATCTTATCAATTCAGGCGCAACGGCGCTTGACGGAACCGGCGCAAGCAAAAATGAGAACGGCGAGAACTGCATGAAACCGTTCTGGGAAATGACCGATGAAGATATAAAAGCCTGCCTTGGAGCTACAGACTGGTGCAGGGCAAATTACGAGTATTTCCGCGGCGGCGGATTTTCAAGCCACTTCCGCTGCAGGGCGCAGATGCCTGTCACAATGCTGCGCGTGAATATCGTGGACGGCGTAGGTCCCGTACTTCAGCTTGCAGAGGGCTATACGGTCGATCTCCCGGATGAGATACATAATGTTATCGATAAAAGAACAGATCCTTCATGGCCCACCACATGGTTCGTGCCGAATCTTACGGGTGAGGGTGCATTCAAGGATGTTTACAGCGTTATGGCAAACTGGGGAGCGAATCACGGCGTAACGGTTTACGGTCATGTGGGCGCAGATCTTATCACGCTTGCTTCCATGCTCAGAATACCCGTTAATATGCACAATGTTGATGATTCGCGTATTTTCCGCCCCCATTCATGGAGCGGCTTCGGCACACAGGATAAGCAGTCCGCGGATTACCGTGCCTGCGAGGCATATGGTCCTCTTTATAAATAATTGATCAATAAGAACAAAAAACGGCAGGAAGGAGTGGTGCCGGTGAGGCGCTGCATTGTTGTTGCCGGAACAGTATTGAAATAAATTTTACTTTAAGGAGAGATTGAATTGACTGTTCCGGAAAAGATCTTCCCCAGAAAAGGGGATAAGGATACCGTTTATCTTAAAAATGTTGTAAGCAATCCGTATATTTCCGTTGGGGAATATACAATGTATAACGATTTTGTGAATGACCCGAGGGATTTTGAAAAAAACAATGTGCTTTATCATTATCCCGTTAACGGCGACCGGCTGATCATAGGCAGATTCTGTTCTGTTGCCTGCGGAGCCAAGTTCCTGTTTACAAGTGCAAATCACAGTCTTTCATCCCTTTCAACATATCCGTTCCCGATATTTTATGATGAATGGAATCTGGACGGGAAAAATGTTACGGACGCGTGGGATAACAAAGGCGATATCGTTATCGGAAATGATGTCTGGATAGGTTTTGAAGCAGTGATCATGTCCGGCGTTACGATAGGCGACGGGGCGATTATTGCCTCACGTGCTGTTGTAACAAAGGATGTGCCGCCCTATACAATAGTAGGCGGTGTTCCCGCAAAACAGATCAGAAAAAGATTTGATGATGCCACAATATCAAAACTTGAGAAGATCAGGTGGTGGAATTGGGAGTCTGATAAGATAGACAGAAATATTTCAGCCATTCAGTCGGGAAATACGGCTTTGCTTGAAACAGCGGTTTAAAGTGATTCGGTATCGGCGCGGGTATGCTCCTGCGCCGATATTTGCTTGCTCTATTCCCCATGCCCTTGGGCATTGACAGTTGCTTTTCCACGTAATATAATTGGTTAGGCGGGAGGTATGTTTATGAAAAAATTTCTTAATAAGCTGTTGTTCAGCAAAGGTGCTGTCGCGTTTTTTACTGCCTTTTCAGCAGTGTCTGCGCTGTTCTTTTATTCTGTAAGATACGGCTTTGTGTTTGTTGACAATGTTTTGTACACAGGTTTTTCGCTGGGGCTTTTCGTTTTTGTTGTGCTCGGCGGGATCAGTTTGCTTCTGATTCTGAATGCAAAGGTGAGAAAGAAATATATCATTCCCGAAAAGTTTATGAATGTCATCGCTTTTATCAGTGAGGCGCTTGCTGTAATCGCATTTGTCTATTCAGCCGTGGCGCTTATAACAGATAAAGGTATGAGCCTTTCTTCAGCATATGCGCTCTGCCAATCCGCTTGGCCGGTTTGGTCGCTTGTGGTAGGCGTTTCATTTTTCGCGTTCGCATTTCCTCTGATTAAAAAGAAAACAGCAAGAAAGATCATTTCGTGCACTACAGCCGCGGTTCTTTTATTTGTTTTGTATGCCGGCGTTTTCCCCGTTACGCCGTATAAATTCACTTCGGGTCCTGTTGTTTTTGATAACGGCGCGGAATATTCTGTTGTGTTTTCAACAAATGATAAGGGCACGGGATATATCGAGTATGCGTATAATGATGAAACGGTGCGCATTTATGATGAAAGCGGCGGCAGAAAAAACGGCGATTCTATCATACACACCGTCGCTGTGCCGAAAGAGCAGCTTTCAGGCAATACATATAAGGTCGGTTCAACGCGTGTAGTAGATGAGCTCAGTTACGGCGGCAGGAACGGAAAAACAATAGAAAGCGAAAGCTATTCTTTTCATGATGCGTTCGGCAGCGATATTGATATTTTAACTGTTTCTGACTGGCACACCAAAAATGAGAGGGCGGAAAAAGCCGCCGCCGCGCTCGGCGATTATCAGGCGCTCGTGCTTCTCGGTGACTGTGCTCCGGGACTTATGAGCGAAAAAGATATTGCCGATTATATATTGGAATTCGCATATGACCTAACTGACGGAGAAATGCCCGTAATATATGTGCGCGGAAATCATGAAACACGCGGCACAGAAGCGGCGAATCTGGCGGATCATCTGGGTTATGAGGACTTTTATTATACCACATCGCTCGGAAATTATAATTTTATCGTTCTGGACAGCTGTGAAGATAAAGAGGATTCCCATCCCGAATACGGCGGCATGGTCGATTATGAGCATTACAGAAAAAATATGGTGGATTGGCTTGAAACACTGGAAAGCACAAACAGCAACACCATTGCGCTTTGCCATGCAAGAGAGATATGCAGAGAGCCTGAGCTTTCACAGCGCGCGCTTGCAAAGCTTGATCTTCTCGGCGTAAGCCTGCTTGCAAGCGGTCATTCACACACCCTTGAATTTGACAACAGCGGCGCTTTCCCCGTCTTGATAGACGGTGGTGTAGACAGCGCCGGAAGCGGTTCCTATGTTGCGTCGATCATGCGTATCTCGCCAAACGGAATTGAACTGGAAAGCACTGATGAAAACGGAGAAATCCTGCTTTCCGAAAATGTTTTGTGGAGATAATCCCCGGTTGCATCATTTTAAGATCCCTTTTTGTGCAAACAAAAAGGGATTTTTTATGTTTAAATTTAACACAAAAAGGATTTTATTTGACCTCTTTTTTACTTTTTTCGGGTTTGTCTTTCAAATTTGTCTGTTATATTCAAAAAGGCACAGGGAGAGAAGAATTGAAATCCGGATTTTATTTAGAAGAAATTTAAACATAATAATAGTATAAATTTCTGTGCTTTACTAAAAAAAGAAAACAGAAGGAGATCAAAATGAAAAAAATAATACCTGTTTTTGCCGTAATACTGGCGATTTCCGCAATTTTTGCAGGCTGTAAGGGTTCGGGAAATTCTTCAATAACCGTTATGACACGAGAGGAAGGCTCAGGCACAAGAAGTGCTTTTATTGAGCTTTTCGGCATTGAAACAGAAAATGAAAGCGGCGAAAAAGTAGATAACACGATAATTACAGCTGAAACCACAAACAGCACTTCGGTCATGATGACCTCTGTTGCGAATGATCCGTCATCCATCGGATATATCTCACTCGGTTCGCTTAACGATACGGTTAAGGCTTTGCAGATAGACGGTGTAGACGCTACCGTTGACAATATTAAAAACGGCACATATAAAGCCTCACGACCCTTTAATATCGCAGTCAAGGCGGATATTTCCGAGACGGCTCAGGATTTTATAAACTTTATTATGAGCGCCGAGGGTCAGGCCGTTGTTGAAGAGAACGGTTATATCTCACAGGGCAATAACGGCAGTTATGCAGGCAGCTCGCCTTCGGGAACGGTAAACGTAGCAGGCTCATCTTCCGTTTCGCCGGTAATGGAAAAACTGAAGGAAGCGTATGCGCTTGTTAATCCAAACGCACAGATCGTTGTTCAGCAAAACGATTCCACAACGGGAATCACTTCGGCAATTGACGGTGTGTGTGACATTGCCATGGCGTCAAGGGAACTGAAAGACAGCGAGCTTTCATCAGGTCTGACCCCAACTACCATCGCGATAGACGGAATTGCCGTTATTGTCAATAAGGACAACACCGTTAACTCGCTTACAAGCGATCAGGTAAAAGCTATCTATACAGGTGAACAGACAGAATGGTAAAAAACAAGATTAAAGAATATATGATGCGCGCGGTGTTTTTTATTGCCGCGTGCATTTCAGTGATTGCGGTGCTGCTTATTTGCTGGTTCGTTTTCTCAAATGCTTTTCCGGCAATAGGTGAAATCGGTGTTAAGGAATTTCTTTTTGGCACAACCTGGAAACCATTGAATGATACGTTCGGAATTTTTCCGATGATCATAGGTAGCCTTTATGTTACGGCGGGAGCGATTGCGCTGGGCGTGCCCTGCGGTGTGCTGTGCGCCGTATTTATGGCTGAATACTGCCCCGCCGGGCTCTATCGCTTTATGAAACCCGCAGTCGATCTGCTCGCAGGTATTCCGTCTGTTGTTTACGGGTTTTTCGGACTGGTCGTTATCGTGCCGGCGGTAAGGCAGATCTTCGGCGGAGGAAAAAGTGTGCTCACGGCGTCTATTCTTCTTGCCATTATGATCCTGCCGACTATAATCAGCGTATCTGAAGCGGCTATACGAGCAGTCCCCAAAAGTTATTACGAGGGCGCGCTCGCATTGGGCGCAACGAAGGAAAGGGCAATATTCGGTGTGTCGCTTCCCGCTGCCAAGTCCGGCGTATCGGCGGGTATCATACTCGGTATAGGAAGAGCGATCGGCGAGACAACAGCTATCGTTATGATAGCCGGAAATCAGCCTGTGATTCCCGACAGCATCCTTTCCGGCGTGCGTACGCTTACCACAAATATTATTCTTGAAATGGGCTATGCGCAGGATCTGCACAGAGAGGCGCTCATCGCCACAGCAGCGGTTTTGTTTGTATTCGTGCTGCTCATAAATCTTATGTTTTCCGTGCTGAAGAGCAAGGAGGGGAATCGATGAAGGACGGTATCAATAAAATGAGTTTCCGCCAGAAACTGATGATGTATAAAAAACGTCCCAAGTCGTTGCTGCTTGCCATTGTTGTGATGATCAGCGCCGTTGTATGCGCTGCAGTCGTTTTATTTATCATAGGATATATACTGGTTAAGGGTATTCCGAATCTATCGCCGCGTCTTTTTGAATGGACATATAATTCGGAAAACGTTTCTATGATGCCGGCAATTATAAACACACTCATTTACACAGCCGCGTCACTGCTTATAGCGGTCCCCGCAGGTGTTTTTGCCGCCATCTATCTGGCGGAATACGCGCGCCGCGGCAACAGATTTGTCCGGCTGATACGTATAACTGCCGAGACCCTCTCAGGTATACCGTCCATCGTTTACGGTTTGTTCGGCTATCTGATGTTCTGCGTTTATTTTAAGCTCGGTTATTCCATGATAGCAGGTACGCTTACCCTCGCAATCATGATCCTGCCGCTTATTATGCGCACAACGGAGGAAGCGCTTCGGGCTGTGCCGGATTCTTACAGGGAAGCAAGCTACGGACTCGGCGCAGGCAAACTGCGCACGGTGTTCAGGGTCATTTTACCAAGCGCTATGCCGGGCATACTCTCCGGCATCATTCTCGGAACGGGCAGAATCGTCGGGGAAACGGCAGCCCTCATCTATACGGCCGGCACAGTTGCGGGCGTTGTAACCAAGCTTACGGATTCCGGCAGAACGCTTTCAGTGCATATGTATGCGCTTCTGTCTGAGGGACTTTATATGGAAGAAGCGTACGCAACCGCAGTTATACTTCTGCTGGCAGTTATTATAATAAATGCTGTTTCGGGCTTTATAGCTTCAAAGATCAGCGAAAAAGGAGGCGGAGCTGAATGACGAAATTTGAGGTGAAAAATTTAGACCTCTTTTACGGTGATTTTCAGGCGCTTAAAAATATAAATCTGGATATAAAAGAAAAGCATGTTGCGGCGTTTATAGGACCGTCCGGCTGCGGAAAATCAACACTGCTTAAAACACTTAACCGAATGAACGATCTGGTGGACGGCTGTAAAATTACGGGCGATGTGCTGCTTGACGGAAAAAGTATATATTCAAAAGATACGGATGTAAACGAGCTCAGAAAAAACGTGGGCATGGTCTTTCAGAAGCCCAATCCGTTTCCCATGAGCGTTTATGACAATATTGCCTTTGGACCTCGCACGCATGGTATACGCAAAAAAAGCGAGCTTGACGAGATCGTTGAGCGTTCGCTGCGCTCTGCGGCAATATGGGAGGAGACCAAGGACAGGCTCAAAAAATCCGCTCTGGGCCTTTCCGGCGGCCAGCAGCAGCGGCTTTGCATAGCGCGCGCGCTTGCCGTCGATCCGCAGGTCATACTTATGGATGAACCCACCTCTGCGCTCGATCCTATTTCCACTTCTAAAATAGAAGAACTGATCGCCGAGCTTAAGAAAAAGTATACGATTGTTATCGTTACCCATAATATGCAGCAGGCGGCAAGAGTTTCGGATGAAACAGCGTTCTTCCTGCTTGGCGAAGTTATTGAATATGCAGATACGCAAAAAATATTCAATGATCCCGGCAGCGAGAAAACGAAGGCATATATTTCCGGAAAATTCGGATAATATCGGGCTTTACAATGAAATAGAATAGTGTTAATATAGGTCTGTTGTTTTGCAGACTTATTTTTATTTCAGGAAGTTTTGGCTATGGCGCATCCCGTAAAACATTTTATAACTATAACGAAGCACCGCCACAAGGTGCTGGCAAACTGTATCAGGGCAGGAATCCCGTTTCAGGGTCTTTTGCATGATCTTTCAAAATATTCTCCTGCCGAATTTATACCTGGTGCTAAATATTATCTTGGCGACCGCTCGCCCAATGAAGGCGAAAGAGCGGAAAAAGGGTATTCCGCGGCATGGCTTCATCATAAGGGCAGAAACCGCCATCATTATGAATATTGGATGGATTACAGCGCCAAGACCAAACGGCTCGAGCCTATTGAAATGCCGCTGAAATATGTTAAAGAAATGTTTTGCGACCGTGTTGCCGCAAGCAAAACGTATCAGGGCAAAAATTATACCGATTCGCATCCGCTTGAATATTATTCCAGAGCCAAAACAAGGATCATCATGCATCCGAAAACCGCCGAACTGCTTGAAAAACTGCTTGTTATGCTGAAAGAAAAGGGCGAAAAGGAAACCTTTAAATATATCAGAAATCTGAAATAAAAACTTGTGCTGCGAGTGCAGCATGATTAAAAAGTGATTTCGCAGCAGATAAACATTCAAAGACGAACCGCCGCAGTGTTCTATGAAACACCGTGGCGGTTCGTCGCTGTGCATGATATTCATTTTTAATCGAACAGAACTTGCCAATCATCTGCTCTGTATGCGTCAAAACACATTTTTACCTGTTCGGTGTTATTTTTCTCTTCCGCAAGCTCAGGCAATGCATCTTCGTCAAAATAGCGTGCCTGTGTGGTTTCGGAATTCTTTTCAAATTTACCTCCGATAAGAGAGCAGAGAACGAATATTTTGCATACGCCGTAGGCATATACGGGCAGATTATGCTTTGCCCTGTCCTGCACGGCTATAATCCTGTCTGCCGTTACATCAAGGCCTGATTCCTCTTTGACTTCTTTAACGGTGTTTTCCTTAACGGATAAATTAACGTCTACCCATCCTCCGGGAAGAGACCATTTACCGCAGTTTTCCTGCACAAGCAGAATTTTTCCGTCTTTAAAAACGGCTGCTCTTGTATCTATTTTGGGAGTCTGGTATCCCGTTTCATTGCAGAAAAGCTCTTTCACCTTTTCAAGAGGCAGGTCGGTTTTAAAGGCGAGCATTTCGGCAGAGATCTCTCTTATTCGGGTATACCTTTCCAAGTCGAAAACATCTTTTCCGTATGTCAGCCCCGCCTGCGCAAGACTTTGCAGCTCAACTGCCCATGCAAGCCATTTTTCGGTTTTATCCATTCAAATCCTCTCTGTGATTATCATTTTTGAAAATATAGGTTTTATGCCTGCTTTTTCTTTCTGTGAATGATAAAGCGGTTGCAGGGATAAGTCCAAAGCGTAGGTATTGCCATTCCTATAACCTTGAAGATCAGATCCCACAGATTTCCTATAAGACCGTGACTCTCCGCAAATGTTGTCATTGCGGATCCGATCCATCCGTTCGCGAAAATGGTGAACACAACCATGATAAAGTAAAGCACCATACTCAGAGCCGGGTTCGCGTCCGCTTTAAAGGTTACTTTTCTGTTCAGGATAAAAGCGATAGCGTAACCCACCGTTGTTGAAATCAGGTATGTAAAAAGGTATCCTTTTGAGTTTATGCCGATCATATTAAGCGTGGGATTTGTAATCGCTTCCCGGGTCATAGACTCAAAAACCGTGTTTAAAAGCACCATATGAACGATAAGCTCTATAACCGATGAGCCGCCGCCTGCTATGCTGAATTTTACGAATTTCCATATCTCAGCGTGTTTTTCCGTCCAGCGCTTAAAAGCGTTCTTTTTGTTCTCGTCTGCCATCTTCTTTACCCTTTCTTATAAGAATTTTGCCAAAAGAATTATGATAACAAGGATCGCTGCAAGGATTCCAACGGCTTTTGCAATCATAGGTATTGCTGCGTCTACCGTTTCCGGCATCTTGCTGGAAAGATAGTCGTATACGGGCTTTTGCACTTTTGTGCCCACAAGCTCTTCAAAAGTGCGGGTATAAGTTTCATATTCGCCCGGCTTGTTTTCGTCAAGCGTTATGATCCTAACCCCTCTTTTTGTTCTGTTGCCGTAAACATTGAATCCGCTCGACTGTGTAAAGCCAAGATCAATATTTTTATATCTGCCCACAAAGCTGTTTTTATGGTCGTGACCCACAAACACAGCCATAACGTCTCCCTTTTCGGAGATCGCGTCAAACTCGCCGGTATTTTCGTTTGGAATAGAGGGCGGTTCGCAAAGCATATCGCCTTTGCGGCAGGTGTCACCCAGCACATAGTATTCGTTTTTATGTGTGCGGAACGCGCGTATCGCGCCTTTGTGGGACTTTTTAACGCGCTTTAATACATTGTAGTATTCACAAAGAGGAATATGCTGAAAAACGATCGAGGGTATATAGCTGCCGTTTTTTTCTTTGAGTTTATCTCTTGCTTTTTTGTACCATTCTATTATTTTTGTGTCAAACGGCTCATAACCGCCGCCCTTCGCGTCTGTGCCGCTGTCAAACAGATAAAGGCAAAAAGCGTCTTTGCCGGAACCGTCCGAAGATTTTATCGGAATGCAGTAGGTCCCTCCGCCGTCTATTCCTTCTGCCTGTTCGCCGATGCAGTTCGGCAGGGATTTGTAAATGTGTTCGAATTGGTCTTTGTTTGAAATGCCTACCTGTCTGTCGTGATTGCCGAAGGTAACGGCAAACGGGATATTGCGTTTCGTTACAGGCTCCAGAAGCTTTTTTATTGTGGCAGCCACGGCGTTTTCAAGTTCTTTTCCTTTGCCTTTATATGTAACGCCGTAGCCTTTGATCTGGTCGCCGGTATAAACAACAAGATCAGGCTTTTCCGCTTCCACCGCCGCCTCGATCAAAGCAGTTGTATCCGGCGATACCGCGGGGATTTCCTGCATGTCGGTTATCTGCATAATTTTGAATTTTTTATCTTTCTTAAATTCCATAGGCTCTCCGTTATCATCATATTTCAAAAGGAATACGGACTGATAAAAAATGCACGGCAATCCTCTGCCGTGCATTTTGCTCACCGGCGGGGATTCGGCAATCAGGTCGTATTAACCGTTTTGATTTTCATTGCCGCCGTCAGGCGGATTTTGGCTGCCGTTATTATAATCGTTTGAATACTTTTCTCCCGGAGGTGTAAAATATGTGCCTTTGTTATTATTGGGGATTTGTGTGTTCTGTTGATATTCAGATCTTTGTGATGGCATTTCTGAATGGGTGTAGTTGTTAGGTGCACTGTTATTCCACTGGTTTTGCGGATTATTAATAGGCGCACCGTTATTCCACTGGTTCTGCGGATTATTAACGGGCATACCGTTATTCCACTGATTTTGCTGAGGATTATAATAATAACCGTTTCCCGGCATTACGTATTGAGGCGTTTTTGCACGGACTTTTTTGACTATTCCGATGATTAAGCATATGATTCCCGCAGCGGACATAGCTATGCCCGCAAACGCTACAACTATATATGCGGCAGAGCCTGCAATCGCCGTACTGCTGTATGCTGCCGTGCCTTCGCAATAGAATGTAAGCCCTATTTCCAGATCGGTTGTATCGGTAAAATATGATTTATATGTATCGAGTGATTCATAATAATAACGTTTCATATCGGGATCGATATCATTGATTGGTTCCGCAGTAGCGCATAGCTTTAAATACATGTCACCCACATATGCGTTTTCATCATATGCATAGTCTTTCAGCTTGTCAAAAACGGCGGTGTCTTCATCTACTCTGAGCGAAGCAAGATATACTGTATCACTGCTGTCAAGCGAGATCCCTATAATATAATAATGCTCATCAGAAAATCCGTCATACTCAATATATCCGTATTGGTCGATAACAAGAACCTGACCAAAGTCGTAAACCGTTCCGTACGTTTCGTCTGAAATACGCGTGTCGGAAGTATAAGGCACCGGAGCGGCGGCGGGGGTCAGCGCCAATGAAAAAAATGAAATAAGCAATCCCAGAATGACGAATATCGTTCCGATTGCAATGCACGCTGTTGCTCCTTTTGATCTGTTCATACGGTTCTCCTTATATGATTATTATATTACTTTACCTCAGTGCTTCCGCTGTTGTTTGCGGATACAAGCCCTATCCAGCTTTTGCCGGGATTGAGCTTAAGCTCTTTGCCGTCTGTTCCCGTAAGCTTAAGAACGCCGTTTTCGGCTGTCCATGTGAAATCGGTAACGGTTCCGGCGCTTGCAAGCTTGCCCGTTCCGCTTGTGAAATCATAATTGCAGTAGGTTTCCGTTTTGCCTGTTCCCTTGTAATTCGCTTTGTCTATATATTTGGAATCGGCATACAGCGCAATAATGTTTGTAAAGCTTACTTCCTGTTTGAAATCGGACTGGTTTCTGTAAGTTTTGTCCTCGCTGTGATATGTAAAGGTGTGGCTGTCTGTGCGTGATGAGAATTTTACGGTTATGCTGTTGCAGGGAGTCTTTGAAACGGCAGTTTCCGTTTCATGGAAGCTGAGCGATGAGAATTTGTTTTTGTCAAGGCTCGTTCTGTACTCCTTGTCCTCTATAACCGAAAGAAGCTTGTTTCCCACAAGCACGGCGTTGTGAGGGCTTGCCTTGTCCTTCGTGCGTCTAAAGCAGGAGGAGGTGTTCATACCGTTTATATTGTCAACATTATTTGATTCAATGTAGTCGTCCGCTCCCGTGTATCCGCCGCCGCTGTGGCTTTCACCGTAATGCACAAAGATAGAATCAAAGAATTGTGAAAATTCAACAAAGCTGGGTCTTGCCGAACGGGTAGGACCTATCTGCTCCGGCAGATCTGTCATATCCGCATACATCCACAGCATACGAGTGATACCGCCTTCAACCTCTCCTTCAACAACAATATCCGCCGTGTCCATATTATATTGGGGACGCGCCTGGGGCGAATTCTCTACAACAACGGCAACAGGCCTTGCTCCGACTGCCGATTCATTGTAGTCCGCCTCGCCGGTAAGCGGATTGGTAATGATAACAGGCGCCTGTGTAGTGGTTGTAGTCGTTGTTGTGGTGGTCGTTGTGGTTTCTTCACCCGGTCTTATAACACCGAAATAGACTGCGCAGGCTGCCGCAACAACAACGATTGCGGCAAGCACAATGATAAGAATTCTTTTTTTTGCCGGATTTTTCACGTAATCAACCTCTTCTTCTTCGTATTCATCTTTATAATCATTTATAGTTGCCTTTTTTTCAGGCAGATCGTTTAAAGCCGGCTCGAGCGGCTTTTCATCATGGTGGTTTTCTGTATTTGTTTTATCGGCTGTTTCGCCGCTGCTTTCGTCCTTTGAATTCTTAGATCCTTTTATCTCCTTTAGTATCTTTTCGATTTCATCTTCATTATTTGCCATCTGAAGTTCTCCCTTTTTCAAATTGGTTTGTAAGTCTTTTTTATAATAGCATATCTTACGGCAAAATGCACTATCTTTTTATCATTTTATTGATTTTGAATACAATATATAGTAAAATTATAAACAGATTTATGATTTATAAAGGAAGTATGAAATATGTCTAAAGCCATACCCGTGATCATAACAAACACGAATATATTGCTCTATGACGAGGAAAGCAGTGAGTTCAAGCCTTTTTCACTGCCCGGCGTAGCCAGCAGGCCGAATATTCCTTTTTATCATTTTTATGCGAAAAAAATTGCCGAAGGCCAGCATTATTTCAAGGAATTTGTTAAAAAATACTATCAGCGTAAGCCGTCAAAAAATATTCTTGCTATTATCGTGCCGGACGACACAAGTCCTCTTGAAAGCATTTTTATAAATGAGTTTTTTCTGAATTCGGGCGCATGCAAGGCGGTTGCGCAGATGATGATGGGGCAGGCGCTGCAAAAAGACATAAATCAGTATATATCTGTTTCAAAATCAAGCAGAAACGTTGTGCTTCAGTATATCAGAAACAATGAAGTGCGTGCTTCAAGATATTATGACTGCGATAATTACAGTGTTGAAAACATAAAGGAGGACGCAAAACGCCTTCACATAGATATTGAATATGAGAACACTCCTGTTTTTGTAAATAACTTTAATCTGAATATGGACGAGTTCTTTGATATGGGCGAGGTCATAACGCCAAAGGAATTTATGGATAAGATCGCCGTTATAGATGTGGAAAAAATATAAATTTTACGGTTGAAATTATTAATAAAAAAATCACCTCTGCTAAAAATATTACCGGGGTGATTTTTATGAAAAAAGATAAAAAAAACAAAGCTCAGAAAAAAGATTCCGCCGTAAAAAACAGCAAAAGGGTTATTGATCTTACATCGTATATCAGTCCCGATATGGCAAACAGCGATACGCAGGGCAGTTATACGGGCACAACAAAAAGCGCCTATGACACCGGCGAGTATGAAGAGCCGGTACAGGACGCGGATGATCTTTAAAATGTTTCCAAACGGTCTGAGATTCGGACCGTTTCTTTTTTGCTGGCTTTGACTTTGATTTTTCTTCTGTTGACCGGCGGCTAAATATGATGATTACGGAAGTGGTGTTTATGAAAAGATATGAGTTTCTGAAAGAAATAAACAAATGGCTCATCGATAAATCCGCGGTTTCGGCGGAGCATACGATGGATTATGCCGATTTTCTGCTTCGTAAGCTCGAAACACAGGAGGCAGAAGGCGATTTCATAAAGAAAGATGACGTGGCTGTTGTCGGCAGATACTGTTACAGTATTACTGTTGAGCCTTATGAATCCAAAAGCGGCCGTCAGGAGAACCTGCGGTTTTGCATTTACGGCTACGGCAGAATTCACAATGAAACTTTTGATGATTATGTTCTCGATTCATATGACCCGGTCGATTACATATTTTTGTGTGAAAACGGAGCTGCCCTCATATAGACCGGCTTTGTTCAAACTGACCATAAAGTTATTTTAACCGCCGCCCGGTCAAACGGGCGGCGGCTGTCATTTTTTCTGTTCGTTTTTTCGCCTGCGCACAAAGGTGATATCGTAATCGCCGGGGTGGGGATTATTAGATATAATAGAGCAGCTGACCTATTGCGTGGCAAAAGGTTTTGTATTCGTTTTCTGCTGTTTCTCCGCTGCTGTCTGTTCGTGAAACGGTGTAAACATTGTTTCCGCCCGAAACGATTTTGAACTGCCTGTTTTCCGGCTGATCAACGGTATCTTTTATCAGCATCAGGATCTCACTGTTTACACTTCTGCCGTTGTCTGCGGCAACAACACGCAGCTTCTTCAGCATTTCATCATCTATTCGTATTGAAAAGCTTTTCATTCCCATAAATCGACCTCCGTTATATTTATTATAATACTAAAAAATAGTTTAGTCAACTATTTTTACGGTTTAACAAGAATTTAAAGCGCTTTTAGTTTAAAATGTTTCTGAGGTGATCGTTTTGAATTTCAATGAAAAGCTACGACTGCTGATTGAGGAAAACAAGCTGACCCAAAAACAGGTTGCAAATGATTTGGGAATAGCACCATCAACTATGGGCGGATATGTTCAGGGTTACAGTCAGCCGGATTTTGAAACTTTAAAACATATTGCCGTTTATTTTAATGTTTCAACAGATTATCTGTTAAATATGAAGGAAACAAAAATAAACGATTCACTTGAAGATGAATTACTTAGGGTTTTTCGCGCAATGAGTAAAGAGCAAAAAACGATTTTTATAGAACAGGGAAAAGTGCTGATAAAAATACGCTGAAATTAAGACCCGGCTGCATTTTAGCAGCCGGGTCTTATTTCGGAAAGCGGAAATCTGTACGCCGATTTGCCGCGGAGGTCTGACTTCCTCAGCCGGCAAAGATCGCCGCGCCGAGGCATAACGCAAGCGCTCCCGTGCTGAGAATGACAAGCGCATCGGCAGCTTTCGGAGAAATCTTGACGCCTGCGTAAAGGCCTCCGCTTTTTTTAACTCTTTTTTCATCGTGCCGCGATTCGTTATCTTTCATTTTCATCATATCCCTTATTTTCTGGTTAAATATTTGCGCATATCGATTGCGCAAGCCGCAAGGATGATCGCGCCTTTGATCACATAGAGCATATTTGCCGAAACGGAGAGGAAGTTCAGCCCTACGAATATAAGCTGCAAAAGCAGAACGCCTATAACGATTCCGCTTATTTTTCCCGTACCGCCTACAAAGGATACGCCTCCGATCACGCATGCCGCGATGGCGTCGCTTTCATAGGTTAATCCCGTGTTGGCGGAGCAGGAGGCGATTCTTGCGCCCTCAATGAATCCCGTTACGCCGTAAAGCGCGCCCGCAAGCACGAATACGCCTATGATGGTTGCGAAAACGTTTACTCCGGAAACATTTGCCGCCTCTTCGTTTGAGCCTACGGCAAACATGTTTTTTCCGAATTTTGTTTTATTCCAAACCACCCACATCAAAGCGGTCAGAATTGCCGAATACAGCACGTATTTGGGCACGGTAACACCGCCGATGGTGAACAGGGTGCCTCTTATGAATTCCGTATAGGATTCGTCAAGTCCCGAGAGCGTCTGCCCGTTGTTTGTGCCTATCATAAGATACATCAGCACGAGTCCGAAAACAATGAGCTGCGTGGACAGTGTAACGATAAACGGATGAAGCTTGAATTTTGCAACGAAAAATCCGTTTACAAGTCCCACAAGTCCGCCGATGGCGATCACGATAAGAAAAACGAGCCACAAGGGCATTACACCCAGATTGGGGAACATTTTGTTCGGATAATTTGCCATCTGCAACAGAGAAGCGCCGACACACGCGGTCAGACCTACGACACGCCCTGCCGAAATATCCGTGCCGGTGAGGACGATGCAGCCGGCTATTCCAAGCGCTATCGGCAGCTTGGACGCCGTTAGGGAAATGATATTGACCACAGAGGAAAAGGAAAGAAACGACGGTACCTTTATCGCAATAAAGAGGATCGCGGCGGCAATGATGATATACATTGCGTTATTCAGCAACAGATCCGTAACGGTTTTGCGCTTATCCCTTGCGCTCATTGCCCCGAATGAGGCGAAGTTTCCCATGACTCCCTTCGGGTCGTTATGATTTGAATCCGGCATAACATCTCTCCTTAAACATATTTTGCCGCCAAAGTCATTATTTCTTCCTGCGTGGCGGTTCCGGCATCGACTTCTCCGGCAAGCTTTCCGCCGGACATGACCAGTATCCTGTCACAAACGCCGAGAAGCTCGGGCATTTCGGAGGAAACCATAATAACTGTTTTGCCCTTTTCCGCAAGCTCGATGATCAGCTTATATATCTCATATTTCGCACCCACGTCAATTCCTCTTGTCGGTTCGTCAAGCAGTAAGACAGTGGGGTCGGTCAGCAGCCATCTGCCGAGTATGACCTTTTGCTGATTGCCGCCGGAGAGCGTTCCTATCTTCGTTTCCTGATCAGGTGTTTTGATCCGCATGGCGTCTATAACGGACTGCGTGCTCTCCTGCGTCTTTCTCTTGCTTATAAAAGGTCCCGTTCTGTAATTATCGAGGCTGGAGATGGTCGCGTTCTCGCGTATATTCAGTATACCGAATATACCTGTCGCGCGCCGCTCCTCGGTAAGCAGAGCAAATCCGTTTTTCAGTGATTCGCGCGCGTTTCTGTTTTTGACCTCGCTGCCGCACAGATATATGTTACCGCTTTTTCTTGTGTTTATTCCGAATATCGTTTCAAGCAGCTCGGTCCTTCCGGAACCGTCAAGCCCTGTGACGCCGAGTATTTCTCCGCGCCTTGCGGAGAAAGTAACGTCATATAGCCTTGCGTACTGCGCACTGAGATTTCTCACGGTCAGCATATCCTCTCCGGGGGAATTTTTTTTATGCGGATACCTGTTTGTGAGCTCTCTGCCCACCATAAGGCGGATGATCTCGTTCATCGTCAGTTCTTTTGCCGGTTTGGTGGCTATCCATTTTCCGTCACGCATAACGGTGACTTCGTCTGAAATGCGCAGGATCTCCTCCATTTTGTGCGAAATATAGATGATTCCGCAGCCTTTTGCTTTTAGACTTTCAATGATTTCAAACAGGCGCTCCGCCTCGGTTTCGGTAAGGGAAGAGGTAGGCTCGTCAAAAACGATGATTCTTGAATGATAGGAGACCGCCTTGGCGATTTCAGCCATCTGCCTTTGAGATACCGGCATTTTTCCCATTATGGTTTTCGGATCAATGTTTATATCCAATTCTCTGAAGACCTTTTGGGTCTCCTCAAACATTTTCTTTTCACTGGTCAGCGGAATGAATTTGGATACAGTGGGCAGCCTGCCGAGCCACATGTTGTCCATAACACTGCGCTTGAGCGCCTGATTCAGCTCTTGGTGAACCATTGCAACGCCGTTTTCCAGCGCTTCTTTAGAGTTTTTGAAATTCACCTCTTCGCCGTCAAGGTATATTTCGCCGCTGTCTTTTGAGTAGACCCCGAAAAGGCATTTCATCAGCGTGGATTTTCCGGCTCCGTTTTCTCCCATTAGGGCGTGCACGGTACCTGCCCGAACCGTGAGTGATACGCCGTCCAGCGCTTTAACGCCCGGAAAGGTCTTTGTTATATTTTTCATTCTCAGCAGTGCGTCTGAGTTTTTGTCTGCGTAACGGTTTTTTTCAATGTTCTCCATAAAAAGCACTTCCGCGTATTATTCTCCCGTATATGCTGAATAAGGTATATTCACACGCCATGAGCCCACAACGTTTTGAGAATCTATGTTTGTGAGGGGAGGCTGGGAGGAGTTGAAATTATCAATGATGGTTTTAATGGCGTTTGCCATTCCTTCCGCGTCTTGTTTGATTGTGCCGGACATGGAGCCGTCCGCAATCTTGGCTTTAGCCGCGTCTGTTGCGTCAACACCGAATACGGGGATCACCGTTGAGCCTTCCCCTTTGTTGTATCCCGCGCTTTGCAGAGCGGAAACGGCGCCGAGCGCCATCTCATCGTTGTTTGCGATTATAAGCTCAACCATATTCTTGTTTGCCGTGCTGTGGCGCGCGAGGATCGTGCTCATATAGTTTGTTGCCGCTGCTGAAGACCAGTTTCCGTCCTGATCCACAAGATATTTATTTGTATTTGCCGGGTCATAAAATTCAAGCGCCGGCTTTCCCGCTTCCTGAAGCACGGTGTTGCAGTCCTCAACCGCATACTGGGTTCTCGCTATCGCTTCAAGATTGCCCTCCTGACCTTTAAACATGACATAGCTTATCTTGCCGTCGCCGTTCAGGTCGTAAGCGTCATAATTTTTAAGCAGATAGTTTCCTATCATCTGACCCTGCATATGACCCGCCATCTCATAGTCCGTGCCCACAAAAACGCATTTGTCATAGCTTGAAACAACGCTTTCATCAACGGAGCGGTTAAAGAATATTACGGGTATATTCTGTGCTTTCGCAAGATTGACTATATTTTGCGCCGCGTCGTTGGAGCCTGTGTCCACAACATTTACAACAAGCACCGAAGCGCCCTTTGCAATAGCTGTCTGCACCTGTTCGGTCTGCGTGGTCTGATTGCTGTTCGCATCATAATCGTTGTAATTCAGTCCGGCGTCTTTCAGAATTTTATCAAGCGTTGCTCTCACTCCTGAAATGTAAGTGTCGCTGAATGTGTAGTACAGTACGGAGATCTCGCCTTTTGCCGAGGAAGTTGTGTTTTGACCGTCCCCTGAGCTGCAAGCGCTCAAAGAAAAAACGGTTAAAACGATTACAGATAGGATCGCCATTATTTTTTTCATTTTATTCACGGCCTTTCATTGCTTTGTGTTGTTTTAAAATGAGCGCCTTATACTTCAAATCGCCTTAAAGCGCTCTTCATATATAATATTGCCATTATTTTTTATCTGACTCATTCAATATCCGCTGACATTGATTTTTTTATTTTTTTGAATCCGAACATAAAAAAACAGGCACAACAGTTATGTTGTGCCCTGCGTGTTATTTTATTCAGGAAAACATCCGAACCGTGCTGTATAAGGATCATTGCCGTTCATGTTCGGCGGCGCCGGTAACAGATTATTTGTCCGAAAGATGCGATATATAGTTTTTTCTGTAAGCGCTCGGTGAAAATCCTGTTTTCCTTTGAAAAGTGGAAGAAAAATGATAAGCGCTGTAATAGCCCAATGCATCGGCTATATCAATAATAGGCATGGAAGTCTTTTCAAGTATCTGCTTTGCTTTCTGAATTTTCAGGTCGGAAATGTATTGTTTAGGCGATATGTGAAGCGCTTCATTGAATATTTGGTGGATACGGCGTGAAGAAACATTGAAAAAGCTTGCTATCTCCGTAACGGTAAGTCTTGAATAAAGCTTCTGCTCTATATAAGCGCAGACTTCTGAAAGCTTTACGGAGCCTGACGCCGCGTGGGAGACCTGTGTTCTCGCAAGTGTTAGACTGTAAAAATAATGCTTGAAAACAGCATTTATGTATTCAGTCTCATTGGGATAGCTTCTTCCTATATCAAGCAGTTCGTCAAAAAGGTATTTTTCATGCTCTGTATACTCGGCAATGTATCTTTTTTCGGTCTTTGCTTTCATCTGACCGTAAAAGGTGAAATCCACCCAATAGTAATTCCAGATTTTACGGTTGCTTTCATACTGCTTGATCCTGTCGCGGCGTATAATCATATACGTGCCGGCGGGCAGCATGATTTTATCGCCGTCCACAGTCTCTATGATTCCCTCACCCTCAATGGTGCGGATAAAGCAAAACATGCCTTTTACGGACAGAGCGTCCTCTTTCATTTCATATTTATAGAATTCATCGGCTTCAACGGACCACGCCGCAGCAACGGTGCTTTTGTCCTTAGGCAATATGAGGTTTGCCACATAAAACCAAGTGCATTGATACATAGATATCACCTTCAGCAGATTTTCTGAATTTTAATGGTCTTTCAAAATTCAGGCGTTTCCGATTTATATATTATTTATGCGCTTTTATGTATTGATATTAAGTTCTGTTTCGTTTATTATTAAATCGTTGAAAGCAGCGCACAGGCAAAAAAAACGGCATATAATCAATTTGGGCTCTTCAGAGCTTTCGGTTGAAGCGGTCTGAATTTGATAAGCCGGAATTTCCTTCATTTATTATAGCATATGCCTGCTTACAAATACAACATTGTAATTAAAAGTTTATAATTTTATTTGATTTCAAACTATGTAACTGAAGGGGTATTTTTTGTTATGAAAATATTTTATGTTGACCGAAAAACGCAGATCAAGCATTTTTCAGATCTGTCCGCAGTTCAGGATCTGCAGCCGCTCTCAGAGCTTTCGCTGCGGGTTCCGGCGTCCGAGAATTTCGCGCTTCAGCTTGTGCTTTTGCCGGAGGGCGAGGGTATGGTGGAGCATGTTGTTCAAAAAGGCGATCTGGATATGGTATGCATCAATACGCAGGTGACGGACAAGTTCGGCGCGCATCGCGAACAGAAAATCAAGCTCAGGGAAAACAGGCTTCAGCCGGTCTTTTTCATCATAAGGGCAAATTCCAAAAAGGAAGGGGAAAAGGCGCAGTCGGTCATCAGCTTTGAAACCGATAAGGAGAATGCTTCACTTCGTCTTTGCGTTGAATTTACCGGCGAATATGTGCAAAACGGCGGCTTTAACGATATCTGGCGCTTATCAAGGCTCATCTGGCTGAATTCAGACAGGTTTCTTGATAACAGCCCGGTAGAACCGTATTTTGAGCCGCGTGTCGAATCCGATAAGATCTGTGTTCTCGGCCGAGATATATCGATTGCTCAAAGCGGTCTGCCGGAAAATGTGACTTACTATTTTGACGAAGGCATAAATCTTACGCAGAAGCCCCAGAAAAAGCTGCTTAAACACGCTCTTTCTTTTGATGCCGGCAGTGAAAATATCGTTTATTCGGACCTGAAGATCGAGCAGGACGGCGGTTCTGTCCATATATTTTCGGCAGGGGAATCGGAAAATCTTTCCGTTTGCGTCAAGGGTATTGTGCATTATGAAGGTTCTGCCGAATACTCCGTAATTTTAAAGGCGAAAAACGATGTTGTGTGTGAGGACATATCTCTTTGCGCGGAAATATGCCCCGAATGCTCGGAATTTGTAAACGGTCTCGGCTCGAAGGGCGGATACGCGCATGACATCCGTTTTAAATGGAATGATGAAAAGCACTGGGATACGCTGTATACAGGCGCGGTAAATGCCGGTGTGCGCTTTAAATGGAAAGCGGAGGATTATGTGAGACCGCTGATAAACGTATACTATAAGAATCTTCCGATGAAGCTGCCGCGCACGACATGGGATAACTGCGGCAGAGGCGGCATCGTATTTGAAAAAGACGCGGATTCGGCGAAAGTAAGAGCCTATACGGGAAAATACAGTCTCAAAAAGGGCGAGGAAAGGCATTTTGATTTTGAGCTTCATTTCACGCCCCTCAAGCCCATTGAGTATAAAAAGCATTATTCGGTCAGATACAGTCATTATAACGAGCTGAAAAATGAATACAAACAGGTAGACGAGGCGGAGAGATTAGGACTGAATTATGTGAATATCCACCACGGAAACGAAGTCCATCCGTTCATTAACTATCCTTTTATCGAAACGCAGCGCCTGAAGCATCTGGTGCAGTATGCGGCTTATAAAAATATAGGAGTAAAGGTTTACTACACGGTGCGCGAGCACAGCAACCATATGGCGGAAGTATTTGCCTATAAGGCGCTGGGCGATGAAATCATCATGCGCAAAAACGGCGACGGACACTCCTGGTGGAAAGGGACGCCGCAGTGGCTCACCGAATATTTCGGCGATACGATTCTGCCTGCATGGCGGGTTGAGTACAAGCACGGAAAATATAAGGGAGACGCGGATATTTCGTTTATAGTCCATCCCGATTCGCGCATAGACAATTATTACATAGAAGGCCTTGACTGGCTGGTTAAAAATATCGGTATCAAAGGCATTTATATTGATGATACGGCGCTTGACCGAACAACGCTCGAACGCGCCAAAAAGGTGCTTTCGCAAAACGGCGGACTGATAGATATGCATATGTGGAATCATGAGGCGCAAAGAGCCGGCGATATAAGCTGTATGAATCTGTATACGGAAATCTTCCCGTTTCTTGACAGCCTGTGGATAGGCGAGGGATATCCTTATAAAAAGCTCTCGCCCGAATATTTGCTCACGGAGGTTTCGGGTATACCGTACGGTCAGACCAGCCAGCTCCTTGAGGGCGGCGGCGATCCGTTCATAGGCATGCTCTTCGCGATGAACAACCGATATGGCTGGGGCGTTAAAAATGCACAGCACATATATAAGCTATGGGATAATTTTCAGATCCAAAACAGCGAAATGCGCGGATGGTGGCATTCGAAAAATCCCGTGAGCACGGGAAATGACGATGTTAAGGCAACCGTATATATCAACAAGGGCAAGGCGCTTCTTTGTATGTTCAATTTCGGAAAAAAACCTGTTCGTATCGTGCCTGAAATAGACGCCGGTCTGCTTGGATTCAGCCCCGTTTCGGCTATGAAACCGCACATTAAAACCGTGCAGCTCGGCGGTCGCGTCAATCTTAAAAAGGGTATTTTCATGATGCCCAAGGACGGAGCTATCATTACCTTGAATTCATAATATGCCGGGGGAAACGTGTATGAACGCAATAAATGCATATCTTAAACAGATAGATGATGTTATAAGCAAAGGAAGATTTAAGGATAACTGGGAAAGTCTTTCGCAGTTTCAAACGCCGTCTTTCCTGCGTGAAAGGCGTTTGGGTATCTTTATTCACTGGGGCGTATATTCGGTGCCCGCTTACGGCAGCGAATGGTATCCTAGGCTTATGTATATGAAAGGTCATCCCTGTAATTTTCACCACAAAAAGACCTATGGCGCCGATTTTGATTACAGCAAAATGGTGGCTATGTTCAAGCCTGAAAAATTTAATGCCGATGAATGGGCCGATATATTCAAAAAGAGCGGCGCAGGCTATATTATGCCGGTGGGCGAGCACCACGACGGCGTTAAGATGTATGCGAGCAGCCTGAATAAATGGAATATGATGGAGCTGAACGGCAGGGACTATATGGCGGAACTGCACAGCGCATGCGATAAAGCAGGTCTCGGATTTATGATAAGCAATCACAGAGCAGAGCACTACTGGTTTATGAACGGCGCAAGAAAGTTCTATCCGAATTCCGAGGTCGCCAGAGGCATAAATTCCGATCTGTACGGTCCGGCATATGCTCCGCCGAGCGGAAATATAGACAAGACGGATAAAGAGATCTCGCCAACTAAAGAATGGCTTGAGGATTGGCTCGCCTCCGCCTGTGAAATGATAGACAGGAACAGACCGCTCGCCGTGTATTTTGACTGGTGGATACATAAAAGCGAGTTCAGACCTTATGTGAAAAAGTTTCTTGCCTATTATTACAACCGCGCCGATGAATGGGGCGAAGAGGTCTGTGTTTTCTATAAATGGGGAGCGGTGTTTAACGGCTGCGCCGTTTTTGACGTTGAAAGAGGTCAGGCGGATTCCGCGCTTTGCGATATATGGCAGAATGATACCGCTGCGGCTAAAAATTCCTGGGGATTTACAGAGGGCAATAAATTTAAAGACCCCAACGATATAATCAGGAATTTCATAGAGGTCGTTTCCAAAAACGGCTGTTTTATGCTGAATGTCGGGCCTAAGGCGGACGGCACGATATGCGATGAGGAAAAACGGATACTGCTTGACCTAGGAAAGTGGCTCAAAATAAACGGCGAGGCGATATACGGCTCATATCCGTTTGAGGTCTGCTCTTTTGAAGGCAAAAAGAGTAAAAACGGCGCGTTTAAAGAAAATAAAAAATTCAGGCGCGGCGATTACTGCTTTACCACCAAGCCGGGAAAGATCTATGTTTTCCCGATGGCTCAAAAGCTTCGGCAAAAGCTAAAGATCAAAAGTCTGCGCCGTGCCAACGAGGGCGGCATAAGGTATGATATAAAGGCGGTCAGGATACTCGGGGAAAACAGAGAACTTCCGTTCGTGCAAAATGAAAAATATTTTGAAGTCGATCTGGGTTCAAAAAGAGATAACCACTCCCCGGTCTGCATCTGTATTGACGCTGACTGATCTCAAAATTCAATCCGGCGTTTTTTGCTTAAAATATGCGGAAAATGCCGGATATTTTTTTGCTTTTTTTATTGACAAATTTTTTTAACGGGAGTAATATAACAGTGTGATATAACGCTGTTATATCAAGTGGGAGAGATGTAAAATGTCTGAAAAGGAGCTTTCAACGCTTCAGGTCATTCTGATAACCGGCAAGAATGAATTTCTTGAAAAAGGCTATTTGGGTGCTTCCCTTCGCAATATTGCAAGAGAAGCGGGTGTTACAACCGGCGCGTTTTACGGCTATTATAAAAGCAAGGCAGAGCTTTTTGATGCGCTTGTAAAGGAACAGTACGATACTTTTCTTTCTGTATACTGCCGTGCGCAAACGGAATTTGCCGGACAGCCCGATGAAAAACAGCTCGTATCCGTGGGTGAGATATCGGGGCAATGCATGGAGGAGCTTCTTGCATACGCATATGATCATCTGGATGTGTTCAGGCTGATACTCTGCTGCTCGGAAGGCACCAAATATGCAGGTCTTATCGATGAGATGGTCGATATTGAAATGCAGGCAACACACGATTATGTGAAAGTATTGCGGAGGTCCGGCAAGGCTGTGCCGGATATTGATCCCGTGCTTGAGCATATTCTTATAACGGGAATGTTCAATGCTTTTTTTGAGATGATTATTCATCAGATGCCGAGGGAGCAGGCAGAGGTCTATCTTAGGGAGATGCGCACCTTTTACACTGCCGGCTGGTTCAGGATCATGGGGCTTCAATAGCCCCTGTTTTTCAGGCTGCAAGTTAGGCAAAACTAACTTATTTTGTTTTTAAGGAGGAACCTATTTGAAAAAACAGTCAAATCTGAAACGCCTTATGGATTATGCGGGCGGTCACAGGTATCTTACATATGCCTCGTGGGTGCTTTCCGCGCTCAGCGCTTTTATCGCGCTCGTGCCTTTTATCTATATATGGCGTATAATCGAAGAGGTGCTGGAAGTTGCGCCGGATTTTTCGGCGGCGCAGAATCTGACGCGAAACGGATGGACGGCGGTGCTGTTTGCCGTGATATCCGTGCTTGTATATATTGGGGCGCTGATGTGCTCGCACATTTCGGCGTTCCGGGTTGCAACGAATATACGCATACAGGCTATGCGGCATATCGTTGAGCTTCCGCTCGGATTTGCGGAAAGCTTCGGCAGTGGCAGACTCAGAAAGATCGTAAACGAATCAAGCGCAGCCACGGAGACATATCTTGCGCATCAGCTTCCGGATAAGGCAGGCGCCGTAGCCACTCCGATAGGTCTGCTCGTGCTCCTTTTGGCTTTTGACTGGAGACTCGGTTTGCTGAGCCTTGTGCCGGTCGTGCTTGCATTTATTATCATGATGTCTATGACCGGCAGGGAAATGGCACGTAAAATGAAAGAATATCAGAACGCGCTGGATGATATGTCAAACGAGGCGGTTGAATATGTCAGGGGGATTCCCGTTGTAAAGACCTTCGGTCAGACCGTCTATTCGTTTAAGAAATTCAAGGATTCGATAGACCGGTACGGCGTATGGGTTATCGCATACACAAAGCAGCTCAGAGCCCCGATGATCTTTTATACCGCAGCTGTAAACGGCGTGTTCGTATTCCTGACCGCAGCGGCTCTTTTCTTTACAAGAAACGGCGTGACGAATGAATTTCTGATTGATTTAATATTTTATATCATGATTACGCCCATCATCTCCGTCACACTGACGAAGATCATGTTTCAGAGCGAGAATGAGATGATTGTAAACGACGCGCTCCAAAGGATAGACAGTGTGCTGGATATGAAACCGCTTGAGGAAACAAAAAAGCCCGCGCTTGCCCGTGACGGCTCCGTTGAACTGAAAAATGTTACATTCAGCTATGACGGTGAAACGGACGTTATAAAAAATCTGTCTCTCAGGGCGGCTGCTGGCAGCACGGTGGCACTTGTCGGTCCTTCGGGAGGCGGAAAAACAACGCTTGCAAATCTTATAGCCAGATTTTTCGACCCGAAAAGCGGCAGTGTGCTGATCGGCGGCGAAAACGCAAAGAATATTCCGAAAAGCGAGCTTATGAACACGGTGTCGTTCGTGTTCCAGAACAGCAGGCTTATCAAAGCTTCCGTTCTTGATAATGTTCGTCTCGGAAGACCCGGCGCGGATGAAGAGGACGTTATGAGAGCACTGCAAGCAGCGCAGTGTTCCGATATCCTTGAAAAGCTGCCGCGCGGTATACATACCGTTATAGGAGAAAAGGGCGTTTACCTTTCCGGCGGCGAGCAGCAGCGCATTGCCATCGCAAGAGCGATACTGAAAGATTCACCTATCATCATTTTGGATGAGGCTACGGCGTTTGCCGATCCCGACAATGAAACAAAGGTGCAGGCAGCGTTTAAGAATCTGTCTAAGGGCAAAACGGTGATCATGATAGCCCACCGTCTTTCAACAGTTGTTCATGCGGACTGTATATATGTTATAAAGAACGGTGAGATCGTTCAGAGCGGAACTTTTGATAAGCTCAGGGAAGAGCCGGGTGTATTTGCACAAATGTGGAACGATTACCAGACTTCGGTCAAATGGAAAGTAGCAAGGAGGGGTGAAAATGATTAAAAAGCTGCAAAGAAAATTTGCCCTGTCAGAAAAGGGAGCTAAGGACCTTGTAAAGGGATGTATTGCCTGCGCTTTTCAGAATATCTCTTTTATGTTCCCCGTATGGATACTGTATATGCTTGTTTCCGATCTTATGGCGGGCGGCATTTCAGACGGCAGGAGCGTCGTTTATGTGATCGGCTGCATAGTGTGTGTACTGCTTATTATGATCACCACTTATTTTCAGTATAACGCAACGTATTTTGCCACCTATGAGGAAAGCGGCGTGCGCCGCATCACGCTTGCCGAAAGGCTCAGGAAGATACCCCTTTCCTTTTTCGGCAAAAAAGATTTGGCGGATCTGACAAGCACGATTATGGCGGACTGTACTTTCCTGGAGCAGAGCTTTTCGCACTTTGTGCCCGAATTGTTCGGCGCCATCGCTTCAACCGTTCTTGTGGGAATCGGTATTCTGATCTATGATCCCGTAATGGCTGCGGCGGCTCTGTGGGTACTGCCCGTGTCTTTTGCCATTGTTGCGCTTTCGTCAAAGGTGCAGAAAAAGCTGAACGATAAATCAATGGATGCCAAAATGGCTTGCGCGGACGGTATTCAGGAGTGCATTGAAACGGTTCAGGATCTGAAAGCGAACAATGCGCAATACAGATACCTCGGCGGACTTGAAAAGAAGATACACGCCGTTGAAAAACGGCTCATAGCCACGGAACTCGGCACGGCGGTATTTGTGGTTTCGGCTTCTTTGGTATTGAAGCTCGGCATAGCCACAGTGGCGCTTGCCGGCTCGGTGCGCCTGATCAGCGGAAAGCTTGACATCCTCACTTTCTTTATGTTTCTTTTGCTCGTTTCACGCCTTTATGACCCTCTTCAGAGCGCATTGCAGAATCTTGCAGCCATCATCGCTACGGGAACGAATGTTTCCAGAATGAATGAGATCCTCGATCATCCTTTGCAAACAGGTAAAATAAAGCTCACAAACAAGGGCTGCGATATTGAATTCAAAAACGTAGGCTTTGCTTACAATTCAGGCGAAACGGTTTTAAAAGACGTTTCGTTCACTGCAAAGCAGGGGCAGGTGACCGCGCTCGTCGGTCCGTCCGGGGGCGGCAAGACTACCGTTTCAAGGCTTGCGGCAAGATTTTGGGATGCGCAGCAGGGGAAAATAACCGTTGGGGGCATGGATGTTTCCGAAACGGATCCAGAAACCCTGCTTTCGCTGTACTCAATTGTTTTTCAGGATGTAACGCTATTCGATAATACGATTATGGAAAATATACGCATCGGCAGAAAAGACGCTACGGATGAAGAGGTGCTTGCCGCGGCAAAGCTTGCCAACTGCGATGAATTTGCGCTCCGTTTGCCCGATAAGTGGAACAGTATGATCGGGGAAAACGGCTGCGAGCTTTCAGGCGGTGAACGCCAGCGGATATCAATTGCAAGGGCATTTCTGAAAGACGCGCCGATCATTCTTATGGATGAAGCTACAGCTTCGCTTGATGTGGAAAACGAAACGCTTATCCAAACGGCGCTTTCAAGGCTGATCAGGGATAAGACCGTGCTGGTTATCGCCCATCGTATGCGCACGGTTGCCGGCGCTGATAAAATCGTTGTGCTAAAGGATGGCGTCGTTGCGGAGCAGGGCTCGCCGGATAAACTGCTTTCCGAAAACGGGGTTTACAGCCGTATGGTGCACCTTCAGGCGCAGGGTATGAACTGGAGTCTGGATTAATATGTTTTTTCATGCAAATAAAAAAACGATTTTTTTAGGAAATGTGTTGACAAAGCAGTAAATATATGGTATTGTCTATATGGTTAGTTAAGGCTAACTTGTTTTTTAACAAGTCGGTTAGCTTTTACTAACCGCACCATGCCCCGATTGGTTTTATCGGGAAATAGGTTTGGGCGCCGGAAATTGCTCCTTCAGAACTTTTGTACCCGAAATGCAAAATTACACTCTCCCTCAAGTTTTGCCTTTTGTAAATTCGTTTCCGGCGCCCTTTAGATTTATTCAGCCGTTACAGGTGAGATTTATGATCGAAAAATATCTGATAGAGCATTGCGCGCCGACTCTTGCTTCGCTGAAAACCGCCAATCTTTTTTCGGTTTCGCTCGGTGCGGAGCTGGACGCCGATTTTCAGCTTGCACTTTGGAACCGACTGCTTGCGCCTAAAGGTATAGAGCTGTTTATTATCAGAAAAGAAGGCGCCTCTGCTCTCGTTTATGTTTTTCGCAGGTCCATGCTGCAAAGGGATCTTGAAAAGCCGGGCGTGGCGGAGTTTTTGCGAGCGTACGGCTACACAAGCCTGCAGCCCGTGGACGCGCTTGAAAGGCTTGTCTCAAGACTTTCAAAGTCGGACGAGTTCCCGCATGAGATCGGGCTGTTTCTCGGATATCCTCTCGGTGATGTTAAGGGTTTTATAAAGCATGGCGGCAGAAACTGCAAATGCTGCGGCTGCTGGAAGGCTTATTGCAATGAAGAGGCAGCACAGCGTATCTTTAAAAAGTATGATAAGTGCCGCTATGTTTATAAAAAGCTTTGGCAGGGCGGCAGATCGGTCCTGCAGCTCACGGTTGCGGCTTAGTATGAAAACAAAGCTGTATATCGCAGCCGAAATAAGATGAAATACGCATTGCGGACAGCGCAGAGGTGATGATTTATGGTAAAAACAACTGTTAAAGTCGACGGTATGATGTGCGGTATGTGCGAGGCGCATATAAACGACTGCATAAGAAATTCGTTTCATGTGAAAAAGGTATCGTCTTCACACACAAAAAACGAAACAGTCATCCTTTCCGAAAACGAGCTTGACAAAGATGCAGTCAGAGCGGCGATAGACAGGACCGGCTACACCTGCGTCTCCATACAGGCGGAACCATATGAGAAAAAAGGGCTTTTTTCCGTATTAAAAAAATGATAAAAGCAACAAAAAACCGGCGCATTTTTTGCGCCGGTTTTTTAGTGTTGCCGATAATAAAAACGATATAGTTTAAAATTTATATTGTTACGATTCCGAGGGTGTTGAGCACTGAGCTGATGAGTATCGCCAGAATACAAACGGGTGCGATCCATTTTACCATAACATTGTAAAATTTCTTTTCACGAAAACGTCCGTTCAGCTCAACCTCATCCGTGATGGTTTTGGGCTTGATAATGAAGCCGACAAAGATGCAGGTAAACATACCGACGATCGGCATAAGCACGCTGTTTGAAAGGAAGTCAAGGAAATCAAGTATGCTCAGATCCATAATTGTAAAGTTCTTCCATATGCTGAAGCCGAACGCGCAGAAGACGCCTATAAGCAGAGCATAGATATAAACGATCAGCGCCGCCTTTTTGCGCCCCATTTTAAATTTATCCGTGATTCCGGCAACGATCGCCTCCATAACCGAAACGGAGCTTGTAAGTGCGGCGAACAGAACAAGAATGAAAAATGCCGCCCCGACTGCCGAGCCAAAGTTCATGCCGGCGAATACTTTCGGAAGTGTATCAAACATAAGGCTCGGTCCCTGGCCGAGAGCCGATTCATCACCGCCCGAATAGACAAATACCGCAGGCACGATCATAAGTCCCGCCAAGAAAGCAACGATTGTATCAAAAACCTCTATCTGCCTTGTGGAAGCTGTTATGTTGCTGTCTTTTTTCAGATATGAGCCGTAAGTTACCATGATTCCCATTGCAAGCGACATGGAAAAGAAAAGCTGACCCAGCGCCGCAACAACAGTCATTGCACTTAATTTGCTGAAATCCGGCTTGATATAATAGATAACGCCCTCAAGCGCGCCCGGCTGGCAGACAACGAATATTGTGAGCGCAACGGTGAGTATAAGAAGCGCGGGCATAAGGAATCTGCTCATTTTTTCAATGCCCTTGTCCACACCCAGAAAAACGATTACCGCTGTTGCAGTCGCGTAAATAAAGAACCATATTAAAGGTTCAAACGGCTGGGAAATAAAATCGGAAAAATAGCTGATTCCCGCCGCTTCCTGCACCTTGCCGGCAAGCATAACGGCCGCGTATTTGATGACCCATCCGCCTATCACGCAGTAATACGGCAAGATGATAACGGGCACGAGCGTGGACAGCGTTCCCAGCCACTTCCATTTTTTATTCAGAATCCCGAAAGCTTCCATCGGGCTTTTCTGCGTTTTTCTGCCTATAGCAATTTCCGTCACCATCAGCGTAAAGCCGAAAGTAACCGCAAAGATAATGTATATGAGCAGGAATATTCCTCCGCCGTATTTTGCGGCAAGGTACGGAAATCTCCAAAGATTACCGAGCCCCACTGCCGAACCTGCGGCTGCAAGCACAAATCCTATTCTGCCGGAAAAAGTGCTTCGTTTCGCTTCTTTCATGTTTGTTTTACCGCCTTTCGGTAGAATTGTTTAATCATATATTCACAGTTTGTTTAACATTATATCAGCAAAAACGCTCTTTAGCAACGATAATCTTGTTTTTTATTGCATTTTATATATTATCGCCATGTTTTTATTGCGCTTGCGGTCTGCTTTTGATAAAATTGAATTGAAAAATATCAGTGCTCGGAGGGATCATTATCAAAAAGCAAATACCTTTAAGAACCGATAAATACGGCACGGCTCTGGTAGTTGCCCAAAATGCACGAGAGCGTATCTTGTGTGCTCCAAACCATCCGTACTCGGAAAACGGGTTAAAAGCCGAGCTGTTTTTTGATCAGAGCGGTGAAACGGCTCAATTGGTCTGCAAGCTCGATACAGACCGCGGCTTTAAAGCGGAGCGGTTATTTATACGGCTTGGCGTTGACTGCTATATGGTATCTTATCCCGACTGGGATGAAAAATACTTCCCCACATTTGTCAGATGCGAAAAAAACGGAGTCTGGGGCTGCTTTGTTTCACCGTTGGGAATACGGCTGGCAGTGGCGTCGCCGTATCCTTTTGTGTCTTGGAAAAATGAATATGAGCACGGGTTTGACGTCGGGCACCGAATTTTTACCGTCGATCTTGATATTCTGAATCGTTTCAGACAGCCGGACAGACATCCGTCTCCTAAAGGCGAACTTGAGCCGGGAAGATACGAGTTTAAAGTATATTTTAAATTTGTTGAAAGTGATGAAGAGGTCTATGATTTTGCGCGGCAGTATGCAGGAATAAAAGTCTGCCGCTTTGAAAAATACACTTTGGAAGAATTTGAAAAGCCGTCTCCTCTTTTTGATGAGGCATATACTCTCGAAAACAGAAACGGAAGATGTATTGCCCGCATTGACTGCGAAAACGCGGCGCAAACACGGCTGTATATCAGAAAGCCCTGGAGCTATTATCTTAAGTGTGCGGCGCTGAGCGCTTCAAAATGCCAGCAAAAAAGCGGCACACACACCGAAAGCTGGTACGGTTATTTCACGCAGGCTGAGTATGCGCGGTACAGCGGCGATAAAGGCTTTGCCGACCGCCTAATCAACGAGTTCGATGAATTTTTGAAATTCAACACAAAAAGAAACGGCAGATTGAAGAAAAGAGCGCTGCCGCACAGGCTGCAGAATGTGTCCGGGCTGATCTCTCTGCTCACATGTTTTTACAGACTCACTGAAAATATTAAATATTTAAACAGCGCCGATATTTTGGCGTCTCAGCTTATGGAGCTTCAAGGTGCGGACGGCGCGTTTTATTCACACGGCACACATTATACCTGTGTTATTTATCCCGCAAAATCCATGCTGGAGCTTGCGTTGGCGGAAAGGCAGGCGGGGCTGAACGACAGATTCGGAATTCACTACAGCAGTTCAAAAAGGGCTGTTGAGGACCTTGCGGAAAAGCTGGATAATATCGAGACGGAGGGTCAGATGACCTTTGAGGATGGCATGATCTCCTGTGAAGCGCTTCAGCTTGCGTTTTTTGCTCTGCATACGGATGATCAGGAACTGAAAAAGCGTTTGACCGCCGCTGCCGTGCATATCCTTAACAAACACAGATGTCTGGAGCAGACCTATGCGCCCGATGCGCGGATACGAGGATGTACGCTGCGATTCTGGGAGGCGCGGTACGATATCAATTTTAATTCCAATATGCTCAATTCCCCTCATGGATGGACTTCATGGAAGAATTACGCCTCTTATTATCTCTATCTGCTTACGGGGGAAAGTCTTTATCTGAGAGAGCTTATGGATACGATGGGCGCCTGCGTGCAGTGCATTGATGATGACGGTGTGCTGAGATGGGCGTTTATACCCGATCCCTGCATCGTAGGCAATCAGATGGTAAAATCGGATAACAGGCGCGGCTATGATTTTAAGGAAACTGTTGTAGGCGAACAGTATATGCCTATGATCTCAGACTGGTACAGACAGAATCCGCGGAGATTTATCCACCAGTACATTCTGAATTTTAAGATGCTTCCGGGCAAGTTCGCGCACGATTACGGCGGTTCTTGTGATAACGATGTAAACGAGCATTTTAAGTGCCTTGCGGAAACGGTGCTGTCCAAGGCGTTTATACATCAGGAAAACGGCAAAGACCTGCTTTACGGCTGTGTAGAGAAAGACGGAGCGTATTTTTCACGCGGAGATCAGGTCAGAACGGTTGTTGTCTATGCCGAAAAAGCTGCCGAGATTACTTTTGACGGCTGTGCATATGCTGTTGAAAAAGGTATCAATCTTATAAACGTGCAAGGCGGCGCGCATTGACACGAACATTTTGTTTTGATAAAATATTTCGTATGAAGGAGGTGCTGTTGATTGAGTGATTACATGGCCGGCCACAGAGACCGCCTGAGGAGAAAATATCTTGAAAACAGCGCCAATCTTGTTTATGACTACGAAGTGCTTGAACTGCTTCTCACATACGCCATACCGAGGAAAGATGTTAAACCGATCGCAAAAGAGCTGCTGGAGCGTTTCGGCTCGATCGAAAAGGTGTTTTCCGCAAGCGCCCGTCAGCTTTCGGCAATAAAAGGAATCGGGCCGAATACAGCTGTTCTGATAACTCTGGTGAAGGATATTCAGTCAAGATGCGAGAAAAGTAAAAACGAGAATGTAAAGTATGTTGAGAGCAGCAAAAGTGCGGTGGAATATTTTAAAAATCTGCTGAAATCTGAAACGCGGGAGAAGTTTCTTGCCGCAAGCATTGATAATTCAAACAGAATCATCTCCTGCCGCACGCTGGCAAGCGGAGATATGAACCATATTGATATTAACCCCAGAGATATCATTGAAACGGTTTTGCTCGATAACGCAAGCAGGGTCATCATCGCGCACAATCATCCGGGCGGTATGGCAGAACCGTCCGCTGCCGATATTGACCTGACGCTTAATGTAAGGAATATTCTGACTTCGGTAAATGTTGAGCTTTCCGATCATATCATTATCGGTGAGAACAGTGCTCTTTCAATGAGGGAATCCTATCGTTATTCAAAATATTTCACAAAGCTCAGATGATTTTTGGGGAGGTGAGCGTTTGCCGTATCATTCAGGAATCAAATATAATAAGTTAAGTCCATCCGTTGAAAGTCGTATCTTGCAGGACAGGAAAAACGGGTTTGTTAATCCTTACCGCTGTAATGACGAAGACGTTATAAGGCGCGATCAAAGCAGGGATAAAGCAAGCCTGTGGAGACCTGCGTTTGTGCGCGACACGGAAAAGATAATCCATTTGCCGTATTATAACCGTTATTCAGATAAAACGCAGGTCTTCTCATTTTATAACAATGATGATATAACCAGGCGCGGTCTGCATGTTCAGCTTGTTTCAAGAATAGCGAGAAATATAGGGGCGGTGCTGGGTCTGAATCTTGACCTTATAGAAGCTATCTCACTCGGTCATGATATCGGGCACACACCTTTCGGGCATGCGGGAGAACGGTTTTTAAGCAGTCTTCTATACAGAGAGACCGGCAGATATTTCAATCATAATGTTCACAGTGTAAGGGTGTTGGATCATCTTTTTTCAAGGAACATAAGCCTTCAGACATTGGACGGAATTCTCTGCCATAACGGAGAATTTGAGCAGCAGGAATATTATCCTTGCCGCGGCAAAAGCTTTGAGCGGTTTGATAAGGAAGTGGAAGCCTGTTATACGGGCGGAAAAGACGCTATTGAAAAGCTTGTGCCGAACACATTGGAGGGCTGCGTTGTAAGAATATGCGATATGATAGCCTATCTAGGAAAAGACAGACAGGATGCGCGCATAGCAAAGATAATACCGGAAAATTATGCGTTCAGCAACGATAAGATCGGCACCGAAAACGCTGCCATCATAAACAATCTTACCGTTGATATCATTGAAAACAGCTACGGCAGGGATTACATTCTGCTCAGCAGGGAAGCGTATGAGGATCTGAAAAAAACGAAAGAGGAAAACAACGCGGTCATTTACAGAAACAAACATATAAATGAGCAGTATAACGAGATCATAATGCCGATGTTTGAGGAGCTTTATTACAGGCTGCTTGACGATGTTGTAAAACAAGATAAGACTTCGCTTATCTACCGCCATCATATCAGGTTTATTAATGAAACCAGGAAATTTTATGATTCCTCCGATTATATGCAGGAGGAGCCTAATCAGATCGTGGCGGATTACATTGCGAGCATGACGGATGATTATTTTATTGCTCTGCACAGAAAACTGTTCCCGAACAGTGCTTATAGAATTAAATACAAATCTTATTTCAGCGACGAAAACGAATAATTATTTTGCGGTTTTAAAACCGGGAAAGGATCAGTTATGAAAAAAATCATGAAAACTTTGCTCGCCTGCGTTTGCACGCTTTCTCTTGCGCTCGGCGCAACCGCATGTTCGTCTGTGCTTGATGAGGAGGTCTCCCCGGTTGCTAAAGAGGATTTCCGTGTAACGGCTTATATGGTGGGCGACCGTTTCCTTAACACGAATGAAATCGATTATTCCCATTTCGATCAGGTAACGGATTTTATTTTAATAAGCGTTGCGGATTTTGATGTCAGCGGAAATGTAGTTCTTTCCGATGATTTTGAAACGGCATACAATAATATAGAGCCTTATATTCCCGAGGACGCGAATTTTTATCTGAATCTGCTCGGTCCGAAGAGCACGCTTGAGACCGACGATTGGAACAAACAGATGGCGGATCAGGGCGCGCTCCATACACAGGCGTTTGAAAGCGGAAAGCTGGAGTCAAATATAAAAGCTGTGCTGGATACATATGATTTTGACGGCGTTTATTTTGATTATGAATATCCCATTGATGAAGCAAACTGGAACAACTTCAACCGCTTTATTGTTTCTCTGGATTCCTATCTCGGTGATGACTATAAGATAGGATTGGCAATGTCTGACTGGGATCTGGGTCAGTCCGAAGAGGCTATGGCTGCAACGGATTTCATCGAGATCATGAGCTATGACAACTGGGATAAGGACGGCAACCATTCAACTTATGAAAACGCTGAAAAGAGTGTGGAAGCGCTTATCGAAAAGGGATACGACCGTTCCAAGCTCGGCCTCGGTCTGCCGTTTTACGCGCGCCCGACCACGGAAGAGGAATATTGGTATGATTATAAAACATATTGTAACGAAATAGATGAAAACGGTCTGTTTGCTGATTCGGATGAAACAGGTCTGACTTTTTCATTTAACACTTATGACGTTATAAAACAGAAAACCGAGCTTGCCGTGAAATGCGGACTCGGCGGCGTTATGGTGTGGCATTATGCCTGCGATGCTCCGGCGGATAATCCGATATCCCTGTTCAATGCTGTTGAGGACGGTATCCATACCGCTTATTCAGCAAGCGAACCATCATAAGATAGCAAAAACATTTTAGTAATAAACAGCCGCCGTGAAAGGTTTATACTTTCACGGCGGCTGTTATATGCATCTGTATATGGTTTTATTATCTTTTTACATGGAAAGCACATGTCCCCGGATAGCAGGAACTGCTTCCCAGCTCCTCCTCTATTCGCAGCAGTCGGTTGTATTTCGCAACACGTTCACTTCTGCTCGGAGCGCCTGTTTTTATCTGGCAGGCATTGAGTGCAACGGCAAGATCGGCTATCGTTGTGTCCTCCGTTTCGCCTGAACGGTGTGAAACGATCGCGGTATATCCCGCTTTGTGCGCCGTCTTTACAGCCTCAAGCGTTTCCGAAACGGAACCGATCTGATTAAGCTTGATAAGAATTGAATTGCCGCAGCCGAGATCAATGCCTTTTTTCAGCCTTTCTGTGTTGGTAACAAAAAGATCGTCGCCGACAAGCTGTACTTTCCCTCCGAGCTCGCTCGTCATAAGCTGCCAGCCTTCCCAGTCCTCCTCATCAAGTCCGTCCTCAATAGAGATGATCGGGTATTTGTCGCAAAGATTTTTCCAGTGCTCCACAAGCTCGGCGGATGTAAATCTTTCTCCGCTCTTAGGCAGCAGATATTCGCCTGTTTTGCCGCTTTTCCATTCGCTTGACGCGGCGTCTATCGCAAGCATAAAGTCTTTTCCCGGCTCATATCCCGCAGATTTTATTGCTTCAAGTATATACTGTATCGCCTCTTCATCACTTGCAAGGTTGGGCGCGAAACCGCCCTCATCGCCTACGGATGTGGCAAGCCCTTTTGATTTTAACAAAGACTGGAGCGAATGAAATACCTCTGTGCAGTATCTTAAGCCCTCTTTAAAACAGGGAGCGCCGGTCGGCATGATCATAAATTCCTGCACGTCCACGGTGTTCGCAGCGTGCGCGCCGCCGTTCAGTATATTCATCATAGGCACGGGAAGCCGGTTCCCGTTTATTCCTCCTAAAAAGCGGTAAAGCGGAATCCCGAGCGAGTTGGCTGCCGCGCGGGAGCAGGCGATCGAAACCGCCAGTATCGCATTTGCGCCCAGCCGGGATTTATCCTCGGTCCCGTCGGCTTTTATCATGGCTTTGTCAACGGCGTAAATGTTATCTGCGTTTAAACCTTTGAGCGTATCATGAATAACGGTATTTATATTTTCAACCGCCCTTAATACACCTTTTCCGCCGAAACGCCGGTCGTCCCCGTCTCTCAGCTCAAGAGCCTCGAACTCTCCCGTTGACGCGCCGCTCGGTGCCGCTCCCATCCCGATTGTGCCGTCCGCAAGCATCACTTGTGCCTCAACAGTCGGATTGCCTCTTGAATCGATTATTTCTCTTCCGTAAACGCTTTCAATCACCAGTCTGTTCATAGTATACCTGTCCTTTCTCATTTTTCAATAAATAAAAGCAGCAAGCAAAGTTAGGATAAACTAACTTTGCTTATTATATTCCGTTTTCAGGAGGATTGCAATGAAAGCTGAAATAATTTTCCAAATGCATTATTATACTGGACAGCCTTTTGCGGATTATTCAAATTGCCTTTTTAAATGTGTTTTTGAAACAAAAAGAATTGAATTTCAAACTCTTAAGTTTTTGTTATTTGATTGAATATTGCAGGATATAATGTTATAATATTATATGTTAAATTATATATGTCGGAGGCTAAAGTGAAGGCTAACGGAAATAATAATACCAATTCAGAAAATGAGAATATCACAGTCGGCAGAAATGCCGTTTTGGAACTGCTCAAAAGCGGCCGTGCGGTTGAGCATGTTTTTGTTGCCGCGGGAGAAAAAGAAGGCAGCATAACCAGAATCATTGCGCTCGCTCGTGAAAAGGGCATAGTGATCAAAGAAGTTAACAGAAAAAAACTGGATTATATGTGTTCGGGAGCAAATCATCAGGGCGTTGCTGCTTATGCCGCTGCGCATGAATACTGCTCGGTTGACGATATTATTGCCTTTGCCGCGGAAAAGGGAGAACAGCCTTTTATATTGCTGTGTGACGGGATTGAAGACAGCCGTAATCTGGGCGCCATAATAAGGAGCGCAGAGGCGTGCGGGGTGCACGGGATCATAATACCGAAACGCAGAAGCGCAGGGCTTAATTTTGCTGCGGCAAAAACCTCCTGCGGAGCGGTAGAATATGTTAAGGTTGCCCGTGTATCAAATCTTGCAGCCGTGATAGATGATCTGAAAAAGAAAAATATCTGGATATATGCAGCGGATATGGACGGTCAGCCTTGGTGTAAGACTGATTTTTCCGGCGGCGTGGCGCTTGTGATAGGAAACGAAGGCAAAGGCGTCGGCAGGCTGATCAAAGAAAAATGTGATGTTACCGTGTCTCTGCCTATGCTCGGAAAGGTGAATAGTTTGAACGCATCGGTGGCGGCATCGGTGATCATGTACGAGATCGTAAGGCAAAGACTTGGATTTTGAATATAGATGAGTGATGGAAATGAGCCAGAATAATAATTTATCAATTGATGAGATACTGCGTGAAGCGCAGGATGTGCTGGACAGTATAGAAAGCAGGTCGGATAAAAGCGGCGGCAACAGCGCACGTACTGCGGATGAAGACGGAGTCAAAACATATATCCCCGCAAAATCGCCGGCAAAGCAGAACAATACGGATGAAGAGGAAGTTAAGACATACAAAAAGGGTTCGGCAAATGCGTCTGCGCTCAAAAAAAGCACTCCGGGCGAAGTTACGGACAAAACAAAGGCAGTTCCTTTTGTGAATACAGAATTTCAGCCGGCTGAGGATAAAACCATGCGCATTCCGTCCGATGTAGCAAAAAACAAAAGTGTTCATCCGGGAAAAGGCAGATTTTTCAAAAAAAATTCTTCCGATGATGAATACGGCGATACTCCGCCGCAGATCATTGAAAAAGCCGCCACAATAAAAAGCAAATCCCGGTTTGACAAAACTTCGGATCTTCAGGAAATACCCACTATATTGGCTGTGGAAGAGCTTGATAAAACGCGTGTTATGCTTTCCGGCGAAAACACGGCGCCTGCTGTTCAAAGCGCGGAAGATGAATATGACAATTCAGACCAGATCAGGCTCAGCGGCTTTGACGATGAAATGGATAAGGTTCCCGATATAGACGAAGAGCTTGCCGAAGAGCAGTTGAGGCAGCGCAGGGAGGAAAAGGTAAATAAATTCCGGCTTTTTGCTCCTGAGGAGTTTGAAGGCGATAAAAAAGGCGATACCAAAAAAATGAAATACGGCGATTATAAGGACAGAAGCGAAAGAACCCAGACCCTTGAACGCCTTTTCAAGCAAAAGACCAACGTGCAGACTAGGATCTGTTTAACGGTTGCTTTCGGAATACTGATTTTGCTTATGACGCTGTTTCGCGGCACACAGTATATGCCCTATTTTCTGAATCCCGATCTTAATTTTTATATTACGGTAACTGTTTTATATGCTGCCGCAATGCTCACGAATATCAGTTCGCTCCTCCATGGGCTTAATTTTAAAAACGGAATCAATTACGATTTTCCTGTTACCGTTATGTCCGTTGTGGCTCTTGCCCACACGGTGTGCATGCTGGCCGGCGTTGATCTGGAGCATCACGGAGGCTCCCTGTTCCCCAGCGCAGCTGTTTTCGGGCTGTTTATGTGCGGAGTCGGTAGGCTCAGGATGCTTGTTCGTATCATAAGAAATTTTGAGTATCTAACAAATAATGATGATAAATACACGGTTGAGGATATTGTTAATGAAGTCGATGCGAGAATCATTTCCAAAAATATGCTTGACGGTGAGCCATATTTAAAATACAGCGTTAAAACGGATTTCCCCACAAGTTTTCTTGAGATCTCTCTTGCAAACGAACCGGCGGATAAGATCGCAAAAATACTGTTTCCCGTGCTTCTCGGTTTCAACGCGGTCCTTTTTGCCGTCACAGGGTTTTTCTATAAGGATTGGTATGCGGCATTTAATATCATAACGGCAGGACTCATTATTTCCTGCCCCGTTGTCACGCTGACTGCTACGAATAATGCTCTGTGTGACGCCTCGCGCGAGCTGGAGAAGCGCGGCGCAATGATAAGCGGGTTTGAGGGCGCGCATTATATTCATAATTCTAATGCCCTTGTTATGGAGGCGTCCGAGCTTTTCGGTCCGCGTTCCTGTTATCTTCACGGAATCAAAACCTTTAACGGCGCCAAGATCGATGACGCGATCCTTCAGACCGCCGCTGTAATCACCAAAACAAACAGCCCTCTTGCAAGCGTATTCGATTATGTAATCGTCGGTAAGCAGTCTATTCTGCCTGAGTGTGACGGTGTGATCTATGAGGATAAAATGGGCACGTCGGCTTGGATATATCAGAAAAAAGTGCTTGTGGGAAACAGGGATTTGCTCATCAACCACGGTGTTGCCGTTCCGAAAACGGAGTATGAAAGAAAATATACAAGAAAGGGCAGAAAAGCGCTCTATCTTGCCGTGGCAGGAAAGATCTGCGCAATGTTTATCGTCAGCTACACGGCTGATCCTTCGCTGAAAAAGAATCTTAAACGGCTGGAGAGAAGCGGTATCACTGTTATTTTAAGAAGCTGCGATCCTTATATAAACGAAGAAAGCGTTATGAATATATTCGACCTGCCGGAGGGCTTCATAAGAGTTATGACAGCGTCCAACGGCCGCAGCTTTGAAAAGTACAGCGAGGCTGTGGCGGAAAAAAGCCCTGCGTATGCAGTGCATAACGGCAGTGCCAATGCGTTTGTCTCAACCGTGCTCGGTTCGGACAAGCTTGTTGTAACGGAAAAAATAATTTCCGCGCTTGCGTCATTCGGCTCGGCGATCGGTTTCGGAGTAACGGCGCTGCTTGCGTTTGTGGACGGTATGAGCCAGCTTACGGCGGTCAATCTGATCATCTTTCAGGCGGTTTGGTCACTTTTTGTGCTTATTATTACAAAATTTAGAAAAAACGGTATATAATAACAATAAATGCGGCCGCATTTTTGGGCCGATAATGGGATCTGTTCTGCAGGTCCTGAGGGCAGATGTGCAGTCTGCCTTCCCTGTTTGCCAAGGCCCGCAGGCAAACGGGAAATACCGTGCGGGACATAAATAAAAGGAGTTTTATCATGAAAAAGCTTGACGGAACAAAAACACAGGCAAATCTTATGGCGGCGTTTGCCGGCGAGAGCCAGGCGCACACAAAGTATCAGTATTACGCCTCCAAAGCGAAAAAGGACGGCTTCGTTCAGATCGCGAATCTGTTTACCGAAACGTCGAACAATGAAAAGGAGCATGCAAAGATCTGGTTTAAGCTCCTTCACGAGGGCTCAATTCCCGATACGGCAACCAATCTTAAAGATGCTGCCGCAGGGGAAAATTATGAGTGGACTGATATGTATGCTACCTTTGCCAAAGAGGCAAGGGAAGAAGGCTTTGATGAAATTGCCTTTTTATTCGATTCTGTAGGAAAAATCGAAAAAGAACACGAGCAAAGATATCTGAAGCTGCTTGAAAATGTTGAGGGCGGTCTTGTGTTCAGCCGTGATGAGGATAAGATCTGGAAATGCAGCAACTGCGGTCATATCGTTATAGGCAAGGAAGCGCCTGAGGTTTGCCCTGTTTGCTCCCATCCCAGAGCGTATTTTGAAATCAAGGCAGAGAATTATTGATCTATTCCATCAACCTGCCCGGCGGGGTGACCTGCCGGGCGCTTTTTAAAGTGAGGATGTAATTTGTGTTTTATCAGTTTGCAGATGATGTTACCACTGTTGATGTGGAAAGTATAGACAGCCACTATGTTACAGCGGGATATATTACCGTTTCCGAATTTGAAAAACTGTACGAACAATTCGGATTTGCAGCGTCAACCTTTGAAGCTGTTAAGTCGGACAATATGTATTTTCATTCCCGCTTCGGGGTGGAGGTGTATGACGATTACTGCTTTACGAAAATGACAGTTATCAATGCTCTTGATGTAAACGGTGAGCGTGATGTGGTGGCGTTATATATTAAAAAGAATTTGATGATCGTTGTTGATGTTAGGGATAAGGACTGCTCCACAAGAGATAAGTTTCTTGCGAGTCTCAGCAAATATTCGCCTATCAACATCACTCTTGAAAAACTCATTTACGCTTTTCTTGATAATCTCACCAACAAAGACAACAAAGTGATAGAGGATAAGGGTTTTGAGATCACAAAGCTTGAGGAGATTGTGCTGCACGGCAATGCGGGCGATCATTTTAATCTGGATCTGCTTCAAATGAAGAAAGAGCTGCTCGTAATGCGTAATTACTATGAGCAGCTAATAGATATAGGCGAAGCGCTTGAGGATAACGAAAACGAGGTCTTTGACGAAAATTACCTCAGATATATTTCCAATTTTACGAAAAAGACCGAGCGCTTAAAGGATGATGTTGAGCTGCTGAGGGGATCGGTCGTTCATCTTCAGGACGCGTATCAGTCGTCTATCGACCTTAAAACAAATCACACAATGCAGATATTCACTGTGGTTTCCACAATCTTTTTTCCGCTGACCCTTATAGTCGGCTGGTACGGAATGAACTTTAAATATATGCCCGAATTGGGGTGGAAATACGGGTATGTGTTCGTGATAGTGCTGTCCGTAGTGGTGGTGGCAGTGCTTGCGATCATCGGTAAAAAGAAAAAATGGATAGGTAAAAAATAATGAACATAATTGAAACGCTTGCGTCGGAGTTCGGCGTAAAACTCTGGCAAATAGAAAACACGGTTAAACTTATAGATGAATCTAATACGATTCCATTCATAGCGAGATACAGAAAAGAGGCAACAGGCTCGCTTGACGATCAGATACTTCGCAGTATATCCGACAGGCTTGATTATCTGCGGTCGCTTGCAGAGCAAAAGGAGAAAATCACTGCCTCTATCACAGAGCAGGGCGCGATGACAGATGAGATCGCGGCTGCAATCGAAAACGCGAAAACGCTTACGGAATTAGACGATATTTACCGACCCTACAGACCCAAAAGAAAAACAAGAGCGTCTGTTGCAAAAGCGAAGGGCTTGGAGCCTCTTGCTCTTGAGATACTTAAACAGCAAAATGATTTTGAGCCGGAAAACGTCGCGCTTGCATATATCAATGACGAGGTTGCATCCGCTGACGAGGCCGTTGCCGGCGCATGTGATATTATTGCAGAAATGATCTCGGATGACGCAAATGTAAGGCGGCAGCTCCGCTATATGTGCCGTGCGCATGGCAAAGTGTCTGTCTGCGCCGCTGCCGAGGAACTCGGAGTCTATGAGAATTATAGGGAATATTCCGAGCCGGTCTCAAAAATAGCGAATCACCGAATTCTTGCGATAAACCGCGGGGAAAAGGAAAATGCTCTCAAGGTAAACATTGATCTTGAAAAAACGCTCGGACTGAGTGTTCCGCTGGGACTCTATGTGCGCGGAGATTCAAAAGCTTCGCAGCTTGTCCGTGATGCCGCGGAGGACGCGTATTCACGCCTGGTTTTCCCGAGTATAGAACGAGAGATCAGAAATGATCTGACCGAACGCGCCGGTGCTGAGGCGATCAAGGTTTTTGCCAAAAACACCAAGCAGCTTTTGATGCAGCCGCCCGTAAGGGGAAAAGTGACGATCGGGCTGGATCCCGGCTACAGAACAGGCTGCAAGGTTGCCGTTGTGGATGAAACAGGCAAGGTGCTGGACACGGCGGTTATTTATTGCGCTCCGCCTCACAGCAAGGTTGAAGAGGCAAAGAAGATCATCAAAGAGCTTGTGAATCAATACGGGGTACGGATGTTTGCGATAGGCAACGGCACCGCTTCACATGAAACAGAGGTCTTTGCCGCCGAAGTGATCAAAGAGCTTGACTGCGGTATTACTTATATGGTGGTAAGCGAGGCAGGCGCGTCCGTTTATTCGGCATCAAAGCTTGCCGCTCAGGAGTTTCCGCAGTTTGACGTTTCCCTGCGTTCCGCGGTCTCAATAGCAAGAAGATTGCAGGATCCGCTGGCGGAGCTTGTTAAAATAGACCCCAAATCCATCGGAGTGGGGCAGTATCAGCACGATATGCCGCAGAAAGAGCTCAATCACGCGCTTGACGGCGTCGTGGAGGATTGCGTCAATTCCGTCGGCGTAGATCTGAATACGGCGTCGCCGTCCCTGCTCGGTCGTGTTTCCGGCATATCCTCGGCTGTTGCCGCAAACATTGCCGCTTATAGGGAGGAGAACGGTGCTTTTTCATCAAGGGAACAGCTTAAAAAAGTCCCCAAATTAGGGCCGAAAGCGTTTGAGCAGTGCGCAGGCTTTCTGCGCATACCCGGCGGAGAGAATGTGCTTGACAACACTGCTGTTCACCCGGAATCATACAAGATCGCGGCAGGTCTGCTTCAGCTTTGCGGCATATCTGCCGATGACATAAGAAACGGAAATATATCCGGTATAACCAAAACGGTAAAAGAACGCGGCGTGAAGGCACTTGCCGATGAATTGCAAACAGGGGAGCCAACGCTGAACGATATTATTTCCGAGATTAGTAAGCCCGGCAGAGATCCGCGCGATACACTGCCAGCGCCTATGCTCCGAACAGATGTTATGGGCATGGAGGATCTGAAACCCGGGATGGAGCTGAAGGGCACCGTAAGAAACGTAATTGATTTCGGCGCGTTTGTGGATATAGGCGTTCATCAGGACGGGCTTGTTCACATTTCTCAGATAGCGGACAGATTTATCAGGCATCCGTCTGATGTGCTTAAAGTGGGGGATATCGTAACTGTGTGGGTGCTGTCTGTTGACCCGGCAAAAAAGCGCATTTCCCTCACCATGAAAAAGCCTGAATAACAAGAAAAACGCGGCATCATTCATGCCGCGTTCAGCGTGTAGAAAAAGTTATAAATTCAGAAAAGTATGTGTCCCTACACGCTGAACAGGATTCGAGAAATCGAGCTGAATTTCGCATTTGGCAAAAGGTGACGGAAGCTGAACAAGATATGGTTTAAAGCGAAATCTTTCCGCCGGTTCTGCGTTAAAAATCTCGGTATACGGAAGTATACCTGCGATTTTATGCCTTGACCTGACGAAAATCTTTTCGCTTTAAACTGCTTCGCACCGAAAACGCAGAATTTGCGGATGTATTTTTCTCTTTGAGATAGTGTGCGTGCTGTCGCACGCATATGGCGAAAAGGGGAAAAGACGCCGCAAGGGCAAGTTTTCGGCACATCTTATTCAGCTTTCGCCACCTCTAGGCGTACGATGGTACGTTAGAATTGACAAAGGCGGAAAGCGCAACCCCGCCCAAGTACTGGACTTGGGCGGGGTATGATTTTGAAGAATATAAAATGGAGTGATGTGGACATTGCACCCTAAAATTTTTCTATTTATAAGATAAAATGATTATTTTGCGCGCTTCAGCCGACTTTATCGACAGACTGAACGCGGCATCATTCATGCCGCGTTTTTTCAATATGAAAAATTATTTGTTTATGCTGTAAAGGCAGCCGTCGCCGCCCATAAGGGCGGTCATTTCTTCTATACGTTCCAGCGGAAACGGGGGCTGAGAAAGCGGCTTCATAGCTATTGACATAAGCTTCATAGGATTGTCGTCCGCCGCTACCCGGTTTGAACTCAAATGACCGCATCTGCGGCATCGGTGTATGATCGCCCATTCGCCGTTTTTTCTTACCCATACTCCGACCGGCTCCATAATACCTCCGCATTCGGATTGCCTGTCTCCCGGTTCAATATCCAAATGCAGGCTGCTCAGGCAATTCGGGCAGTGATTGCGGTGACCGCTCCCTGCTCCCGATGACACAACAGGTCTGCCGCATACTTTGCAGGTAAAGCTGTCTTTATTTGCGTGGGTCTTATAATACCCCTTTTCATAAAGTTTTCGCTTATTTTCTCTGTTCATGGATCCTTTCTCCTTTTATTTTGCGCCTCATCACAACATTGTTTCAAGATGTTTTTTCAGCGCGTCACGGTATTTTTCTGTCAGTCTTAAATATTCCCGCTGTTCTTCCGGCGTCCATTCCTGCCAGATCATGTTTTCTATTTCTAACAGCGGTTTGATTTTTTCCGATGCGTACTTTTCTCCTTTTCGGGTAAGGCAGACGATCGTGTTCCTGCCTTTGCCCTGTTTAAGGTAAACGATGTCTTCCTTTTCCAGTTTGCGTATTGCCGAATTTATGGTTTGGCGGCTGATGCCGGTCAGTTTGCTGATTTCGCTTTGAAGGCAGCTTGTGCCGTTTTCACAGATAACATATAAAATGTTCTGTATGCTGTCTGAAATGCCTGCTTTCACTGCCGCCTCGTGATACAGGGCATTGATCTCTCCTGCAAGATAGGTATATTGCTGTGTTTTTAAGTAGTGCATAATTCATCTCCTTGTACGATATCGGACATGTATATTATATCCGATTTCGTACATATGTCAATAGTGTTTTTAAACTTTTTAATAAAAAACTCTCCGTTATGGCACACTTGCTTATTAAGTGTGCCACAGTTATTTTCGCCTACACCAAGTGATATTGCTTGCGGCAGTTTCAAGAACGAATATAATCACACCAAAGCTCATAGAATTTCCTGTTAGCTTTGGTTGTCCGTGGGTAAATCGAGTATCGGATTTTACACCAAATCCATCAAGTTTATTTTCTGAGAGTATAAAGAAAAAGCAAAGCACAAATGCTTTGCTTTCATTGATTTAAGATAATTAAAAATCGTTGTTTACAGTTTGTTGTATTCAAGCCTATTATTTTGCTTTAAACACTTTAACATTACCAAGTAATTTGATGTTTCCATTATCTACAAGTATAGCGCCGGCTCTAGATGCAGTCGCATACACTGTTTTTCGGCGCTCGGCGAGTACACGCTGTATGCACTTATCCTGCACGGTAGTGCCTTCATAGTGGACCTCCATATAGAAATCACTCAAGTAGGGGAGACCTTCATAATACTTGAATTCGGGATAATCGTCATCGGGCGACAAATGGTACTCTGACAGTTGAATAACAGCGCCGGCACTATATCCCATAAGTATTCCTTTGTGTTGCATTAGAACATCATACAAATCAAACTCTTTGATTCGATACATCATTTTGTCAGGTGACCCACCGAGAAAATAAATAATGTCTGCTGTCTTGATTTTCTGCACAGCGGATTCTTTTGTATCGGTAAAGTAATTGATAAAAGTGATGTTATCTTCCGGAATACCGTAGGCAGTCAATCCGCCGACAATGCCATCATAGTACTTACCGTTTCCTTTGCCATACAATGTGTCCCAGTCTGACAGAGACTTTACGCAATTATCTCTAAAAGAGAATGCGACTACTGCAACCGAATAGTTCGGCTTTATATAGTTCTTCAGTTCATCATAGAGATAAGGTGCATCTATATCAAATTCTTCAAGCAAAATGTTGATCATTGCTTGCCCCTACTTTGTTCTTCTTTTTTAAGTGTTTCCCATAACGGAGAGCTTTTTTGATACTTATTTTAAAAGTGATTTATACATTTTGATATATTCATTTGCGGATTTGCCCCAGCTCATATCGCAGCGCAGTGCGCGCTCAACCAGTACGGGCCAGTATTCCTTGTTGTTATACGCATCGACCGCTCTGTAGATGGCGCCAAGCATATCGTATGCGTCATATGTTTTGAACGTAAAGCCGTTCCCTTCGCCGTCGCCGCTGTCTGTTACGGAATCGCGCAGACCGCCTGTTTCACGAACGATGGGCAGTGTGCCGTAACGCAGCGCCACCATTTGAGACAGACCGCACGGCTCGCTTTTACTCGGCATCAGGAACATATCCGCGCCGGCGTAGATCTTTCTTGCAAGATCGGGAACAAAACCGAGTCTTAAGCCGACTTTATCAGGATATTTATCGTGAAGCTCACGGAAGAAGCTTTCATATTGCCATTCGCCCGAGCCGAGCACAACATACTGAATATCTCTTTCCCAAAGGCTCTTTTCAAGCACTTCGCGCATGAGATCCACACCCTTGTGCCCAACAAGTCTTGAAACAATTCCGACAAGCGGAACTTCCGGCCTTACGGCAAGACCCATCATTTTTTGAAGCTCTTCTTTGTTCTTCGGCTTTTCAGAAAAATCATCTGCGTTATAATGCGCCCAGATAGACGGATCCGTTTCGGGATTATAACTGTCTGTGTCGATTCCGTTGAGTATGCCGCACAGCTTCCAGGAGCGCTGATTTAAAATGGGGTCAAGACCGTAGGAATACCAGGGGTCAAGTATTTCCTTTGCGTAAGTCGGTGAAACCGTCGTAACCTTATTCGCACACTCAATACCGGCTTTTAGGAAGTTGACAAGACCGTCATACTGGATCAGATCATAATGTTCGGGCCCTATGCCGAGCACATCCTCAAGCAGCTCATTTCCGTATTTGCCCTGATATTGTATGTTGTGGATTGTGAAAACGGTTTTGATATTTTCATAACCCATGCGGGTAGCGTAATAACAGCTGTAATAAAGCGGCGTGAGCGCCGTCTGCCAGTCATTGCAGTGGATGATATCGGGTTTCCAGTCGATCGCCGGAATGATCTCAAGTATTGCCCTTGCGAAAAACGCGAATCTTTCAGCGTCATCATAATGACCGTATATACCGTCGCGTTTAAAATAGTATTGGTTGTCAAGGAAATAGAAGACCACGCCGTTCATTTTTGCCTCGAATATTCCGCAGTACTGACGTCTCCAGCTTACGGGTACGGAAATCGAGGTTATGAACTTCATTTTGTCTTTATATTCCTGTTTGATTGAATCGTAAAGCGGCATGACCACGCGGCAGCCTATCAGCCTTTTGCGCAGCGCGATAGGGAGCGAGCCGGCAACGTCGCCGAGACCGCCTGATGCCATAAACGGATTGGCTTCAGACGCGGCAAATAATACTTTCATAATCTAACCTCCCAAAATTCAGATTCTGGTACCCTTGCTGAGGGTAACAGGGAAGGTGGGAGCGCCTGAAAGCTCCACGCCGTTTTTGATGCTGACATTTTTATCTGCGATTACATAGCTCAATGTTGCGTTTTCGCCCACAACGGTGTCCTGCATAAGAATAGAGTTTTTGACAACGGCGCCCTTGCCGATCTTCGCGCCTTTGAAAATAATTGAATTTTCAACAGTGCCGTCAATGATGCATCCGTCCGCAACAAGCGAGTTTGTGAGATGAGATTCCATTCCGTAAATCGCCGGCATGTCGTCTCTTTCTTTTGTGTAGATAGGAAATTCGCTGTTGAAAAGTTTTTTTCTGTTTTCTTTGTCAAGCAGCTTCATGGAAACGTCATAGTAGGCCTGAACGCTAGAAATCGTGCCGGCAAAACAGTCTGTTGCGTCATAGGCATATATTTTCAGGCTTTTGGCATTTGCCATCAGCACATTTCTCTGAAAGGATATCTCATTTTTGGAATGAGCTGTGGTTATGAGCGATTCAAGCAGGTATTTCTTCATGATCACAATATTTACACTGTGGAAGATTTCACCGCCGTCATTTCTGTCCAGGCTCATTTCCGTAATGCGTCCGTCATCCTCAACCTTATCAAAGCAGAGTATGGAGCCGATCTTATCCGGCATCGGCGCTTTAACACCAACGACCGTTATGTCCGCGCCTGTTTCCTCGTGCCTGTCAAACAGCGCTTCATAGTCCAGCGAAAGCACGTTGTTGCAGTCACACATCACAACATAGGTCTGGTTGCTCTGCTCAAGAAAGCCCATATTGCCGTAGATGGCGTCTATTCTGTTTCCCCACATTGTGGCGCTGCCGACATTAAACGGGGGCAGAATGTAAAGTCCGTCATTTTTTCTGCTCAGATCCCATGGCTTTCCCGTGCCTACATGATCCATGAGGGACTGGAAATTGGCGTTTGTGATAACGCCGATTTTTGTTACGCCGCTCTCAACCATGTTGGAAAGCGGAAAGTCTATGAGCCTGTATCTTGAACAAAAGGGAACAGAGCCCATGGTTCTCATAGCGGTCAGGCTGTCTAAAGAACCTTCATGAATATTCGCGAAGATGATTCCCATTACCTTTTTGCCGTTCATACTTATACCTCCTCGCCTGATTTTATCATGGCGCCCGGTTCAATCTGCGTTTCGCTTTTAACCGTTGCGCCTGCGCCGATAACGGCTATTCCCCAGTCCTCCGGTTTTTCAAGAAGTTCCGGAATCTCGCCCACCTTGGCGTTTTCCTCTATTACCGCGTTTTCCGCAATGATTGAATAGTAGACCTTAGCGCCTTTTTTGATAACGGCGCCGGGCATGATTACACTGTATCTTACGTCAGCGTCCTCTTCAATAACAACATTGCTCGATATGACGCTGTAATCCACACTGCCCTCGATCTCGCATCCCTCTGATACGGAGGACAGCTCGATTTTCGCATTTTTTCCTATATAGTGCGGCGGACTTACCGGGTTGCGGCTGTATATTCTCCAGCTCGGATCGCTGAGGTCAAGATCAACATTCGGGTTGATGATATCAAGATTTGCTTCCCACAGCGAATCTATGGTGCCCACGTCTTTCCAGTATCCCTCAAACGGGAATGCGAAAAGCCTTTCGCCCGCGTCAAGCATTGTGGGAATGATATTTTTGCCGAAGTCGTTAGCGGAACCCTCGGTATTTTCATCCTGAATAAGATATTTTTTTAACTTGTCCCAGCTGAATACGTAAACGCCCATGGAAGCCTTGTTGGATTTCGGCTCGGCGGGTTTTTCTGCGAATTCGTATATCTTGTTGTTTTCATCGGTAGCGAGTATTCCGAATCTGGAAGCCTCCTCCCACGGAACTTCAAGAACGGCTATCGTGCAGTCCGCGTTGTTTTTCTCGTGAAAGTCCACCATTTTGGCGTAATTCATTTTATAGATATGGTCGCCGGAAAGCACAACAACATATTCGGGGTCATATTTTTCAATAAAATTTATATTTTGATATATGGCGTTAGCCGTGCCCTTGTACCATTCTTTTCCGCCTATTGCCTCGTAAGGAGAAAGCACATGCACGCCGCCGTTTTGCCGGTCCAGATCCCATGGTTGACCGTTTCCGATATAGTCGTTGAGCTCCAGCGGCTGATACTGTGTTAAAACGCCTACGGTGTAGATGCCGCTGTTTACACAGTTGGAAAGCGGGAAGTCAATGATCCTGTAATTTCCGCCGTACGGAACAGCGGGCTTGGCAATGTTTTTTGTTAAAACACCTAATCTGCTGCCCTGGCCGCCGGCAAGCAGCATTGCCACAATGTTTGATTTGTGTGCCATGAACACATTCCTCCTTATTTAGACCTTTCAATAAATAACGCGTTCAGACCGCCCAACTTCACACCTATGCTCTGGTTGAAGCCGTGCATCGGTTTTTTCGCGGTTTTATATGTTCCTGCAAGCCTTGCTTTATTTCCGCCGTATTTTCTGAGATTTGAATCGAATATAACCTTGTAAGTTCCTGCTTCGGGAACCCCTATGCGGTATTCCTTATGTGCATTCGGCGTGAAATTAAATATGCCTATGATCTCTTTTCCCGATTTGCTGATTCGCCGGAAAGCGATTGTGGAATTGGCGTTATCATCGCTTGAGATCCAGCTGAAGCCCTCCCAGCTGTAGTCAATCTCCCAGAGTTCGGGGTGATCTTTATAGAAATGATTTAGTTCTTTGGAAAAATCAAGCAGTTTTCTGTGCTTTTCGTAATCGAGCAGCATCCAGTCCAGCCCGTCCTCATATGCCCATTCTTTGAACTGACCGAATTCCTGCCCCATAAACAGCAGCTTTTTGCCCGGATGCGCCGTCATATAGGATAAAAACAGACGCATGCCCTCGAATTTCATATCATATTCTCCGGGCATTTTGTTTATCAGACTGCATTTACCGTGCACAACTTCGTCATGGCTTATCGGCAGAATGAAGTTTTCCGAAAATGCGTAGAAAAAGCTGAATGTTATGCAGTTGTGATTTCCTTTCCTGAAAAGCGGATCAAGCGATGTGTATCTGAGCATATCGTTCATCCAGCCCATGTTCCATTTAAAGTTGAAACCGAGTCCACCGACATCAGGCGGCATGGTGATCATCGGCCAGGCAGTGGATTCCTCGGCTATCATCATGACCGCCGGGTGCTCCTTGAACATAGCGCTGTTCAGTTCCTTGAAAAACTCCACAGCCTCTAAATTTTCGTTTGAACCGTATTTGTTGGCTACCCATTCTCCGGCCTGCCTGCCGTAGTCCAGATAAAGCATGGATGCAACGGCGTCCACACGCAGTCCGTCGAAATGATACATGTCCGCCCAGTACATTGCGGATGAAATCAGAAAGCTTTTGACTTCGTTTCTGCCGTAGTCAAAAACTCTTGTGCCCCATTCCTTGTGCTCGCCTTTGCGCATATCCGAATATTCATAAAGTGGTTTGCCGTCAAATTCATAAAGACCATGGGCGTCTTTCGGGAAATGAGCCGGCACCCAGTCGAGAATAACGCCTATTCCCGCCTGATGGCATCTGTCCACAAAATACATAAGATCATCCGGGGTGCCGTAGCGGGAGGTGGGGGCGAAATATCCTGTAACCTGATAGCCCCAGGAGCCGTCAAACGGATATTCCATCAGCGGCATCATCTCTATATGGGTATATCCCATATCTGTAACATAAGGAATAAGTTCGTCTGCCATTTCACGATATGAATAATAATCGCCGTTTTCCTTTTTCTTCCAAGATCCGAAATGGATCTCATATATATTTACGGGCTTTTCAAGGATGTTTCCTTTAAGACTTTCTTTTTGCCATTTGGAATCCTTCCATTTGTAGTTTCCGAGCTCGTAAACCTTGGAGGCCGTTCCGGGTCTTGTCTCGCAGTGAAAGCCGTAAGGATCGGCTTTATAGAGAAGTCTGCCGTCCTGAGCGGTTATAACATATTTATAGCAGTCGTAAATATTTATTCCGTCAATAACAGCCTCCCATATGCCGGGAGCAATCTGCCGCATTGCGTTTTCAGTTTCATTCCAGCCGTTGAATTCACCGGCAACGCTTACGGATACAGCGTCCGGCGCCCATACGCGGAATGCAAATTCATTTCCTTTAATTCTATGACAGCCGAAAAACGCATATGACCTGTAGTTTTCGCCTTTATTGAACAGGTATATGGGAAATTCGTATTCTTTTTCCATCTTTTTCATAACAGCAGTCTCCTTTTTCAGAGCTGATAATATGTGTTGCGTGTCAGATGCCGGGCTTATTTTTCTAACGTTCAGCCGGAGATCCAACCATTTTTTAATGATATTATTCTATACTTGAATACATTGTATCATCTTGGTGAATAACATTCAAGAGTTTTTTGTTTACTTTGTTACAAGAAATTTTTCGAAAATTTAATTTATTGTGCAATTTGTTACAAAATTTTTGATTTTTTTGGTAAAAGTAAATCAAAACGCCCTAAAAATCATAATTCCGCTTTTTAACATTATTAATAATTTTTCTTTTTAAATTAGTTTATTTATAGTTATTTTTCTATTGATTGAATATAGATAAATATGGTATAATTACTAACAGAATTTTGCCGCCGCCTTTTCGTGCGGCAAATATTGCCGCAGGGAGTGAGTGCTTGAAGGATATAATCGTTGTTTATCCCCTGAAAGAAACCGCTCTCTCTATAAGAGCTTTGCTTGAAGAAAGCGGTTTTCATGTTTCGCATATCTGTGCGCTCGGCTCATCGGCGTTAAGAATAGCGCAGGAAAAACTCGGCGGTATAATCGTCTGCCCTTTTTTGATGAAAGATATGACCTCTGCCCAGCTTGCGGAACAGCTTCCGCAGGGCTTTGATATAATAGCGCTTTCAAAAAACGGCACTGAGCAGTATATGGGCAATATGATCACTTTGCCCGTGCCGATGAACAGAGCTGATTTTTTGAGCACGGTTCAGATGCTTGCAAACAGCAAATCGGGTTTCACCCGGCGCAGCGGGAATGACGGCGAATATATATCAAAAGCGAAACAGGCGCTTATGAGCGTTTACGGGATGAGTGAAACGCAGGCTCATAAGTATCTGCAAAAGGAAAGTATGAAGAGCGGCAAAAAAATTGCCGCCGTGGCGATGGATATTCTTGACAGGCTTACATAGATCGGCTTTGCCGGAATATTTTTTAGTAAAAGGCTTGTGGTTTTATGAAATTTACAAAAATGCAGGGCTGCGGCAACGATTACGTTTATATCGACTGCCTCAGCGAGACTGTTGAAAACGAAGAAGAAGCGGCAATATTGCTTTCGGACCGCCATTTCGGAATCGGAGCGGACGGTCTTATTCTCATTAAAAAAGGCACTGCTGCGGATTTTGAGATGGTCATGTATAATGCGGACGGTTCACGCGGTGCGATGTGCGGCAACGGTATACGCTGCGTTGCGAGATACGTTTACGACAAGGGCTATGTGAAAAAGGACAAATTTACTATCGAATCCATGGGCAGCGTGAAACAGATAGAGCTGTTCCGAAACGGAGATACAGTCGAGTCCGTACGTGTTGATATGGGCGCGCCCGTTATAAAAGCGGCTGCTGTTCCGGTTGTTTCCGATTCGGAATCTGTTATAAACAGATGCGTAAATATCGGCGGCAGGGAATTTAAGATGACCTGTGTTTCTATGGGCAATCCGCATGCCGTTATGTTTATAGATGAAAGTCCGAGCCTTTTTGAGCTTGAAAAATTCGGGCCGATGTTTGAAAACGATAAAATGTTTCCCGATCGAGTGAATGCTGAGTTTGCGCATATAGTAAATGAAAAGGAAATCGAAATGCGTGTGTGGGAGCGCGGTTCCGGCGAGACGCTTGCCTGCGGCACAGGCGCATGCGCAACCGCTGTTTCCGCTGTTTTATGCGGACTTGCAGAAAATGAGGTAACAGTCCGTCTTATCGGCGGCGATTTGAAGATTGAGTGGAACGGAAACGAGGATTCACCCGTTTATATGACAGGTCCTGCCGAATATGTGTTTACCGGCGATATAGATCTACAGAAAATCAGGAGGTTTAATATATGAAGATCAATGAAAACTTTTTGAAGCTTGAGGGTTCCTATCTGTTCTCAACCGTTGCAAGAAAGCAGAGAGAGTATCAGCAGGCACACCCGGACAAGGAGGTTATCCGCCTTTCCATCGGTGATGTAACGAAGCCGCTTGCCCCTGCCGTTATCGAGGCTATGCACAAGGCTGTGGACGAGATGGCGAATGAGGAAACTTTCCGCGGCTATCCGCCGGAGCATGGCTATGATTTTCTTATAGAAGCGATTCAGAAGCATGATTACGCGGACAGAGGCATAGATATTGAAAAGGACGAGATCTTTGTTTCTGACGGCGCGAAATCCGACTGCGGCAATATCGGCGATATTTTCAGCACGGATAACAAAGTTGCGATATGCGATCCTGTTTATCCCGTTTATCTTGATTCAAATGTTATGAGCGGCAGAACGGATATCATTTATCTGCCCTGCACCGCGGAAAACGGTTTTATGCCGCAGCTTCCGGACGAAGTGCCGGATGTGATTTATCTCTGCTTCCCAAATAACCCGATAGGCGTTGCCGCAAGCAGGGAACAGCTGAAAGTATGGGTGGATTACGCAAACGAGCATGGCTCGCTCATCCTTTATGATTCCGCTTATGAGTCCTTTGTAACAGACGGTTCGGTCAGATCAATATATGAAGTAGAGGGTGCAAAGACCTGTGCCATCGAATTCCGTTCTTTTTCAAAAACAGCCGGATTCACCGGCGTGCGCTGCGGCTACACCGTTGTGCCGAAGGCGCTTTCCTTTAACGGCACAAGCCTTAATCCTCTGTGGGCGCGCCGCCAGGCAACGAAATTCAACGGCGTAAGCTATGTTACACAGCGCGCGGCCGAGGCTGTTTACAGTGAAGAAGGTCAGAAGCAGACGAAAGAGACGCTCGCGTATTATCAGAGAAACGCAAAAGCAATCTTTGACGGACTTACCGAAGCCGGCTTCACCTGTTACGGCGCTGTGAATTCACCGTACGTGTGGCTTACCGTGCCCGAGGGTATGACTTCGTGGGAATTCTTTGATGATCTTCTTGATAAATGTCAGGTAGTCGGCACTCCCGGTTCCGGCTTCGGCAAGTGCGGTGAGGGCTATCTGCGTCTGACGGGCTTCGGCAACTATGAAAAGACGCTTGAGGCGATCGACAGGATCAAACGCGTTTACGGTAAATAAAGTTTATTCAATTTTGTATAAAATTTTTGGAGGATATAAAAAATGAAAAAGACAGAGCAGCTTTATGAGGGTAAAGCAAAGAAAGTATGGGCAACGGAAGATCCCGATATCGTTATTGTGGATTATAAAGATGACGCCACTGCTTTCAACGGCAAGAAAAAGGGCACGATCGTCGGCAAGGGCGTTGTGAACAACAAAATGTCCAACTATCTTATGCAGATCCTTGAAAAACACGGCGTTCCCACTCATTTTGTTGAGGAGCTTTCAGACAGGGAGACCGCTGTTAAAAAGGTAACTATCGTTCCGCTTGAAGTCATAATCAGAAACCGCGCGGCAGGCTCTATCTGCAAAAGGCTCGGTCTTGAAGAGGGAATGGATTTCGTTGCTCCTTCCATTGAGTTTTCCTACAAATGCGATGAGCTTGACGATCCGCTTATCTCCGAATACCACGCAATCTCCTGCGGTTTTTCCACAAGAGAAGAGATCGATACCATCAAGGAGATGGCTTTCAAAGTAAACGATGTTCTTAAAGAGTACTTTGCCTCTATCGGCGTTGAGCTTATAGATTTCAAGCTTGAGTTCGGCAAGACCTCAGACGGCAAAATCGTTCTTGCTGACGAGATCAGCCCGGACACCTGCCGCTTCTGGGATATCAAGACGCACGAAAAACTTGATAAGGACCGTTTTCGCCGTGATCTCGGCGGAGTAGAGGACGCTTACGCGGAGATGATGAAGAGAACGGGGTTGGAATAATGCCGAATAACACATATAATTCACCATTCAACGCGCGCTATGCAAGCAAGGAGATGCAGTATATCTATTCTCCCGATTTCAAGTTTAAGACTTGGCGAAAGCTGTGGATCGCGCTTGCGGAATCCGAAAAAGAGCTCGGGCTGAATATCACACAAGAGCAGATAGACGAGCTTAAAGCGCATGCTGACGATATAAATTATGAAGCCGCCGCGGAATATGAAAAGAAATTCCGCCACGATGTTATGGCGCATGTTCACGCTTACGGCGATCAGTGCCCGAAAGCGGAGCCTATCATCCATCTCGGCGCAACAAGCTGTTATGTGGGCGACAATACGGATGTTATCACCATGCGCGAGGCGCTTTTGCTTATAAAGAAAAAGCTTGTGAACGCCATCGCCTCCGTTGCGAAATTTGCCGATAAATATAAGGACATGCCCTGTCTCGGATTCACGCATTTTCAGCCGGCGCAGCCCACAACGGTGGGTAAAAGAGCGACGCTTTGGCTTATGGATCTTGTTATGGATTATAATGAGGTGGAGCATGTGCTCGATACCCTGATGCTGCTCGGCTCAAAGGGAACAACGGGCACGCAGGCGTCTTTCCTTGAACTATTCAACGGTGACCACGAAAAGTGCAAGGCGCTGGACAGAAAGATCGCCGAGAAGATGGGCTTTAAAGCCTGCTTCCCGGTCAGCGGTCAGACCTATGCGAGAAAGCTGGATACGATCGTTTGCAACTGCCTTGCGCTTATTGCGCAGTCCTGCTGTAAGTTCTCAAACGACCTCAGGCTGCTTCAGAATCTCAAAGAGATCGAAGAGCCGTTTGAAAAGAATCAGATCGGTTCGTCCGCTATGGCATATAAGAGAAATCCCATGCGAAGCGAAAGGATCGCGTCGCTTTCACGCTATGTTATGATCGATGCGCTCAATCCTGCGTGGACGGCTTCCGCACAGTGGTTTGAAAGAACTCTGGACGACAGCGCCAACAAACGAGTTTCGGTTGCCGAGGCGTTTCTTGCAACGGACGGTATTCTGGATCTGTATATCAATGTGACGAGCGGTCTTGTCGTTTATCCCAAAGTCATCCATTCAAGGCTTATGAGCGAGCTGCCGTTCATGGCAACGGAAAACATACTTATGGACGCGGTTAAAAAGGGCGGCGACCGTCAGGCGCTGCACGAAAGGATACGTGTTCACTCCATGGCGGCTGCCGCTGTTGTGAAACAGGACGGCGGTAAAAACGACCTGATAGACCGCATTGCGGCAGATCCCGCTTTCATGATGACAAAGGATGAGATCCTTGCTTCCATGAAGCCGGAAAATTTCGTGGGCAGAGCCCCGCAGCAAACAACGGATTTTCTGAATGAAGTTGTTAAACCAATCATTGACGCCAACAGGGATCTGCTTGGCATCGATGTGGAAATAAACGTTTAAAAAACGGAGGTTAAAATGATACAGTTAAGCGTTTTAGACACCTTTGCCGGTCTTTTTTCCAATTTCGGTGAAATAAGATGGCAGCAGATTGTTATGATTGCAATCGGCGGACTCCTTGTTTTCCTTGCAATCAAAAAAGAAATGGAGCCTACGCTTCTTTTGCCGATGGGCTTCGGTACCATTCTGGTAAACCTGCCTATGTCCGGCGCGATCACGCAGGCGGGCTCAAGCGAAGCCGGCCCCATCACCGTTTTGTTTGACGCGGGTATCGCCAATGAGCTTTTCCCGCTCCTGCTCTTCATCGGTATCGGCGCTATGATCGATTTCGGTCCGCTGCTTAAGAATCCGTGGCTTATGCTTTTCGGCGCGGCGGCACAGTTCGGTATTTTCTTTACATTCTTTATCGCGTCTTTCTTCTTTGATTTCAGAGACGCGGCTTCGATCGCCATCATCGGCGCTGCGGACGGTCCTACCTCGATTTTCGTTGCACAGGAGCTCAATTCCGCTTATCTCGGCCCGATCATGGTTGCGGCATATTCCTATATGGCGCTTGTTCCCATTATTCAGCCGCCTGTTATCAAGCTTTGCACAACAAAAAAAGAACGTCTTATCAGAATGAAATATCAGCCGGGCGAGGTTTCAAAGCTTACAAAGATCCTTTTCCCGATCATCATCACTGTTGTTGCCGGTCTGGTTGCGCCTAAGTCTGTTGCGCTTGTAGGCTTCCTGATGTTCGGTAATCTGATCCGCGAATGCGGTGTTCTTAACGCTCTTTCCGAAACGGCGCAGAATTCGCTTGCAAATATCATCACCATCCTGCTCGGTCTCACGGTTGCATCAAGAATGCACTATGAAGAATTCCTTCAGTGGCAGACCCTTCTTATACTCGCGCTCGGTCTTGTAGCCTTCATTTTCGATACGGCAGGCGGTGTGTTCTTTGCAAAGATACTCAACATCTTCCTTCCGAAGGGCAAGAAGATCAACCCGATGATAGGCGCTGCCGGTATTTCGGCGTTCCCGATGAGCGGACGTGTTGTTAACCAGATGGGTCTTAAGGAAGATAATCAGAACTTCCTTCTTATGCAGTCCATCAGCGTAAACGTATCCGGCCAGATCGCGTCTGTAATCGCCGGCGGTCTTATCCTTACACTTGTTGAAGGCATAATCTAACGGAGGTTAATATATGTTGAATTTACTTGCGAAATTAAGCGTAATCACAATGGCGATAAACGCCGATTCATGGAAAGAAACACTTCCGATCATGGCAATAGGCATGGTGGGTATCTTCCTTGTTATCGGTGTTATCATTCTTATAACATACGGCCTGAACAAGCTTTCAAACCGTAAAAAGAAAGATAAGAAAAAAGAAGATAAGTAACAATTTCCATTCTGAATAATCGTATGGACGGAAAGCTGAATACGAAACTAGAGAAAAAGCCAAAAACTGAACGCAATGATTGCGCAAAAGAAAAAAGAAGAGGATACGGTTAAAAGTCTTTTGCGAACGACATTCAGATATCTTAAAAAGGCTTTAAAGAAGCTCCTGTTTAAAACAAACAGGAAAGCGCAAAGCCGCTCCTAAAAGGAGCGGCTTTTTTATGTGCTTGTTTGCTTGAAAGCATTAAAAAAAGGTTGTATAATATAGATATTATAAATCTTGATTAAGGTGCGGATGTGAATGCAGCAGTGAATAAATACCGTGTTGCTGTGTGTGACGACGATCCCGTTTTGCTGGGTGAGATCGGCAAAATGTGCGGTTCCATTCTGGATGAGATAAAAATCAGATATGAAATAGCACAGTTTCCGTCAGCTGCCGAGCTAGGCGAAGTATTAAAAAAGGATGCAGACAGATTTGATGTTCTCCTGCTGGATATTCAGATGCAGGGCGAAAACGGTATGCAGCTTGCAAAGTCGCTGCGTGAAAACGGAAACAGGGTGAGCATTATTTTTATCACGGGCAGTGAGGATTATCTGCTGGAGGGTTACAGTGTTCAGCCGGTGAATTATCTGCTTAAGCCTGTTTCAAAGGAAACGCTGAAAAAAGCGCTTGTAACAGATATGCAGATCAGCCGCAAGGCTAATGTTATTACATTTAAGGCCGGAGGAAAAACGGTTTCCATACCCGCTGATAATATAATGTATATGGAAAGTTATAATCACAGTGTAACTTTTCATCTTTCGGACAGAAAGGTTACATATCCTATCTCCCTGGCTGCCATTCAGGGCGAGCTCTGCGCGGAGCAGAGATTTTATCGATGTCATAAAAGCTATATCGTGAATATGGATTTTGTGCATGAGATAAGCCGAAACGGAATTTTGCTTGAAAACGGCGACCGGATTGCCATTGGAAGATCCTTTTATAACGCGTTTCAGATCGCGTTTGTAAAATATTTAAACAGATAATGTATATCACAAAACGCCGCTGCGGTCTCGGACTGCGGCGGCGTTTTTGGTTGTATATATTTTGGTTATTCCGGCAGTTTAAGCACTGTCTGCACGGTGAATATGTGCTTTGCATCATCATGGGAAATATCCAGCACGCTGTTGTATTTTTTTGCTACCGATTCCATCTGCAACATTCCGAAACCATGCTCTGATTTGTTTCCCTTTGTTGTCCGCGGCAGGTTGTTTTTTTCTGTTATGATCTCGCCCGAATAGGTGTTTTCACAGCGAATGGCGAGAAAGCCGTTTTTGATCTCCGCCTTGAATTTTATATATTTATTCTCCCCGTTTTCAGAACCTTTGTTTGCATCCAGAGCATTGTCAAGCATGTTCATAAGCAGTGTGCAAAGATCAATCTCGGAAATGTTTATCTCTTTCGGTAAAGCTGCAGCAGCTTCAAACCCGGTGCCGCTTTTTTCTGCGCGAGCAGCGCAGTCCTGAAGAATTGCGTTAACGGCAAAATGCTCAGAATATTTTATCTGTGTGCTTTTTTCAGTTTGGAATTTAAGCTTTTCAAGCTGCTCGCCTATTGCAGCAAGATCCCCCTTTTGATAGAGAGCGTCCATTGCCGTAAGCTGATGGCGCCACTCGTGGCGGAATTCATTTTGAGCGCGCATTTTGTTTTCGATCGCGCGGTAACTGTTCATAACAATCTCATTTTTCAGTTCCAGCGCTTTTTGGTTTGCGCGCTGCGCGGCAAATTCGTGCATCACACGGTATGCGGAAATAAGCGCACACATTCCGGCAAGCCAAAAGGTAAACCAGTAAAGCAGCCCGTCATATGCTCCGGCGCTGACAAGTCCGCCGACAGCGGAATTTAGGTAAACAGAAATACGGCCGTCAACGGTTAGCGAAAGCAGATAGGCAATAAGCAGTACCGCGGCGCTGATTGCAGTTCCTATTCCCATATATTTCCAAAAATCGCGTTTTCTGTTCATCACAAGATACAGCGCGAGCGCGGCAACGGTGATCCATCCAGTAAGTTTATTCGAAAAAAAGCTTACTATCTCTTCGGGCATAAAGTAAAAGCCGACTCCCTGTATCAATCTGTGTGTCATAAGCATAAACACGGCTGTAGCGAGCGGTATCAAACTGAGGTCTGGTTTGCCGCGTGTTATGCCGAGCAAAAACAGAGCGCAGACGATTATAAGAGCGGTTGCCGCAGCTCCGGCGGGAATTGCGTAAAGATCCGCAAAAGCAGTTGCCTGCGCTTCGTCAAATCCTTCGGGTATGAAACGGAGCATGGGCGGAAACATTGCGCCCTCATCGCCGTTCAGAGTGCATATCAGCGTTATCTCTCCGCCGGTATTTTCGGCAAGAGGTATATTTACTTGCCCCATTTGGATCGCTTCCGGCGCAGACGAAGAAGAGCTGTATATTTCCGTTCCGTTTAAGTAAAGAATGCAGTCCATTGCGGATATTTCAAAAACAAGGCTTCCGCTGTCCAGTCCGTTTGGTATTTCTCCTGTAAATCGGTATGTGCCGATAATGCCCCCTTCGTTTGAATATGTGTCAGTGCTGAAAGGAATTTCTGTTCCGTTTTCAAGAATCTGTACCGATTCGCTGAAGTTCAGATATGTAATTTCACTTTTTGCTTCGGTAAACAGATGCAAAAATTGAATCACAAGTATGCAGATGATTAAAAAATAACCGGGCAAATCATTTTTACTGCCTTTTTCATAAGCATCTTAGCTCCTTATATTAATTTAAACTATATTATATTTATTGTATCCTGCGCGGCTCGTTTTTACAAGTATAAACTGCGCGGAATGCGTAAACGGCACGATTTTTGCGTGAACGGTATTCCAATTGGAAAAAAGATGTGTTATAATATATATTAGGAGATAGTATTTCTTTCTCCGACGTTCTTTGGCATTTGCCTAAGAGCAAAGAATTCTACCGGTTAGGAGAGATAGGTTATGAAACACAGAAGAAAACTATTATCTGCCCTCCTTGCGGTTATACTTGTCGTTGCAAGTATACCCATTTACGCTTTTGCGGCGGATAATCCGGATGCAGACGATAATACAAAAGTCGTTCTGCAATACACCCTTGAGTTTACCGGAAGCGGAACGCAGGACGATCCGTATTACGGAGAACTGAATTACAGAAGCAGCAAAATTGATGAAACGACAATCGAAACAGTAAATCCGCTTGCCACGATTAACGGTGCTTCCAACACATATACCGTTTCTCTTCATTACGGCTGGAACGATATTGAATTTTATGTCACCTCGGCAGACGGTACAAAAACTTCATATTACCATGTGCGCTGGAGCAGAACAAAACAGAGCAGAACGGAGCATCTGAAAACGGGTGATCTGTATACAGAGCCGGCAACCGATGCCAATACGGCAGACGGAAAGATCATTAACTTTGACGCAGACGAAGTTTATGAATATACGCTTGATAATGCGAATGACTGGAAAGCTGTTTCCGGCGTTACGGAAATAACAGGTCTTGCAGCAGGCGTTTACCGAGTTCGTTACGGCGAATCGGATTCTCATCAGGCGGACAGTGGCTCAAACTATCTCAAAGTCTATGTAGGCCGCATGGATCAGCCGTTTACTACCGAAAACGCCAGCGGATATGAGATTGAAATGCCGGATACCGTATACGCCGGAGAGAGAGTTGATTTCAAAGTTAAGCTTGACGGAGAAAGCTTTCAGCCTATTATGAAAGTCAATGCCGAGAGTAAGCTGTTCTTTTCAAACAGCACCATGTATACATCCGTCACCTTTGTTTCCTATGTTACGGATTATGAAACCGGCGCAGACGGCACACGGTACGCGGTAGGATATTTTATGCTGAACGGCTACAATAAAAACGGAGCGAACGGCACTCTTACCATAAAGGATATCACTCTGTACGACGCGAATTACTATGAGATAGAAGCAGCGGACTCCTTGGTTGCATCAACGACCGTGACCCCGGCGAATGAAGAGGATACGATCGTATTTAAGAATAGGATTCTTTATAAAGAGGGCAGCAGCGTGACGATCAGCCTTGCAAAAAGAGAATCTTCAGGCGTCGAGTCGATCAACAGCTTTGATATCTGTCTTGATGACGGCACAGTAGTTGCTTCGTCTAAAGACGGTTCTGAGATCACCGTTACCGTGAACGGAAACCTGCACATTGCGAATATTGACGCAACCTATAAGCCTGCCGATTTTACGGCTATGGAAGAGCAGCTCGCAAGACTAGACGGAGTAGATCTTACACTGTATACGGATGATACCAGAGTAGCTGTTGAAGAACGCCTTGCTCTTGTAGAGCAAATGTATAAACTGCTTGCAAAAGATCAGGCTTTGGTTGATGAATTTGTGCCCACTTTAAAAGCGGCAATAGATAATCTTGTTCCCAAAGAAGGTATTTTTACGGGGATAGAGGATAATCAGGCGCTTATTCCAACAGACGGTTCCCTTTATACGGAAGAGAGTTGGAATAAGCTTATGCAGACAGCTCAGGCGGCGCAGACTGCTGTTGACGAACAGTGGAACAGATTAAGACAGGATGAGATAGACGCGCTTGCGACAGAGCTCAAATCAGCTATTGACGCGCTTGAATACAAGCCGGCGGATTATACAGCGGTTGATGAGGCGATCGCAAACGCCGAAAAGCTTGACCCGAAAGAGTATCAGGATTTCAGCGCGGTAGAAGACGCGATCCAAGCGGTAGACAGAACAAAGAATATAACCGAGCAGGCAGAAGTGGACGCAATGGCAAAGGCGATCAACGATGCTGTCGCCGCGCTTGAAAAGCGCCAGAACAGCGATACTTCTACCAAATCACCGGATACCGGCGCACGTTTTCTTCTTCCTGCGGCAGGCGCAATGCTTGTTTCCGCCGCGGCAATCGTGCTTCTTTCAAAACGCCGTGAAAACGGGTAAATAAATCAAAAAAACGGGGCAGTTCTATGAACTGCCCCAATTTTTATATAAACGTGTATCATACTTATTTGTTGATCTGCGGATTATTTGTTAATCCCAGCAGATAATCAACGGAAACATTGTATAGCGCTGAAAGCTTGATCAGTCTGTCCGCGGTGATTTCTGTTACACCGTTTTCTATTTTTGAATACTGCTGTTGTGTCATATTAAGTAGTTTTGCAATATCAGATTGTTTGTATTTGCAATCCTCTCGCATATCTCTTAGTCTTTGGTACATTTTTATCACCCATAAGCATTTTATCATACAACTAAAAATTGTATTGGCAAATACAACTTACGAGAATATAATGAGCATATACAACTTGTAGTTGTGCGAGAAAATGACTAAAGGAGAAAAAATGGGTATTAAGAATTTTTCGGTACGAATTGATGATGAAATACTTAAAAAACTGCGTGTTGTTGCCGCGCATGAGGGACGCAGTGTAAACAGCGAGATGCTCTTTCTTATACAAAACGCTGTTGAAGATTATGAAAGCAAGCACGATGAAAAAGGGGGTCATGAAGTGTATACAGTCACACGCAGTGATGCAGAGGGGAATACTACAAAGGACAGTTATAAGAAATTTTGTTATGCGATAGGGCAGCTTCTTTTTTATATTTATAATCCCAAGCATGGAGATTATACGATTACGTTTACACGCAAAAGAGGCGAATGAGGGCCTCAGCATTTTCTTTTTCTGTTTTCAAGATCGAATATCAGCACGGCACTGCCGAGCAGCATCAGCACGGAAAGAGCGGCGTTTACGCTTGTAGGCCTTATTATGGAATCCGAAACATTTGAAAACACTGCGTTTGCATTCGGAAAGATCTTCAGCAAAAGCATGCACACAAGGCAGGAGAGTATGCCGTTTATCACTCTCCAGAGCAGAAAATCGGCGTATTGCATGCCTACCTCCCTGATGATTGAGAATATCTGAAGATGAATGCAAAAGCCGCCGAACGCCAGAAAAAAGGCAAGCACAGGCAGGGGGTATTCCGTGCCGACCTCAGCCGTGCCGCTTGTGATCTCTATCAGCGGAGAGAGGATGTGAGGAATGCTTACGATGCCCTGAAGCGCGCAGAACAGTATTATGCACGCAGCCATATTTATAACGCTGCGCGCCGATTGCTCAACGCTTTTGTTCAGAGCGTCCGCCGCAGGCATTGCCATAAAATCGCTGTCTCCGGCTTTTGCCCCTTTCCATATCAGCGCGCCGGCGCAGGCGCAGATCAGCGCGGAGACAATAACGCTGAAAAAAAGAATAAGCCCCTGCTGCCTGTTACGGAGTATGCCTGTTCCCACAGCCGTTATGATGAATCCCGCTCCGCCGCTGAAATTAAAGCGCAGCAGTCTTTTTGCCGTGGAGGAATCTATATCGCTGTTTCTGTATAGATTGGCGGTTAGCAGCGCGCCTGTGGGATAGCCGCCTATCAGCCCGAAAAACACTGCCGCCCCGGTGCATTTCGGCAGGCGGAGCACACCGTATGTAAACGGGCTTAAAATCGTTTCAAGCACTCTGCCTGCGCCGCAGTTCAGAATAAAATTAAAAATGATAAGAAGGGGCAGCAGGCTCGGTATGACGACCTTTTCGGCAAGCGCCGCGCCGTAGAGCGCGCCTTCCTTTGCTTTGTATGAAAACACGATGAGCGCTCCGGCGCAAAGCAATGCGCCTGCAAGGAGCAGCGCGTCTTTTTTTATCTTCATAATACCACCTATATAATTCATATAAATAATTGGTGATTTTATGAAGAAAAAAACTGCAAAAAGCCGACCCGATTTTCCGACCGAGTTTTTCAAAGGCGAGCCGCACCTTGAACTTTACGGCTGTTCACAGTGTGTTGTGGACGGTCTGAAATCCGTTTTGGAATACACGGATGAAAAAATTAAGCTCAATATCGGCAAAAAAGCCGTGACCTTTCACGGCAGTGATCTGCATATCGATTCCTTCACGCCGCAGGGCGCGGTTGTTGAGGGTATGATAGTGAGTCTGGATTTCTCAAATGCTGATTAAACTAATAAACTGGCTTTCAGGATATGTAATCTTCACTTTTTCAGGCGGATTTACGGATGGCTTTATAAATCGCTGCTTTCAGGAAAAAATAAATATAAAAAATATTGTGAATCATAAAAACGGCGTCACCGCGCGCTGTTCCATAAAGGCTTATAAACGCCTGCACACTCTGGCGCTTCGGTCCGGCGGCAAAGTGAAAATCGTAAAGAAAAAAGGACTGCCTTTTATTCTGCGCCCTCTTAAAGGCAGATGGGGCGTTTTCGCCGGACTGTTGTTTTTTGTGCTCTTCACATCCTTTATGGGCGGATTTATCTGGAATATAACGGTTATCGGCAATGATACGCTGCAGGCTTCAAAGATCGTGGATTACCTTGCGCAGAACGGTTTTAAAACGGGCGTGCGCTGGTCCGATACGGATAAGGAAAATCTTGAATTTGCCGTTATGGCGGAGTTTGACGAGGTTTCATGGATTTCAATAAATCAGCTCGGGTGCCTTGCGCAGATCGAGATACGGGAAACCGTGCAGAAGCCGGATATCGTAAACAACAACAGAATAACAAATGTAAGAGCAACAAAGGACGGCGTAATCGTTAAAGTAACGGCGCTGGGCGGCTGGAGCGCCGTTGAGCCGGGAGAGGCTGTAACAAAAGGGGATCTGCTGATCTCCGGCATTTACGAGGCGGATGTAACAGAGAATCCGCGGCAGAATCATTACGCTCATGCGCACGGCACGGTCATGGCGCAGACGGAGTATGAGATAAAGGTCCATATTCCGCGCGAGCAGAGCGAAAAAGTGTTTACTTCCGAAAAAGAATATAAGTCCGTTTACTTTTTCGGACTGGAAATACCGTTATATTTTAAAAAGAATGAGAAAAATGCGCAGATAGACTATGAAAAGAAATATCTTGTGCTCAATGATTTCCGCCTGCCCATAGGGATATACACCGAAACGTGCAGTTACTATTCGCAGCAAAAGCGTTCCGTCACGGATTCCGAGCTTGAAACGCTTGCGCAGACCGAGCTTGAAAAAAGAAAAACCGAGGAGATCGCGGACCGTGAAATCTTGGGCGAGAGCATAGATACCGAGATAACGCAAAGCGGCTGCATGCTGACTGCGAGCTATTCTCTGCTCGAGGATATCGGGGAAGAGGTGGATATTGCTTTTTCTCAGACGGACGATGATAATTCTTGAAACACTTTTTAATGTATGATAAAATAACATGGAGAAAAACACAGGAGGTTTAATTATGCAGATGACCTTTCGCTGGTTCGGCGATAAGCTTGACACGGTTTCACTGGAGCAGATCAAGCAGATACCGAATGTTGTGGGAGTCGTTCCTGCGCTGCACGATCTTCCGGCGGGCGAGCCGTGGAGCGAGGAACGTGTGCGGAAAATGCACGATGAGATAACTGCGGCAGGGCTTTCAATGGAATGTATTGAGAGTGTTAATGTGCACGAGGATATCAAGCTGGGGCTGCCCGTGCGCGATGCGCTTATTGAGAATTACAAGACCTCAATAAGAAATCTTGCCAAAGTGGGCGTAAAATGTATATGCTACAACTTTATGCCGGTTTTTGACTGGACCCGAACAGACCTGTATATGCCGCTGGCAGACGGCTCGACCTGCCTTTCATACGACGGCAAGCAGGTGGAAGGCAAGTCGCCGGAGGATATGTTCCGGGAGATAGACGATCATTCAAACGGCTACGCCATGCCCGGTTGGGAACCTGAGCGTATGGGAGAAATAAAGGAGCTGTTTGAAAAATACAAGGGCATTACAGAGGAGGATCTGTGGCGCAACCTGAAATATTTTCTTGAGGCGATTATGCCCGTGTGTGAGGAATGCGATGTTAAAATGGCGATCCACCCCGATGATCCGCCCTGGGGCATTTTCGGTCTGCCCAGAATTATCACCGGCAAGGACGCGCTTTTGAAATTAGTCAGAATGGTGCCGAGCAAATACAACGGCATCACGCTTTGCACCGGTTCGCTCGGCGCAAGTCCTCAGAATAATCTGCCGGAGATCATCCGCACCCCGGAAATAGGGGAAAGAATATACTTTGCGCATCTTCGCAATGTTTCAATAAACGACAAATGGTTCAACGAAACGGCGCACGAAAGCAATGCCGGTTCGCTGGATATGTATGAGATCGTTAAGGCGCTTCAGGAGACGGGATTTGACGGATATGTCCGCCCGGACCACGGCAGAATGATCTGGGGCGAAGTTGCAAGACCGGGCTACGGGCTTTATGACCGGGCTCTCGGCGTATGCTACATCAACGGCCTTTGGGAAGCAGTTGAAAAAAGCAGGAAGGAGAAACAGTGAGAATGTTACATGAGAATTTAAAGGGCAGGGTAGCCGTTGTAACAGGCGGCGGCGGCGTGCTCTGCGGCGCGTTTGCGAAAACGCTTGCAGCACAGGGCTGCAAGGTTGCTGTTCTTGATCTGAACGAAGAAGCGGCGCAGAGATGCGCCGATGAGATCAATGCGCAGGGCGGCGAAGCGATAGCCGTTGGCTGTAATGTGCTGGAGCTTGAATCGATGCAGCGCGCAAGGGACACGGTTGCCGAACGTCTCGGCACCTGCGATATCCTTCTTAACGGTGCCGGCGGAAACAACCCCAAGGGCACAACCACCAAGGATACTCTTGAGAAGATAGATCTTGTACAAAAAGATGAAAAGATCAAAACCTTTTTTGATCTTGATCCGCAGGGCATCAGCTTTGTTTTCAACCTCAATTTCCTGGGCACGCTTATTCCCACACAGGTGTTTGCGCGCGATATGGTTGAAAAGGAACATTCCTGCATCGTTATGGTCACTTCCATGAACGCGTACAGACCGCTCACAAGGATTCCCGCGTATTCGGCGGCAAAAGCGGCTGTAAAGAATTTCACCGAGTGGATGGCGGTGCACTTTGCGCCTATGGGAATAAGGGTCAACGCAATTGCGCCCGGCTTTTTCTCCACAAAGCAGAACAAGGCGCTGCTCTGGAATGAGGACGGCACCCCCACGGAGCGCACGGGCAAGATCCTTGCCGCTACTCCCATGAAGCGTTTCGGGGAGCCTGAGGAGCTGGACGGAACGCTGCTCTTCCTTTGCGATGAGGAATACAGCGGTTTTATCACGGGCGTAAGTATCCCCGTTGACGGCGGCTTTAACGCTTATTCGGGTGTTTAAGCTGCTTTTGATATAAATTATTTCTGCGCGGCGGAAACAGCAGCTTTCCGCCGCTTTTTAATTCGGAAAATAATTTTTCTTGCATATAATGATTCTGTATGGTAAAGTAAAATTGAAATCATGCGCGGGAGGTATAATTATGAGCGCAGGAACAATAGCTCTGATTGTCATAATAGCTGTGATCGTTCTGCTCGTTCTGATTCTCGGAATTTATACGGGTGCAACCTATAATTCGCTTGTCAATCTTAAAAACACTGTTGAAGAGGCGTTTGCCACAATGGATGTTTATATGAAAAAAAGATGGGATCTGATTCCCAATATCGTTGCGTCCGTGAAGGGCTACGCGAAGCACGAGGCAGAAACGCTGGAAAACGTGATCGCCTCAAGAAACGGAAGATATCAGGATATGACTGCCGAGCAGAAGATGCAGGCAAACAGCGAGCTTTCAAGAGGGCTTGCAGGCTTTAATATCCTTGCCGAACAGTATCCGGATCTCAAGGCGAATCAGAATTTTCTTGATCTGAACAATCAGCTTCAGAAAACGGAAGAGGATATTGCAAACGCAAGAAAATACTATAATGCCGTTGTTAAAAATTACAACAATAAAATAGAGATGTTTCCCTCAAGCATTATCGCAAGACTTTTCCGATTCGGTGAAAAGCAGATGTTCAATATCGAGAACGAAGAGGAAAAAGAGGCTGTAAAGGTAGAGTTTTGATGAAGCTGATTAAAAAGTTATTGCCGGTACTGGCGGCTTTTGCCGTGCTTTTGGCTACGCTGCCCGTATCCGGCGCTGAGCATACGCATGAACCGTATTATATAACCGCATATAATGTTGATATAGACGTTGCAGAGGACAACACTTTAAGGGTGACCGAAGATATAGACGTCTATTTCAATGAGGCGCGCCATGGCATTTTCAGATATATTCCGCTCAGAAACAATGTGGAAAGGGCGGACGGTTCAACCGCCGTCACACGCGCAAAGGTCAGCGGCATAAGCTGCAGTGCGCCGTACTCACGTTCAACGGAGAGTGCGCAGCTCGTTCTTCAGATCGGTGATGAGGATGAAACGGTTACCGGCGCACAGCATTATACTGTTTCATATACGTATGCGCTCGGTCAGGATGTAATGGACGGCATGGATGAGCTTTATTACAATATAATAGGCAGCGGCTGGGATACATATATCAGCAATATCACTTTCCGCATAACCATGCCTAAGGATTTTAACGCAGATCTTCTCGGATTCTCCGCCGGAAGCTATGGATTTACAGGCACAGACAGCATTGCGTACTACGTGAACGACAGAGAAATCACAGGTTCACTCACGCGAGAGCTTGGTCCGTATGAGGCATTTACGGTAAGGCTTGAACTGCCGGAGGGATATTTTTACTTTAATCAGACGGCACATTTGATCAAGCTTGCCGCTATGGTAGCGATACCGCTCGTCTGCCTTGTTTTTGTACTCATTATTTGGAGAAAATACGGCAAAGACAGGCAGATCGTAAAGGTCGTTGAATTCTATCCCCCGGAGGGTATGAACAGCACAGATGTTGCCTATTGGTATAAAGGCACGCTTTCAAACGAGGATATTGTTCCTATGATGATCGAGCTTGCCAATGAGGGATATATTGCCATAATCGAATCAAAGAGCAGCGAATATTATGACGGCGCCGATTATATCATAGAACGGCGCAACACTTATAACGGGCCGGATATGAATAAAAAGATATTTTTTGACGGTCTGTTTGAGAGCGGCAAAAACAGGATCACAAACGATGATCTGGAAAACAAATTCTATGAGCATCTCAATTCCATATCGGCAAATTACAACACCATGAGCAACAGAAAAAAGGTGTTTTCAAATAAATCACTGAAACTCAGGCTGTTGTGCTGGGCTGTTACGATCCTTTGCCTTGTTGCGGATATTTTTATATATAACAACACCTTCGGCGCAGGCGAGAGATATGCAGCTTTCGGCGCTGGAATCGCGATCCTTGCCGTTTCGTTTATCCTTTCTTTCTTTGTAAGGCGCAGAACAGATAAGGGACATGAGATCTTGGAGAAGATAGAAGGCTTTAAAATGTTTCTGGAGACCGCCGAAAAGGAACGCTTGGAAACGCTTGTGTTCGACGATCCCAAATATTTCTATAATATCCTGCCGTATGCCTATGTTCTCGGCGTATCGGACAAATGGGTCAAAAAGTTTGAGGGAATTGCCGTTGAGCCGCCGGAATGGTATTCAGGCTCCAACACATTCAATACCTTTATGCTTTGGCATTTTATGAGCAGCACCATGAGTCATGCCACGCAGGCGATGACTTCCGCGCCGCAGACCTCATCCGGCGGTGGCGGCGGATTTGCAGGCGGCGGCTCCGGCGGCGGTGGCGGCGGAAGCTGGTAAACACTGTATCGATGGGAAATAAAATACGGAGGCGGTCATTTTGAACCGTCTCCGATTTTTATATCCATCTTATTTTTCGTCAAAATTGTATCTGAGTTTTTCAACATCCGCCGTTTCGGCTTTATAGCTTTCAATATAATCGAGCAGTTCGTCTGCTGTTTCAAAAGCCTTTATCAGTTCAAGCGAGGAGCTGACCATAAAATTTTCACGCACGGTGTAGCCGAGCATCTCAAGCATCTTATCATAATATCCATATGGATTAAAAACAGCAATGGCCTTGCTGTGCCTGCCGAGCTGCTTGAGGGTGTAAACTTCAAAAAATTCTTCGTAAGTTCCGATGCCGCCCGGAGCAATGATAAAAGCGTCGGAATGATCTTCCATATAGGTCTTTCTTTCAGCCATTGTTTTCGTGAGCTTGAAATCCGTGCAGTTTTTGTAAAATACGTTGTATTCTCTCATAAATTCGGGCGCAACACCCAGAATATACCCTCCGTTGTCGTAAACGCCCTGTGCGCTTGCGCCCATAACGCCGCAGCCGCCGCCTCCGAATACAAGTGAATGCCCCCGTTTTGCCATCTCGGCAGCAAGGTCATATGCCGCTTTAGAATATTTTTTATCTATAATATTGCTTGACGCGCCGAAAATACATATATTCATAATTTTTAAGCCTTTCTTCGTTTGTATCATATTTTTTTATTATATCAGCAAAGCGGATAATATTCAATAAATTAATTATATTATATGAAGTTATCGCTTGAAATGGCACTTTTATGAGTATATAATATACCTATGAAAATAGGTTAACATATTTGTGGAAAGGCGATGTTCATTTGGAAAAATTCATGGATGAGAATTTCCTGCTGGATACAGAAACGGCAAAAAAACTGTTTCACGAATTCTGTGAAAATATGCCCATATGCGATTATCATTGCCATCTGAGTCCGAAAGAAATATATGAAAATGAAAGCCCTGCGGACATTTCTGAGCTTTGGCTTGCGGGGGATCACTATAAATGGCGCGCAATGCGTTCCTGCGGAGTGGACGAGAGCTATTGCACAGGCGATCGGAGCGGCAGGGAAAAGTTTAAAAAATTTGCTTATACCCTCCAATATGCAATAGGGAATCCGCTTTATCACTGGGCGCATCTTGAGCTGCAAAGATATTTCGGAATCCGCACTCCGATTTCGGCAAGAACAGCCGATGAGATTTATGACCGCGCAAATGCTGTTATTCATAACGGAGATTTCAGACCGCAGAGTATCATTCAGAATTCCAATGTCAATATCGTCTGCACGACCGATGATCCGGCGGACAGCCTTGAATATCATTCTCTGCTTGCGAAAAGCGGCTTTGGCTGCCGTGTTCTGCCGGGATTCAGACCCGATAAGGCGCTGTCCATAGAAAACAACGGATTTTCTGATTATATCAAAACGCTTGCGGATGCAGCCGGAATCGAGATCAGATCATATAAGGATGTGATCTCCGCTCTGTTAAAAAGAATAGATTATTTTCATGAGAGAGGCTGCCGCGTGTCGGATCATGCGTTTGATTATGTGCCTTATGAGCCCGCCGGAGAAACTGAAACAGAGAATGCGTTTCAGAAAGCTATGAACGGCGGAGCCGTCAGCCGCAAAGAGCGCGACGCTTATAAGACCGCAGTTATGACCGCTCTCGGCGAAAAATATCATGAGCTCGGCTGGGCTATGGAAATCCATATCGGCGCTATGCGAAACAACAATACCGCTATGTTTAAGCGTCTCGGTCCCGACACGGGTTTCGATTCCGTCGGTGACGAGAATACAGCGTACACACTGAGCCGTTTCCTTGACTCGCTTGAAGTGAACGGCAAACTGCCGAAAACGGTGCTCTTTAATCTGAACAGCAAGGATAATATCGTGCTTGCAACGATGCTCGGCAATTTCCAGAGCGGAGAGACCGAGTCCAAACTTCAATTCGGTCCTGCTTGGTGGTTTCTTGATACGATGGACGGAATGACCGCCCAGTTGAAAACGCTTGCCAATCTCGGGATACTCGGTAAATTTATCGGTATGGAGACGGATTCGCGTTCGTTTACATCCTATCCAAGGCACGAATATTTCAGAAGGATCATGTGCCGCGTGATCGGCAGATGGGTCGATGACGGATGGTATGCAAATGATGAAGAGATGCTTAAAGAAATCGTCTGCGGCATATCATATAATAACGCTGTTCAGTATTTCGGCTTTTAATTTTTGGAGGTAACCTTATGAATTTAAATTTAAGACCTAAAGAGGAATGTATGTTTGATGAGATCTCTCTCGGCGAGATCATGCTGCGGCTTGACCCCGGCGAGGGCAGAATAAAAACTGCACGCTCATTCAGGGCATGGGAGGGCGGCGGCGAATATAACGTTGCCCGCGGACTCCGGCGCTGCTTTGGTATGAAAACAGGTGTCGTTACCGTTTTTGCCGAAAATGAAGTGGGTTATCTGCTTGAGGATCTTATTCTTCAGGGCGGTGTTGATACATCACTGATCAAGTGGGTCAAATACGACGGTATCGGCAGAACCACAAGGAACGGTATCAACTTCACGGAACGCGGTTTCGGTATAAGAGGTGCGGTGGGCACTTCAGATAGAGGCCATACCGCTATCAGTCAGCTTAAACCGGGCGAAATAGACTGGGATCATATCTTCGGCGATCTTGGTGTGCGCTGGCTGCACACCGGCGGCATTTATGCGGCACTTTCGGAAAATTCGGCACAGGTCGTTATAGAAGCTGTTAAGGCTGCAAAAAAATACGGCACCGTTGTTTCTTATGATCTGAATTACCGCCCGTCTCTCTGGAACGATATCGGCGGTGTTGAAAAAGCCCGCGAGGTGAACAGGGAGCTTGCCAAGTACGTTGATGTTATGATCGGCAACGAGGAGGATTTCACTGCCTGCCTCGGTTTTGAGGTTGAGGGCAACGATGCCGATCTCAAAGAGCTTAATATAGACGGATATGTTAAAATGCTCGGCGAGGTGTGCAAGGCTTATCCCAATTTCAAGGTTATAGCAACAACACTCAGAACAGTAATCACCGCTACCGAAAATTCTTGGAAAGCCATATGCTATGCAGACGGTCAGATCTATCATTCCATCGAATTTCCGGCGCTTGAGATCCTGGACCGTGTAGGCGGCGGCGACAGCTTTGCTTCAGGGCTTATCTATGGACTTATGACGTATGAGGATGCGCAGAAGGCAGTAAATTACGGCGCGGTTCATGGCGCTTTGGCAATGACGACGCCCGGTGATACCTCTATGGCTTCTCTTAAAGAAGTAGAGGCAAAGATAAACGGCGGCACGGCAAGAGTGCAGAGATAAAGTAATGATCAGGAGGATAAAATAGCATGGCGAATAAGATCGAAACTTTGGCAAAAATTCATGAGGTCGGTATCGTTGCCGTAGTCAGGGCAACCTCGGTAGAACAGGCGGAAAAGATAACTGACGCCTGCATCAAAGGCGGCGTTGCGGCGATAGAGTTAACCTTTACGGTTCCGCATGCGGATGAACTGATCCGTGAGATGAAAGCAAAATACAATAACGGCGAGATCATCATAGGCGCCGGCACGGTTATGGATGCGGCAACCGCAAGAATTGCCATCCTTGCAGGCGCGGAGTATATTGTGGCTCCGTATTTTGATCCCGAAACGGTGAAGTGCTGCAACAGATACGGAATACCGTCCATGCCCGGTATATATACGCCCACAGAGGCTGTTGCCGCAATGGAATGCGGCGCGGATGTTCTGAAGGTATTTCCCGGAGATATAGCAGGTCCGGCATTTATAAAGGATATGCATGGCCCCATTCCGAACGCCGTTATGATGCCGTCCGGCGGTGTAAGCGTAGATAACGTGAAGGACTGGATTAAAGCCGGTGCGTTCGCTTGCGGAGCAGGCTCTTCGCTCATCGCAGGCGCGAAAACAGGCGACTACGATAAGATAACCGAAACAGGGAAGCTTTTCGTTGAAAGGATCAAAGAGGCAAGAGCCGAAATGGCTGTCAAATAAAGTATCATAAAAGATAAAGGTTCTGTAATTCATGTTAAGAGGGAAACCTCAGCATTTATTACGGAACCTTTTTTATTTATGGCAAATAAGTAAGGGATGAATGCGTCAAACGCTTTGCTGTTCGTTTTTTGACGGAGTTCTTTTGCTTTGTTTTACACACAATTTTGCAGAAAAACTGATAATTATGCCGCTACCTCAAAATCAGTGTACGCCGCCTGCTAAGCAGGCGGTGATTTTTTATACACTTCGCGAAAAAAACAAATTCTGTTATGAGAGCGAAAAACTGACAGGGAAATATTTCCGTGAATTATTCCCCGAAGAAACGCTCTATACAAGTCCGTAACGGCAAGTCATAATAGAAAGGAGATTAATGATGAAAGAGGTTTTTACTGAAATGGATCCAAAAAATATTGAAAGTAAATACCTAAACGGAGTGTATGAAGAAATCGCGAATTTGCTGGGAGTGGAGGTGGCAATAGCCTTGCATTCAACATTTCGCGGTCAACAGCTCAATTTTCCGGTCAACTTTTTCACATCCGAATTTATCGGCAAGCAGGTAATAGAAGAATATAACGGACACAATATTAAACAACTTGCCACAAAATACGGTTACAGTGAAAAATGGATAAGAAACATCATTAACGGCGAAAAGAGAAAAAAGAGGTGATACAGCCGATTTAAACGCACGGGCACGCGCCCCTGTGCAAAAACGCAGGGGCGCAGGTGAAAAAACGCATCTGTAATCAAAATATTTTCAGCAAAATAATTTCGGAGGTAAAACTAATGAATAAAAAGACAAGGATTTTTGCAATTATCGCTATTGTTCTTTGTATTGTCGCGTGTTTTGCGGGCTGCGGCAACAGCGGCAGCAACGGTATCGACCAAGAAAATAACGTTGAAAAATCAAAGCTTAAAATAGACGATATTGTTTGGAGCGTAGACGAGGGGATTTCTGACGGTGAACGATATGTATTTCTCAGTTATACAAATAATACTCCATACACAATAACAGAGCTTGAAATTACATTTACCGAAAAAGCAACTGTTTCAGAGGAAGAAAAAAATACTTTTCTTTCTGATATTCAAAAATTGTTTGAAGCAGATGAAGAAGAGATGGCAGATCTCAGAAGCCGACCGGTGGAAATGTACGCAAGTACAGATAGAATAGCCGAACCTGGAACAACCGTTTCCAATGCAAATTGTTATTACTATCAGGGCTATTTTTATGTTAAAAACATAAATCATTATAATCTGGTTGAACCCGATATAGCCACGGTTAAGTATGTAGATGAGAATACGATTCATACAGCCTATTATGATTTTAATTCAAAAAAATTCACTGAGGATACAGAGACCGAAAGCGCTTATCAATGGTCACAAACTGCGTTGAGCTCTAAAATACCTAAGCCGGATGCAAAAGTAGTTAAAAAGAATGCAGATGATGAAAGTGCTTTTCATTTTGACGTCTGCGGTTGGAACAGAGAACAGTTCAACGCTTACACGCAGGCTTGCAAGGACTTAGGGTATACTGATGAATCGGCTGGCTTTGAAGATGTTTATTATGCCTTCAACGCAGAGGGTTATAAGATTTATTTATCTTATGACGAAGATAGCCAGATTTTGAGTGCGAGTGTTACTGCACCCGAAGCGGAAGGAGACTAACGTAAAACGCTAAGTAAAACGGATGTTTTGTCGAATTCATGATTCGTGTTGATAAAAATCGACTGAACTTTTCGTTCAATTGGATATTAAAAAGAATTTTCACACCAACAAGGCAAAAAAGCGCAGGTGAAAATTTTTGATATGAAGGGAATTTTTATGAAATGCAGTAAATGTCAAACGGAATTTGAGGGTGCGGTATGCCCTAACTGCGGAGCCCAGGCGGCTCAGCCACAGCAACCTCAGCAACAGTATCGGCAACCGGTGCAGTACGGTTCTACGGTAACGGAGTATAAAAAGAAGAAAAAGCCCGTATACAAAAGGGCTTGGTTCGTAATATTGGTGATAATCGCGGCGCTGGCGATTATCATTTCTGTCGCAAACGCAGTCGGCATTGGCGAAAAGATAGTATGGTCCGAGATGGTGATGGGCGAGCTTTTGCCCGAGCCGCCGAACAGTAAGGGCGATATCCACGAAAATTCAACTGAAAGGCTTTGGCTCAATATAATTAAGGTATCTGAAAGCGAGTATAACACCTATCTTGACGAATGCAGGGAAAAGGGCTTCACGATAGACGAGAAAGCCGAGTCTTCGTTGTTTGAGGCGTTCAATGAAGCCGGAAACAAGCTGGAGCTGCAGTATTCCGAAAGCTCCGAGGAGCTTACTATCGATCTGACCGCCCCGATGGAATTTTCGGATATTGCCTGGCCGGGAGGCGAGGCGGGCGGTCTGCTGCCCGTTCCGAAATCGCTTGTGGGTAAAATAGAGAATGAAAGCGCAAGCGGCTTCACGGCGTACATTGCAAACACCACAATTGCGGATTTCAACGCCTATGCCTCTGCCTGCTCCGAAAAGGGCTTTGATGTGGATTACACTAAGAATGACGGCTATTACAGCGCGGAAAATGCAGACGGCTGGAGTCTCACTCTTGAGTATCGGGGCTTCAACACGATGAGCATATACATAAGCGCGCCGGATGAAACAGAAAATGCACCCGCACCGGATGAAAGCGAGCCGGAGGAGAAAGCCGCTCCGAAGCAGAGCAATGATTCAGACAGCTCCTCGAATATAGACCCGGATTTCAAGGCGGCGGTCGACAGCTACGAGGAATTTATGAACGATTATGTTGATTTTATGAAAAAGTATAAGGAATCAGACGGCAGCGATCTTAGCCTCATTAGTGATTATGCGGATATGATGAGCAAATATTCACAATATGCCGAGGATTTTAAAGAGCTGGACGACGGAAGTCTCACCACAGCCGAGGCGGCGTACTATATGGAAGTTCAATCGCGAGTCAGCCAGAAGCTGCTTGAGATTGCCTGACGGATGAAAATTGCCCCACCAAGCGGAGCGCCCCGCAGCGCTCCGCTTTTATTGGGCGGGATTTGTTGAAAAATCAATATTTAAAAACCGATTTATAATTGATTAGTAATTTAGGATATGATACAATGACATTAGATAACAAAATATTCAGTTATGTTATAAAATAATTAAGGAGCCTAATTATGAGTATCTATCAGTTAGAGAGTAATGAAACAGTCCTGTATAAAGGAACTATGCTTGATTTTAGCGAGAAAGAAAAACATAACCCTATTGGTTCAACTATCTCGTACGAATTAATACTTACAAACCTTAATGTTGTTTTTGTTAAAAAAGTAAAAAAATATTGTCAAAAGAAGAATCATCCAATATTATAGTTCCTATAGATACTATTAAAATCGATGATGGTAAACCGCAAATTAAACAAAAAGGCACACATTTTGAATTGTATTTTTCTAATAAGGAATATTCATTTTCTCTGCCAAGTAAATTGGAGGCTGTTAAGTTTCATAACAAAATTATGGAACTTGTAACAGGAAAATCAATGTCAGTCCGTAACTCAGAAAAATTTAAGTCAGCAGTTGATCTTGTTGATAACACATTAGGGATAGATACTTTGGGTACAGTCACTGGCGTTTTACAGAATGGAGTTAAGGGTGTCTTATTTGGTGGAATATCTAAAAAAGCAGAGAAAGCAAAGCCTTCATCTAAAAAGATAATTAATAAAGTTTTGGATGTTATCGATAATGTCAATGTAAATGAAACAAAGGCAATTGAACAAACAAAAAATGAAAACACGAACTCAATAAATGATGATCAAATAGAAACTATTAAGAAATTAAAGGATTTATTGGATTCAGGTGTTCTTTCACAGGAAGAATTTGATACAAAAAAGAAAGAAATCTTAAATTTATAACTTAAAAATCTGAAAGAGGAGACGATTGTGTTAAAAGAAAAAGAAAACAAAGATGAACTTCTGAATACTCTTCAGGGCATGGAACACGAATTAAAAGGAATCAAAAGAAAATCCTTCAAGCAGATTGTGCATATCCTACTTGCCGTGTTGATATCATTGATTATCGGCCTTACAGGCGGTATTATCTGCGGACAGAACTGGGATAGCATACTGTTAAAAATAAGGCCGGATAGATATTCCGATACGACTGTTTCGGAAATAGAAGAAAAGCTTCAAAAACAAGCCGAACTCAACACGGGCTTGTATCAACAAACTTCAAGTTATGATTCGGGGGATTTGTATAATAATGAACTTGCGGAAAAGCTCAAGATCAACAGTAAATCCATGCAATTTACATACACGGGGTATGTTGAGGCGGGTATAAAAAACCTTGAGGACGCTAAAGTGAATATTGATCCTAAAAACAAATCAATTTCCATTGAACACATCAAAATAGAGATTACAAATGTGTATATTGATCCTTCATCTATTACGGATGCAAAATCCAGTAAAAATATATTTAATCAGTTAACGATAAAGGATTTTGTGGAGTCGCAAAAAGAATTGGAAGAAAAACTGATAAACGATGCAAAAGAAGAAGGAATTATTGAAGCGGCGCAAACAAATGCAGAGGCAACGCTGATAAATATTTTCGGAGATACTATTAGTGAGTATCGAGTGGATTTTAAATGGGAGTAATTTCAGAACAGTATTTGTAAAATGATTTAAACGTGGTCTATATTTTAAAGCGCAGAGCAATATTACTGCTCTGCGCTTTTTGCTGCCTCCATCAGTCTATATGAAAAACTCTGTTGTTTTTTCTTGGGGCGGGGGCAGGTTTTTCGCCGTCGGTGTAGCCGATTATACAGTGCCCTATGCCCTCATACTCGCCCTCGATCCCGAGGGATTTCTGAAGCTCCCTGCCTTCGGGCAGTTCAAATTCCTCTTTCGCGCGGTGTATCCAGCAGCTGCCGAGACCGAGTGCATGCGCCGCGAGCATCAGATTCTGCATAACAAGACTTCCGTCATAAATATAAGTAGGTCTTTCTTTATTAGCAAGCACGATAAGCACTGCGGGCGCCCCGTAAAACGGGTCTGTATCCGTGCCCATTATTTTGGCATTGAGCTTTGAAAGTTTATCCCTGACTTCCTTATTTGTAACGGAAATGATTACGACAGCCTGCTGACCCATTCCGCTGGGAGCATAAAGCCCGGCGTCGATGATCTTCTCAAGCAGTTCCTTCGGAACAGGGTCGCTTTTGTATTTTCTGATACTCCGTCTGGATTTGATCTGTTCAAGCATTTCACTCATTAAATATACCTCTGAAAATAAGTTAATGTTCAAAAGCGGTGATGCAAGTCACCGCTTTGTGTGTTCGTCAAGCGTAAGATAGTATGCCGGCAGAAATTCATTTCTGAAATATTCAACCTCAGGCATATCTATCTCGTCTATAAGCTTTTTCTGGGCTTCAAGCGCCTTTTCAAACTCCCGGTTGCCCATACGTGTTTCATTGATACATTTGATCAGTGCGTCGATTTTGTCCGCCGCTTTAACGATCTTCCAAAGCTCCTCATCCTCGCTTTTTCTGTTGAAAAGCGGGGAATACTCCTCTTTGAATTCTTCCGGAAGCATATCCAGCAGTCTGTTTCCGGCTATTTTTTCAACATCCTTATAAACGCTTTTCATATCCTCGCTTCCGTATTTTACGGGCGTTGGCATATCTCCTGTTATCACTTCTGTGGCGTCGTGATAGAGCGCAAGCAGAGCGCATCTTTCGGCATTGTATTTTTTTCCGAATTTTTTATTGCCGATTATGCAGAGCGAATGTGCGATCACTGCCACATTGTGGCTGTGTTCGGCGATATTTTCTTCTGCTGTGTTTTGCATAAGCGCCCAGCGGTTGATCAGCCTCATGCGGCTGACCATGGCGAAGAAATTACTCATGGTCTTCGCGCTCCGCTCTGGCGATTTCTATGCCCAGCTCGTCAAGCTGGATATTGTCTATATAGGACGGGGCGCCGCTCATCAGCTCGCTTGCGTTTTGAACTTTCGGAAAAGCAGTAACATCTCTCAGGCTGTCGGATCCGCATATGAGCATGGCGAGCCTGTCCAGCCCGATACCCATTCCCCCGTGAGGCGGAGCAGCGTATTTATAAGCGTCAACAAGGAATCCGAATTTTGCGTCTATTTCTTCCTGAGACATTCCGAGCAGTTCAAACATCTTGTTTTGCAGCTCGCAGTCGGTAATTCTCATGGAACCTGACGAAAGCTCCGTGCCGTTCAGCACCAGATCGAATGCCTTTGCGCGGACTTTTGATTTATCTGTGTCCAGATAGGGGATACACTCCTCCATAGGCATAGTGAAAGGATGGTGCATGGCCACCCATTCGCCGCTTTCTTCGTCATATTCAAAGAACGGCATCTCCGTAATCCAGAGATAGTTCCACTTGTTTTCGGGAATGATTCCAAGTTCTTTCGCGACGGCAAGCCTGAGCGCGCCGAGAACAGAAAGCGTCAGTGCGGTTTTGCCGCTGATGATGAATACGCAGTCTCCCTTTTCTGCTCCGAGTGTTTCAAGCAGGGTCTCAAGTTCCGCGTCTTTCAGGAATTTCGCGAACGAACAGTTCGGCGTTTCGTCCGCCCATCTGATATAAGCAAGACCTTTTGCTCCGATTCCTTTAACATATTCGGTGAGCTTGTCTATCTTTTTTCTGCTGTAAATACCCGCCGCGTTTTTTGCAACGATGCATCTTACGGTGCCGCCGTCCTCAACAGCGTTTTTAAAAACGCCGAAATCTGTTTTAACAGCCCAGTCGCTGATGTCCTTTATGAGCATGTCAAAACGCGTATCCGGCTTATCGGAGCCGTATTTGTTCATAGCGTCCGCAAAGGTCATTTTGGGAAGCGGAAGCGGAATATCTATGCCCAGCGTTTCTTTCATCAGCTTTTTGATGAAGCCCTCTGCCGTTTCCATAATATCATCCGTATCCACAAAGCTCATCTCAAGGTCTATCTGTGTGAATTCCGGCTGGCGGTCCGCGCGCAGGTCTTCATCTCTGAAACATCTTGCAAGCTGAATGTATCTGTCAAATCCGGCAATCATAAGAAGCTGCTTATAGATCTGCGGACTCTGCGGCAGCGCGTAGAACTTGCCGTTGTGGATTCTGCTCGGCACAACATAGTCTCTTGCGCCCTCCGGGGTGGATTTTATCATCATCGGTGTTTCGATCTCAATAAAGTCGTTTTCATAAAAATATTCACGCGCAATTTTTGCGATTTTGTGGCGCATAAGGATGTTTTTGGTCAGTTTTTCATTTCTTAAAGCAAGATATCTGTATTTCAGCGTGGTTTCATCGCCGACCTCGTCCTCTTTTGAAATCTCAAACGGAGGCGTCTGCGCCTTGCTTATGATTCTCAGTTCTGTTACGTCTATCTCTATATCGCCGGTGGGCAGTTCGGGATTTTTACTTTCTCTTTCAAGAACCGTGCCTCTGAGCGCAAGCACGTATTCGCTGCGCACGGTTCCGGCTTTCTCAAACGTTTCCCTGTCGGTTTTGTCGCTGAAAGAAAGCTGCACTACGCCTGTTCTGTCTCTCAGGTCAATAAATATAAGGTTGCCGAGATCCCTTTGGCGCTGAGCCCAGCCGAAAAGCGTGACTTCTCTGCCGCAGTCACCGATCCTCAGTTCGCCGCAGTAATCTGTTCTTTTTAATCCTTTTATACTTTCCATCTTTTATCTCCGCAATTTATCAGTTTTTATTTTCTACGCCGAAAAGCGAATTGAAGTCGAATTCCTCTCCGTTTATTTTAAGATCGTCCAGTTCTTTTTCAAGCGAAACGCTGTAAAAGCCGCTGACAAATGTTTGCAGGGCAATCTCGGTCTCTTCGCCGCTCTCCATATTTTTAAGCTTTGCAATTCCGCTTTGTGTTTCTTCGTCGCCAAGCACAACGATATATTTTGCCCCCAGCTTATTGGCGTATTTCATCTGCGCTCTCAGCCCTCTGCCGTTCACATCATAAAGGCAGGTGAAGCCCTCCGCGCGCATGTCAGAAGCGATCTCGACGGCTTTCATCTGTGCTTTCTCGCCCATTGCGGCAATGAACAGATCGGGCATGCTCTGTTTCGGAAATTCGCATCTCTGCGCCTCCATGAGCAGCATAAGTCTTTCGAGTCCGAGCGCGAAACCGAGCGACGGCGTTTTCTGACCGCCTAATTCTTCTATAAGACCGTCGTATCTGCCGCCGCCGCAGACCGTGCCCTGCGCGCCTATGGAATCGGATACAAATTCAAACACGGTTTTCGTGTAATAATCAAGACCTCTTACTATGCGCGGATTTACGGTGAATTGGATGTTCAGCGCTTTTAAGCAGTCTTTTACCTTTTCAAAATGCTCCCTGCATTCGTCGCAGAGATAGTCAAGAACGATAGGTGCGTCCTTTGCAATCTCCGAGCATACGGGCGATTTGCAGTCCAGTATTCTCATGGGATTCCTGTCCAAACGGTCACGGCAGGTGTCGCAAAGCTCGTCTTTCCTTGCCGAGAAGTATTCTTTGAGTGCCTTGTGATATTCGGCGCGGCAGGTCGGGCATCCTATAGAATTTATCTCAAGTGACAGCCCGTTGATACCGAGTTCTTTAAACAATGTGTCCGCGAGCGATATGATTTCCGCGTCCGCAAGAGGGGAGGAGGCGCCGAAACACTCCACGCCGAACTGGTGAAATTCGCGCAGCCTGCCTGCCTGCGGCTTTTCATATCGGTAGCAGGAGGTTATATAACACACTTTCTGCGGCAGGGTTTCATTGCAAAGCCCGTTTTCGAGAAAGCTGCGTGCAGCGCCTGCTGTGCCTTCGGGGCGCAGTGTTATGCTTCTTCCGCCTTTGTCGTCAAAAGTATACATTTCCTTTTGAACAACATCCGTTGTATCTCCGACTCCGCGCTGAAACAATTCCGTGTGCTCAAACACGGGCGTGCGTATTTCTTTAAAACCGAATCTTTCAGCCACATCAAGCGCCGTGCTTTCAATATACTGATTTTTATAAACTTCATTCGGGAGCACATCTTTTGTGCCTTTAATTGCTTTCGTCATAAGTGCCATAAAAATACCATAGCCTTTCAGACTGCAAACAGGCAATCAAAAAATGCCGCGCCTTATCCGTATCCTGATAAGGTGTTGCCCATGTTTACAGTCATATCAAATTAAGGGCAACCGATCGGCGAAGACAGTGCTTTCTGCCGATACCTCTGCCGGAAAAAAACAGGGCGGGTTTGCACCTGCCCGTTCATTTAGGAATTATACCGCGGGTTCACGATCTCCCGCCATTCAAAATCTCCCCGCTCAACGCCTCTAATCAGCGCTTCCGCCGTTGCTATGTTTGTTGCAAACGGAATGTTGTGCACATCGCAGAGCCTGAGCAGATCATTGTCGCTCGGTTCATGCGGCTTTGGATTGAGCGGATCTCTGAAGAAAATCAGCAGATCGATCTCATTGCAGGCGATCCTGCTTGCTACCTGCTGGCCGCCGCCCTGGCTGCCTGCAAGAAAACAATTTATATTAAGGCCCGTTGCATCATGAACAAGCTTGCCGGTCGTGCCCGTGGCGCACAGGTCATGGCGGCTCATGATTCCGCAATAGGCAATGCAAAACTGAACAAGAAGTTCTTTTTTTGCATCATGTGCAATAAGAGCAATATTCATAAATTACCTCTCTCAATTATTCATAAACAGGCATAAACGGTTGCAAACGGATGGATTCTGCCTGTTGATAAAGTTGTTTATACAAAACTGACAGTAAAATAATACCATAAATTATAATTATATTCAACAATAATTTACTAAAGCGCCCAATTATTCAAGAAGCGTACCCGTGCTTTGAGCAGGCAGTTCGTCCGTATTGTTTGAATAATAATATTCGATGATCGAAGAAGTCAGCTCGGCTGTTGATGTACCTGACCCGGCTAGCTCAATTGCCGAAGCAATTGAAATTTCGGGATTCTCATAAGGCGCGAAGGTGATCAGGAAACCGTTATTGTCCTCTTTACCGTTTCTTATGACCTGCGATGTACCTGTTTTGCAGGCAACGTCCACGCCGGAATTTTTGAAGATGGAGTTGAGCGTGTATTGCTGCGCAACCATTCGCATACCTTCGTGCACGATCTTAAATGTACTGTCGGCAATGGGAAGCTCTTCCGCAACGGTTGCTCCCGTTTCTTCAATGGAGCCGCTTGAGGTGTTGATGATCGATTTGACAAAATGCATATCGTATCTTGTTCCGCCGTTTGCGACTGTGGCGCAGTAATTTGCAAGCTGCAGGGGAGTAAATAAGTTGTCGGACTGACCGATACCGCTTTGAATGGTGTCGCCCATCTGCCATACTCTGTTGTATCTTTCGGCGCTTGCCGGCCCTGCAAGCACACCGGACGCCTCGTTTATCTCTACTCCTGTTTGCTCGCCCAAGCCGAACATGGAAGCGTATTCGTTCATTTTTGTGATTCCCAGTCTGTCTGCGCAGTTATAGAAAAATACGTTGCAGGAATCCCTGAGGGCTTCACGAATGTTTTCCGAGCCATGTGCCCGGCGGTTCAGGCATTGGAATGTAACATCGTAGTATTGCCATACGCCGCTGCAGCGGAAGGTGGTGTTTTCATCTATAATGCCTTCCTCAAGCGCAGCGCATGCCATGGCGGGCTTAAAGGTTGAACCGGGAGCATATGTGCCGAGTGCAAACCTGTTGAAAAGCGGCTGGCGGGAATTCGACACGAGCGAGGAATAATTGTCATAATAATCCTGAAGATCGTAGGTGGGATAAGACGCTGCCGCAAGAACACCTCCGGTTGTTACATCTTCAACCACAACGGCTCCGGCTCCGTCTGTTGAGCTGATCTCATTGCAGACCGCCTCAAGCTGCTGCTGCGCTATGCGCTGAAGATCACGGTCTATCGTGAGCACAACGGTGTTGCCCTGAATGGGTTCTTTCGTTATCTCTTCGGTCACGTTGCCGTCGGCGTCTATCGTTATTGTAAGCTCACCGGGGGTGCCGCGCAGTTCGCTCTCCATAGCGGATTCTATGCCGCTTTCGCCGATCGTGTCGTTGATTCCGTAGCCCTCATCGCGCAGCTCCGAATACTCCTCGGCATTGATCTTTCTTATTGTGCCCAAAATATGGGGGGCAAGCGAAGAATCGGTATATTCCCTGTATGCAACCGCTTTTATATTTGCTCCGAGGTAATTCTGCGTATCTTCTTTTATCTCAGCCACTGTTTCGTCGCTGACGTCGTCCGCGATTGTAACGGGATTCTCAATAGAGAACATAAGGCGGGTCAGCTCATATCTTATTGCGCCCACTTTCAGGGCGGTCTCGGTGTCCATATCCTCCAGACCGTACATTTCGACCATAGCGTCAAAACAGTTCTGCGCAGTAGCGTATTTCTGAAGATTGAACATATCTTTGCTTTTCATTGTGGCAACGGCGTCCTCGTCCTCGGTAAATTCAATGGTATCGCCGTTTTGTCTGAGGGGAAGATTGTTTACATATTCCTCTCCGTTTTTTTCAAACAGGCGGATCAGATTTACGATGATCGCGTTTCTCGCGGCATTGTCTTTATTTGACGGAAAATAGGCTGCGTCAAGAATGATGGAATTTCCCTGCCTGTTTGTTACAAGGGGATTTCCGTTTCTGTCCACGATTTCTCCTCTTGCCGCTTCTATTTTAACGGTGTAAGTCCTCACAGTGCTGTTTTGCGCGCTGTAATATTCACCGTTTACGATTTGTATGTCATAAAGCGTATATCCGAAAGTGAATATAATTGCGAAAACAAGTATGATCGCAATAAAAGCTCTGAAGCTGAAATGTCTGCTTCTCAAGTTAAATCCGTCCTTTTTATCAATTCAAAACCCTTATGGGTTTATTCAGTTTGTTTTTCAGCGGTCTGAGACTCAGGTAGATCAAAGGCGTAACAAAAGTTGTATAAACTGCGCTGGGAAGATAAAAGGTGAATAATGTAAGCTCCGCTCCTCTTACATCCCGTATGATTATAAACAAAAGCCAGTAAAGCAGGCAGTATAGGAATATGAAAAACACGCTGAAAATAAAATTAGCCAAAAAAGTATTTCTGATGATATAAGTGATGAGCGCCGAACCGAAAAAGCACATGATACACATATAGATGGCATTGAAACCGAGATGCACTCCTGAGCTCAGATCCCAGAGCATTCCGCCGGCAAGGGCAAGTACGGCGGCGAACCTCTCATCCTCGCCGGTACCGAGTATCATGCATACGGGAAGCAAAAGAAAACATCTTGCTCCGCCTATTTCTATCGTCAGGCCCGGTGTATTCTGAATGAGCGCTGCGGCTGCAACAAGCAAAAAATATATTACTGTTTTCAGAGTGCGCTGTTTATAGGAAAGATCCATTACTGCGCCTCGCTTTCGTAGCCGGTCAGCACAAGGCAGTTTGAAATGTTGTTCACGTCAACTCCGGGTTTTATGACCGCATAGGAAGCAATTGACGCGTTGTCCTCTTCAATTTCCTCAACCGTTCCGATGATCAGCCCCTCGGGTATATTTCCGCTTATTCCCGCGGTCGCTATAATAGAGCCGTAAGTAACCGAGGTGGATGAATCGAGATTTGCCATGGTGCATTTGCCGTCCGGCGCAAGCTCCGCTCTGCCGGTAACATAGGATATTTCGCCTGACACGATTTCGTACGCGGATACCGAAAAGTCAGGGTCAAGTATGGTCTTTACAACGCTGTAAGTGGGATAAGCGCGGTCTATGATTCCAACGATGTAATTTCCGTAAAGCACAGCGTCACCGTCGCTGATTCCGCTTGTTGTTCCCTTGTTTATGGTGTATGAGCCGAAAATGTCCGCAGCGTCACGGCTTACGGCTTTTGCCTCCACGAATGTGTAATCGGGGTTTTCCTCTTTAAGTTCAAGCGCGTCCTTGTAAAGCTGATTCTGCTTTTGCAGGTTTTCGTAATCGGCAAGCTGATCCTGCAGCGAACCCACCTGATTTTCAAGCTCATTTATCCTGTCAAGGTATTCGGCGTTTCCGGTTGCTTCGCCGAAAACATATGTAATACCGTCGGATATTTTTGTCGCAAGCCAGTTCGCAGGCGTGAAAACGGTGCCGATAATGCCGGACTGCGCCGTTTCGCCGCGTCCGTTTGCCGCGCATATCAGTGCGCCCACAAGCAGCAGGGCAATTACCCCTGCAATCACTTTCAGGCGTCTGCTTTTAAAAAGCTGCTTCATATTTATCGTGCCCTTCTGAGTTTAACTGATGTGCCTATCGCTACTACGTCCATCGGATTTTCCGGCAGATGAACGGCAATTTTAGTTTCCTTGGCAATAAGATCGGGCAGACCTCTCAGCAGCGCTGTGCCGCCGGTCACATAAATGCCGCGGTCTATTATGTCTGAAGCAAGCTCGGGCAGAGTTACTTCAAGTGTCTCTCTTATTGCCTCAACAATCTCGCTTACAGGTTCAAGCAGTACATTCCGTATCTCTTCGCTTGTTATCTCTATGGAATTGGGAAGTCCGTCAGTCAGATTACGGCCCCTGACCTCCATTGCGCCCTCACCGTCATATTCAGAAACAGAGCCGATCTTTATTTTAATCTCTTCTGCCGTAACATCTCCTATAAGCAGATTATGGGCTCTTTTCATGTGATTTATAATCGTTTCGTTAAGAGCGTTTCCTGCAATTTTAACACTTTTTCTTGCCGCGATTCCGCCGAGGGACATAACGGCAACGTCACAGGTGCCGCCGCCGATGTCGACAACCATGGAGCCGGATGCTTCAAAAACGGGCAGACCAGCGCCGAGCGCTGCCGCCATGGGCTCTTCTATCAGTTCTACTTCCTGCGCGCCGGCAGCTCTTGCCGCGTCCTCAACGGCTCTTCTCTCAACCTCGGTGACTCCGCTGGGAACGGTTATAACAACCCTTGTTTTTGTAAACATGGAGGTCTTTGATGAACGATATATAAAATTGTGGAGCATATCAGCCGTCATGTCAAAGTCTGCGATTACTCCGTCCTTAAGCGGTTTTACGGCAATGATCGAACCCGGAGTTCTGCCGATCATTGCCTTTGCTTCATTTCCTGTTGCGAGCACGCGGCGTGATTTTACATCTACGGCAACAACGGAAGGCTCTCTGATGAGTATTCTTCCTTTTCTGTCGCAGATCAGCGTGTTTTCCGTGCCTAAATCTATTCCGATATCCTTCGTCAGTATCATTTATGATTCTCTCACTTTCAAAACGAACGGTTTATAAGTCCGTATAAATTTCAATTAATAAGTATTATATAGTAATTAAGAATATATAACAATACCAATTTTTAAAATTAACAAAAATTTCAACAAAAAAAAGCGGACCTGAAAAAGTCCGCTTCAGCGTGTAGAAAAAGTTATAAAATAAGAAAAGTATGTATCCCTACACGCTGAACAGGGTTCGATAAATCGAGCTGAATTTCGCATTTGGCAATTCGTAGGCGTACGATGGTACGGTAGAATTGGCAAAGGCGGAAAGCGCAAAGCCGCTCAAG
>UQDP01000001.1 GCA_900539845.1 uncultured Oscillospiraceae bacterium | reverse complement strand
ACCTAGTAATCATCGTTTACAGTGTGGACTACCAGGGTATCTAATCCTGTTTGCTCCCCACACTTTCGAGCCTCAGCGTCAGTTAAAGCCCAGTTGGCCGCCTTCGCCACCGGTGTTCCTCCGAATATCTACGCATTTCACCGCTACACTCGGAATTCCGCCAACCTCTACTTCACTCAAGAAAACCAGTTTCAACTGCAGTCTACAAGTTAAGCCTGTAGTTTTCACAGCTGACTTGGCTTCCCGCCTGCGCTCCCTTTACACCCAGTAATTCCGGACAACGCTTGCCACCTACGTATTACCGCGGCTGCTGGCACGTAGTTAGCCGTGGCTTGCTCCTTAGCTACCGTCACTATCTTCACTAAGAACAGAAGTTTACAATCCGAAAACCGTCTTCCTTCACGCGGCGTTGCTGCATCAGGGTTTCCCCCATTGTGCAATATTCCCCACTGCTGCCTCCCGTAGGAGTCTGGGCCGTGTCTCAGTCCCAATGTGGCCGTTCAACCTCTCAGTCCGGCTATGGATCGTCGACTTGGTAGGCCGTTACCCCACCAACTATCTAATCCAACGCGAGCCCATCCTTCAGCACCTCAGTTTTGGTACAAAGATCATGCGATCCCTGTACGTTATGCGGTATTACCGTCCGTTTCCAGACGCTATCCCCCTCTGAAGGGCAGGTTGCTCACGCGTTACTCACCCGTCCGCCACTCAGTCATATCTGAATTCATTCCGAAGAAATCTTTCGTCAAGCTTCGTTCGACTTGCATGTGTTAGGCACGCCGCCAGCGTTCGTCCTGAGCCAGGATCAAACTCTTAAAACTATTCTATCAATATCAGTCCCTTCCGGAACTGTATCAACCTCAATCCTTCAAGCTCTTCGCTCGCGAACTCTGTCGTTCCTTTATTACTCGAGTACTTCTTTACTCTCTTGAATCTCGGGTTCCTTTTCTTTCGTCGTTGTTCAATTTTCAAGGTCCTTTGCTGCGCCCTCTCTCGAGCGCTTGACTATATTACCACATCAAAAAAGAAATGTCAACAAGTTTTTTTGGTAAATTTCAGATTTTTTTTGCTTTCGTCTTTTTTCACAAAAAAATGCGGTTGCATTTGTATTTTTTATTTGCTATAATTGAATTCACCTTATTAAACGGTATATATTATTTTATTACATTATATTAAAGGGGTGATAAAATGCCTATCAGAATCGACGAGGAGCTGCCGGCAAAGCAAAGTCTTGAACTTGAGAACGTATTTGTTATGAGCAACCGCAGGGCGGATACGCAGGATATACGTCCGCTTAACATCATAATACTGAATCTTATGCCGACGAAAATCGTTACGGAAACACAGCTTCTTAGGCTTTTATCCAATTCTCCGCTGCAAATAAATGTTGAGCTTTTGCAGGCATCTACGCATGTATCCAAAAACACGCCTGTGGAGCACATGCTTAAATTCTACAAAACCTTCCGTGATGTAAAACACAACAGATATGACGGAATGATCATTACCGGCGCGCCGCTGGCGGACATTAAATTTGAAGACGTTGATTTTTGGGATGAGCTTTGCGAAATATTCGATTGGACGAAAACCAACGTATACTCAACGATGTATCTGTGCTGGGGAGCGTTTGCCGCTTTGTATTACAAATACGGGGTAAAACCGCGCGACCTGCCCGAAAAAAGGTTTGGTGTTTATCCTCATATCAGTCTTGATGTTACACATCCGCTTATGCGGGGTATGGACGATGTTTTTTACGTGCCGCATTCCCGTGAATGGGAGCTGAACACATCGGATATCGCAAAGGTCAAGGACCTGCAGATCATCTCATACAGCGAAGAAGCCGGGATCCATATCATTTCCGATATGGACTGCCGCAATTTCTATGTTACAGGGCACAGCGAATATGACCGTGATACACTTGCAAAAGAGTACTTCAGAGATCTGGAAAAAGGACTGCCTATCAAAAAGCCGGTAAACTATTTTCCAAACGACGACATAAACCTTGTGCCGAAGATGAATTGGAAAAGCGCGGGGAATCTGATCTTCTCCAACTGGCTGAACTATTTTGTATACCAGAAAACGCCTTATGATTTGAATAATCTGTAAAAGATGAGACCCGACTTGCAGCTATGCAAACCGGGTCTTTTCAATTCAGCAGACGGCGAAGCTTTTTAAGTATCTCTTTTTCTTTTCTTGACACCTGCACTTGGGAAACGCCGAGAGCCTTTGCCGTTACGCTCTGGGTCTGCCCTTTAAAATAGCGATAGTCTATCAGTTCTTTTTCCCGGCTGCTGAGCGTTTCCATGACCTGAGAAAGAGACAGGCGGTCAAACATCTCATCCTGCTCGTCTACGGGGATATCCATATTTTCATCCCCGTCCTCGCCGAAAGAATTCAGGGAGAGCATCGGATTGATTACATTCAGTATCTCGGCGGTTTCATTTATATCACATCCGAGCATTTGCGAAAGCTCACCGACAGTAGGCTCCCTCAGTTCCTTTTTAGCGAAGCGTTCTTTCAGCACCTGCGCTCTGACGGATTTTTCCTTCAGCGAACGGCTGACTTTTATTGCTCCGCCGTCTCTGAACAGCCTGCGTATCTCCCCCATTATAACAGGAACCGCATATGTTGAAAATTTAAAGCCTTTGGATTCGTCAAAATGATCGACTGCTTTGATAAGTCCGATACAGCCCGACTGAAAAAGATCTTCATAATCAACGCCGCGACCTGTGAAACGCTTTGCGATCGAATGAACGAGGCCTATATTTTCCTCTATCATCTCATCGCGCAGGCTTTTTACCATTTGCTTTTTCCCTCTATTCTTTTGACAAGGGTTACGCTCGTGCCGCCGTTCAGCTTGGAGCGGACCGTAACCTTATCGCAAAAGCTTTCCATAACGGTAAAACCGAGACCGGCACGTTCTCCCTCACCTGTTGTGAAAAGAGGAGTCATTGCCTGTTCTATGTTTTCTATTCCGCAGCCCTTGTCCCTTATAATAATTTTAACGGTGGAATCATCGATTCTGCCGGTTATGTAAATTTTGCCGTACTTATCCTTATAGCCATGAACTATACAGTTCGTTACGGCTTCGGAAACAGCGGTCTTAAGATCCGCCATTTCCTCAAGTGTGGGGTCAAGAGGCGCTATAAAAGAAGAGACAACCACCCTTGCAAAGCCCTCGTTCACGCTCTTGCTGCTTACTGTGAGTCTGAATTCATTATGCATTTTCGTACTCCTTTATCTGTCTTTTATCTCATTGATAACTGCTATTCTTCCGAGACCCGCAAGTTCCATGATCTTTTTGGTCTGCGAAGTCACATTTCGGATTTCCACGCTGCCATGGTGATTCTGCATAAGCCGATACCTGCCCATAACAAGACCTATTCCGCTTGAATCCATAAACGAAACATTTTTAAAATCAAGTATCAGATGATTCGGCTTTTTGCAGCTTACGGCAGCGTCTATTTTTACCCGGATCTCGCCGGCGCTGTGATGATCAAGCTCGCCGATAAGATACGCTATCATTAAATTGCCGCTTGATTCGATTGTAACATTCATATTTTTCACTCCATAAAAAAGTATCCGCTTTAGTAAATATACCAAAGCGGATATAAATAATTTATCGAATTTTGATATCAGATCAATTTTTTTCGGACATCCCTTGCAAGAAAAAACGAACCGCACACCAAAATAAAATTCTTATCTTGTTTTGCAAGCTCAACCGCGCAAGACGGAATCTTTTCCACAATTACATCGGGGCAGTAATTTCTCGCAATCGCCGCAAGCATTTCTGCAGGAAGAGCGCGGCGGTTTGAGGCTTGTGTTGCGATGATCTTTTTGCATCGCGGGGCGATGATTTTAAGATAAGCACTGCAATCCTTATCCGCCATCATAGATATGACGGCGGAAATATTTTTATCGGGAAGCGCCGAATACAACGCCATTGCTCCGTTTACATTATGTGCGCCGTCCAGCATGATATGATCGTGAATCATTTCCTGCCGCGCGGGCAGAGCGGGATATTCCAGCTGCACACACTGATGAAGATAAGCCATACACTCTTTTGCAACGGCAAGATTATTGGATCTGAATTCGCCTTTGTCACGCACTTTTATGAGCCTGCTTTCAGTTTGAGCGCATCTTTCGGCAAAAACAGATTCACAGTGCGGATTCGGGTACAGAATGCAGGTACAGTTTTCCTTTATGATACCTGCTTTTTGCAACGCGATCTTATAAAGGCTGTCTCCGAGGAAATTCATGTGATCCATGGAAACCGACGTTATCACGCAAAGCTCGGGATGTGAAAAGGCGTTTGTGGAATCATACGCACCGCCCATTCCGCACTCAACAACGGCAAAATCAACCTGCTCGTCATAAAAGTATTTATACATGATCGCTGTGAGCAGTTCAAACTCCGTTGCAGGCTCATTCTGATATTCGCAAACATAATCGGCAAGGCGGTTTTCGGGTATATACTCGCCGTTTATCTGAATCTGTTCCCGGTAATCCACTACCCACGGAGACGTGAAAAGCCCGACTTTAAAACCGCAGTCCGCAAGGCCGCCGGCTATCAGATTCGCTACTGTGCCCTTGCCGTTCGTGCCGGCTATATGAATGATCCTGAGCTGTTCCTGCGGATCGCCCATTTTTGCAAGCAGGCTGCTCACGTTGGAAAGCCCCGGCTTGATGCCGAGGCTTTCTTTTTGCTGCATGATTTCTATTGCATTTTCATAATTCATTCAAAATCACTTTCCGAGAGAATCGAGCGAATCTCTGATACCCGCTATCTTTTCCTGAAGTTTAGCGGCGTCCTCACGATTCTGATTTACAACTTTTTCAGGCGCCTTATTTACAAAACCGGGATTATTCAGCTTTTTGTTTATAAAATCAAGCTTATCCTGCGCGGCGGCAAGCTCTTTTTCCAGGCGTTTTCTCTCCGCCTCAAAATCGACGAGCTCACCCATCGGAATATATATCTTAGCGCAATCCGTTACCATAGTCACCACATTTCCGAGATCCTCAAAAGAAGCGGAAACGGTAACTTCTCCGGCATAAGCAAGGCGTTTGATAAATTCAGCGCCGTAATGAAACGTATCGGCGTCTTCGGTTTCAACATAGACAGCCGCTTTCCTGCTTGGCGGAATATTCATCTCCGCTCTGCGGTTTCTTATCGCCCTTACGGCCGCCATGATCTTTTCGATCTGCTCTTCCTCTGCCGAGAAGTTAAGCGCTTCATCATATTCCACCCACTCGGAGATCATGATGGATTCCGTATCGTGCGGAATCGCCTGATAGATCTCCTCGGTGATAAACGGCATAAACGGATGAAGCAGTTTGAGGATATCCGTCAGAACATATACAAGGACAGCCTTGGCGGTATCCGCATCCTCACCGCTCTGCAGCCTAATCTTGGAGATCTCGATATACCAGTCGCAGAAAACATCCCAGATAAAATCATATAGTTTCTGAATGGCAACGCCGAGTTCAAACTTTTCAAGATTCGCAGTAACTTCTTTGGCAAGCGTGTTTACCTTTGAGATGATCCACTTGTCCTCAGGTGCAAGTTCTTCGGGCAGACCGGGGAATTGATAGTCATCGCCGAGATACATCAGCACAAATCGGGCGGCGTTCCAAAGCTTGTTCGCGAAATTACGAGAGGCCTTTACCTTGTCGTCCGAAAAGCGCATATCATTTCCGGGGGAATTACCCGTTGCAAGCGTAAAGCGCAGAGCGTCAGCGCCGTATTCGTCTATTATCTCAAGCGGGTCTATACCGTTGCCGAGGGACTTGCTCATCTTTCTGCCCTGGGCATCACGCACAAGGCCGTGGATCAGCACCGTGTCAAACGGAACTTCACCTGTGTGCGCAACAGCGGAGAATATCATTCTCGCAACCCAGAAGAAGATGATATCATATCCGGTTACAAGTGTGTTTGTGGGATAAAAATAATCAAGCTCGGGTGTTTTATCCGGCCAGCCGAGCGTGCTGAAAGGCCAGAGCGCCGAACTGAACCAAGTGTCAAGCGTGTCGGGGTCCTGCTCGATATGCGTGCCGCCGCACTTGGGGCATTTTTTAACATCCTCTTTTGAAACGATAACCTCGCCGCAGTCGGCGCAGTAATACGCAGGGATTCTGTGCCCCCACCAGAGCTGACGGGAAATACACCAATCTTTGATATTTTCCATCCAGTGATAATAGATCTTGCTGAATCTTTCGGGAACGAATTTGACTTTGCCCTCTTTTACAGCGTCTATCGCAGGCTTTGCGAGCGGTTCCATTTTAACGAACCACTGCTTTGAAAGGCGCGGCTCGATTGTGGAATGGCAGCGGTAGCAGGTGCCTACGTTGTGGCTGTAATCCTCAACTTTAATAAGAGCGCCCTCCGCCTCAAGGTCCTTAACGATCTCCTTGCTGCACTCGTAACGGTCCATACCGCTGTACTTGCCCCAGCCGTCCGCGATATGACCGTCGTCCGTCATAACATCTATAATTTCAAGGTTATGGCGCAGACCCACTTCATAGTCGTTCGGGTCATGAGCGGGTGTAATTTTAACAACGCCCGTGCCGAACTCGATATCAACATATTCATCGGCAACAACAGGTATCTCTCTGTGAACGATCGGCAGAATAAGGGTTTTGCCGATGATATCCTGATAGCGCTCATCATTGGGGTTTACAGCAACGGCAGTATCGCCGAGCATGGTCTCAGGTCTTGTGGTGGCAAGCTCAACATAGCCGCTTCCGTCCTTGAACGGATAGCGAAGATGCCAAAAATGACCTGCCTGATCTTCATACTCTACCTCCGCGTCGGAGATCGTGGTGCGGCAGTGCGGACACCAGTTTACCATTCTCTTGCCCTGATAGATAAGACCTTTGTTATAAAGATTGACGAATACTTCCTTGACCGCTTTGGAACAGCCCTCATCCATAGTAAAGCGTTCCCTGTCCCAATCACAGGAGGAGCCCATTTTTTTGAGCTGCTCAATAATCCTTGAGCCGTACTGATCTTTCCACGCCCATGCACGCTTTAAAAATTCATCTCTGCCGATGTCCTCTTTTGTTAAGCCCTCTTTACGCATTGCCTCAACGATCTTAGCTTCGGTAGCAATAGACGCATGGTCCGTGCCCGGCAGCCAAAGCGCTTCATAGCCCTGCATCCTGCGCCAGCGGATCAGAATATCCTGAAGCGTGTTATCGAGCGCATGCCCCATATGAAGCTGCCCCGTGATATTCGGGGGCGGAATCACGATGGTATACGGTTTTTTATCCTTGTTTACCTCTGCGTGGAAGTATTTGTTGTCACACCAGAATTTATAGGTGCGATCCTCCACTTCGGCAGGGTTATACTGCTTTGCAAGTTCTTTTGCCATAAAATCAACTCCTGCGCGGCAAAGCCGCTAAAATTTCATATAAAAACAAAAAGCTTTCGTCCCGATAATGAGACGAAAGCATGATTTCCGCGGTACCACTCAAATTGCGCATAAAGCGCCGCTCTTTTCCTTAACGCGGAACAACGGACGAAGCTACTTGGTTTCACCCCGCCGGCTCAAAAGCTACCTTCTTTTTCATTGCTTACAGCCTTGCACCTGCCGGCTGCTCTCTGAAAGCAAGCGGAAAAATACTCCTCTTTTTCCCAGCCGTTCTATATTGAAATAATATTAACAAATAAATTTAGGATTGTCAAGCCCAAAGGATAAAGCTTACATGGTTACGCCGTTTTTAAACACGGCAAATTCAAAAACGCCGTTTTGCTCGTTCTTGGTTTTTTCACCCGAAGTGGTTTTCATCATAAGAGAGATCAGCGTATCCCTTGCCTCTTCGAACGCAACGCCGCTGAGCAGAACGCCGGCGTCAAAATCTATCCAGCCGGGTTTTCTCTGCGCCAATGCGGAATTGGAGGCGATCTTCACCGTCGGCACCGCCGAGCCGAGCGGTGTTCCCCTGCCTGTTGTAAACAAGATCATATGCACGCCCGCGGCGGTAAGAGCAGTGGTGGAAACGATATCGTTGCCCGGTCCGTACAGCAGCTGAAGTCCGCCGCCTGACGCCGTATCGGCATAATCCAGCACACGGGTAACGACCGCGCTGCCGCCCTTTTGAATACAGCCGAGGCTTTTTTCCTCAAGCGTTGTAATGCCGCCCGCCTTATTTCCCGGTGAGGGATTTTCGTAAACGGGCTGATTTCTTGACGTGAAATAATCCTTGAAACCGTCTATCATACCAACAATATCATGGAAAACACTTTCGCTCTGCGCGCGCTGCATCAGTATGGTCTCAGCGCCGAACATTTCCGGCGTTTCGGTCAGAACACAGGTTGCGCCGGCTGCGGTCAGCGCGTCCGTCACCCTGCCGCAGAGCGCGTTTGCGGTGATTCCCGAAAACGCGTCAGACCCACCGCATTTCAGACCTATCTTAAGCTTGTTGATGGGTATCTGCGTTCTTTTGAACGTTTTTCTGTATTTGTTCAGTTCGCTGAGCAGTTCCATTCCTGCAGAAAACTCATCGGATTCATCCTGCGCAACAAGGAATTTCACACGGCTGTCATTATATTTTTTAAGAAACGGCTTAAACTCGCCGAGGTTGTTGTTTTCACAACCGAGTGAAACAACAAGCACGCCTGCCGCGTTCGGATGATCCACAAGAGCGGCGAGAAGCTTCTGCGTGTTTTCAAGATCATCACCCATCTGGGAACAGCCGTAAGGATGGGCAAACGCCTTAACGTCGCTTTCATCAAGACCGAACCGACTGACCGCCTCGTTTTTAAGCTTTTCGCAAAGCTTGTTGACACAGCCGACAGTGGGAATGATCCAAAGCTCATTTCTTATGCCGACATCGCCGTTTTCTCTTTTATATCCGTTGAATGTCCTATCCGTATGTTCGGGCGAATAGGTATTGGCACCACCCGTATAAAAATAGGAGACCGGCCCGTCACCGAGATGCGTTTTCAGATTGTGGGAATGAACATATTCTCCGGCGGTGAGGTCATGGACTGCTCTGCCGATAGGATAGCCGTACTTGATGATATCTTCGCCGGCAGGCACATCGCACAAAAGCACCTTGTGCCCGAACGGCACATCGCTGTTGAGCGTAACGCCGTTTTCGGAATATCCGGCTTTCAGATCGCAAAGAGCAACCGCAACATTATCTTTTTCATGGATTTTAAACAGCTTATTCATTGCCGCACACCTTCTTTAACGCCGCGCGCATTCCGAGCGTTTCGATATCCTCAAACGCAGCTTTGACCTTATCCGCCAGATCACAGACGGCAGTCAGATCCATACCCCAGAGCGATTCGTCAGCAAGTATGCGCTTTACAGGATCCTGCGTTTTGAAAGCGCTGTCAAACGCCTTTAACACATCTTCCGAGTCCCTGATACAATATTTTTCATCGGAACGGTAGGATACAAAATCTCCGTTTTCATCAAATTTACCGTTATAAAAACGGATCAGTGCGGCAAGCGCAAAGGACAAAAGCGGCGGAGCGGTATTAAACTCTTCAATATACTGCAATACGGACGGCAAACAGCGCGCTTTGAATTTTGAAACACTGTTCAGGGAAATATCAAGCAGTTTATGGTCTATAAACGGATTGTCAAAGCGTTCAAAAACACTGTTTTTAAACTGCTCAAGTTCTGTTTTATCCATATCTATGGTGGGAATGATCTCGTTTTCGATACCCAAGTTCAGATAATCGTAAAAATCAGAGTCATGCATCATGTCCCGAACAATATCAAAGCCGCAGAGGTAAGCAGCAAGTACGGACATCGTGTGCGCGCCGTTTAAGATCTTCACCTTTCGCTCACGATAAGGCGCTATGCTTTTTACCCATTGAACACAATTTGAGATTCTGTCTATCGGGAAACTGTCTTTCCATTCCTCTTTGCCCTCAATGATCCAGGAATGATATGGCTCGCAGGCAACCATGAGTTTATCCGTATAGCCCAGCCTTTCGCATAGGCTGTTATAATCCTTTTCGGGAAAGCCTGTTACGATCCTGTCCACAAGCGTTGAGCAGAATTTACAGTCTTTTTCAATATAGTTTACAAAATCCTCGCCCAAAGCCCAGTCTTCGGCGTAAGAAATAACGCATTTTTTAAGCTGAACACCGTTATCCTCAATTAGCTCAACAGGCAGAATCAAAAGACCGCTGCCGAAGCCGAGCTTTGAGAATCGCTCATAAAGCAGGCGGCAAAGCTTGGCAGGATAGGAAACATTCGGAAAATCTTCAAATTTTTCTCCGTTAACATATGTTATCCCGGCCTCTGTTGTGTTTGAAATAACGGCGCTTATTTCTTCAGACGCGGCAATTTTTAACAATTCATCACTATCGTTATAAGCGCTAATAAAACGGGAAATACTTGTAACAACAGTGGATCTATCTGTTTTTTCACCGTTTTCCCTGCCGCGTTCAAGCACGGTATACATGGAATTCTGCGCGTTAAAATCAAGCCGCGCCTTTCTTGATGTGGGCTTAACAAGAACAACGCTTCCGTTAAATATTCCGTTTGCATTGGCTTTTTCAACAAACCAATCCGCAAAAGCTCGCAGGAAATTACCTTCACCAAACTGAATGATTTTCTCCGGCAGTTCTTTAAAACGTTTTTCAACTGCTTCCTTTATGCTTTTCATAATTTCTCTCCTAAATAAAAGTACAAAACAATTATATATAACCGAAGATAAAAAAGCAACAAAAACGCAAAAAACTCCCGGCGTTTACCGCGCCGGGAGCCTCGAATTTTTATTTAATTGTACATTGGACTAACCCCATCAAATTATTTGATCAATCGGATGAATTTCCTTAACATAGGAATCACCTCAATATTAAATTTGATAAATAAGATCCGTAAATAATCTGCTTAGCCCATTGGACTGAATTCCTTTTCTGTTATATTTATTTCCTTAAATATAAGGAGAAATTGAAGAATAACTCTTCAGGCTTTTGCAGGCAAAGCCAAAATTCAATATAAACTTATAGAAATCTATATCATCAAATTAAATTTTTTAGACGCCTGTGCTGCCCTTTTGCTGGGTTCCTGCCATAACTTTTAAGTCACTTCATAAAGCCCGTATCCGCCGCTGCCACTGCTTCCGGCAGTCCTCTGTCGATACCAATACCGTTATTTTACCCGGACACCTTGCAGGCGTTTGCCAAAACAGGTTCTACATCCATTGGACAAATGCCTCCTTTTCTTATACTCCATAATGAACTTAACGGCTGATCTGTGCAATCCTTGCTTTGTTACCTTTTACGAATTGCCTTACTTTCCCTGACGCCTTTCACACGCCTTGATTTAGGCTGTTTCGCTTTTAAATCTACCGATATAACTTTGCTGTATTCATTACTATGCAAAATTGCAACCTAATGTTAATACATTATTTTGAATACCGCTTTTACCGACATCTTTAAAGGCACGCTGCTTTGCTTTTTCGAATACCTTTCGGTTAACTAAATTTCGCTGTTGGCAACACCTTGGTCTCTCGTTTACCATAAAGACGAACGCTTTACCGATTGGCCTTGCGCTTCCGCATAACGGCTTTTGCTTTGCAGATTTCCAAATATGCTTCTTACGCCTTTAACGGTGCGCCCTGCGATTTACCAGCCACCTCTTAAGTTCATCTAAAGAATAGCATACTTTTTGTTGTTTGTCAATAGTTTTTTTCAACATTTTTATTTTTTTTTGTAAATTTTACACAGGAACATATTTCTATTGACGAAACGCTGAATTCATATTATAATATTGACTTGAAAGGCGGGTGATTTACTTGGCTGACAAGAATGAAGTATACGAACCGGACATTATTTCCGTTAATGATGAGGACGGAAATGAAATCCTGTTTGAACTGCTTGAAAGATATGAGGATGAAGGCGGCGTTTACGTTGCCATCACCGAGTACAGAGACGATGAAGAAGAGGTTGTTGACGCCGATTATGAGGTTATCATATTAAAGGTGATCAATGACGGTGATGAGGAATATCTGGAAGAAATTGAAAATGAAGAAGAATTTGAAAGAGTTTCCGATATCCTTATGAAAAAGATTGAAGAGCAGTATGAGGTTGAATACTACGACCCGACTGAGCAATAATATTCAGGCGGATAAAAATCGTTTACAGTCTGTGCATCTCGACAACCGTGGGCTTAAATAACCCGAACAAGAATTTAAAAGGGATTCAGGCTCGCATTATGGGTATGCAGACCTCCCGCCTTTCGGCGGAAGCTGGGAGCACAAAATAATGCGGATGAAACCCACCTGCGTAGAGAGCAGGTTATCTTCAGTCCACGGCGGATGTGCGGATTTTTCAAAAAAACGGCGGCGGTGATGATTCACCGCCGCTTTCATTTTTTCATGAGCAATTCCGAATCAAATATAAAAATTGGGCCGGCAGCCAAAAAAGCTAACCGGCCCGGGGGTGTTGGCAAATTAAGAAAAATATCAGCTTGGGTAAGCGTATGCTACCCTGCTCTCATTACCCGCTGTAAAGGTAACCTTTAAGCGGTAATCGGAAAGAAGATTGATCGCGCGGCTTTCGGACATAGAATGCAGCCTGCCATATGTACTGCTTGTCCAAGTCTTGACATTCTCATAGCCGGATGAATTCTTTTTCTGGAGTTCCATCGTGATTCTTAAAGTAGCGTTATAACTTGATTGCAACCAAGCATTACACTTAGCAGTAACACCACTGATCGTGATGCCGCAGCTGTAACTGTCTATCACTGCAGCCATAGGCGTTATCTCTTCCGCCTCAGCGGCGGAAACTGCCGCGCACGGCGCGAGCAGCGAAAGCATCATAAATAAACATAGAAACAGTTTGATCGGTTTTGATTTTAATACATTACTCATATTCTTTGATTTACACCTCTATATACTATATTCCTTTTTCCGACAAAAAACTGAAAAGATTTTTAAAAAAATTTGAAAAATTTTCCAATTCGGCGTTTTGCACAAATAGTAAGTGTCTATTTTGTGGATTTTGCCACATTTAGTGCGTCTTCCAAAGAAATATCGCCGGAAACAAGGTAGATATATCCGCCGTAATTCCAGATAAGACCGTTCGACTCTTCATTACTCTTATAATGAATATACTCTATCCCGTCAATCATAATATGCTCGGCTTCATAATCTTCCGTATCAAAAGCAAAAACATCCGAGCCATCAGAAAGTTTGACAGAATACATTCTTCCATCATCAGAAACAAACACGAAACAACTCACAGAGCCGTTGTTTGATACCGTCTTCGACAATTCAAAACCGTCAACCACATACGATACCGTCAGATCATCGGAAGCGCTTTGACCTGCCGAGCCGTTTATGGAATACTCGGACATATCGGACTTTTTAAGGATATCAAAATCACTTTGACCGATAACGGCAAACACCGTAGTGGCTATCAGCAGCGCACCGATAACAGCGGCAACCAAAATGAACCTTGCAACACGCCTCGGAAAGCGGCGCACAACTTTGCCGTCCATACGGTCCACGATGGAAAGCAGGCGCTGTTCGCCTTTTCTGCTCAGAACGAACTTAGGCGAATCGGGCAGAGAACGCGCCCACTCGTTGCAGGACATGATACATGCTCTCTCAAATTTGGTCATCGCTAATCCTCCTTATCAAGATACTTCTTTATCAGATCACGTGCCTCACGTATATTCTTTCTTAAAAGATATTCTGACATTCCGCACATCTTGCTCATTTCATCTAGGTTCATACCTAACACATATTTCATGTAAATAACGGTGCGCATCTCCTCGTTCAGAGATGATATTGCGTCTTTCAGTTCATACGTGTCATAAACGCTGAGGGCGTCATCCGCTTCTTCGAATCCCTCCGGCATATCGGGAATCTTTGGGTAGCGCTCGAATTCAGCGTGATAGCATTTTATTGCATAAGCTGTTGCAACAACTCCTACATATGACTTTGTTTTCAGCGAATCCACTTCTTCTATTTTAGAAAAATTCTTTGCGAAATAGAGAAACGTTTCCTGCGCGCACTCCTCGGCAAGAGACTGGTTATCGCGCAAGCGCGATTTAGCTATCCATATGACCATGCCAACATATTTATTATAAAAATGCTTGAATTTCTCTTTATCCTCCGCTGAATCAATCAAATTTAAAAATACCATCATAATATATATTCCTTTAAACTGAAAAAAACTTAAAAAATTTTATAATTTTCCAAAATATTTTTTTAATGTATATAATTTATCACAAAATTCTCGGCGTTACAAGGGTAATAAACGGATAAATGTTGAACCAAGGAAAAAATTGGTATTTTTTTCCAATTTGAAAGCAAAAAATTAAAGGGACTGCCGTTTGGCAGTCCCTATTAGGATCAACCTATTATTCGCCTTTCATTTCAACAAGCTTTGCCTTGCCCTCAAAAGCCTCCTTGGAAAGCTTGATGGAATCAAAGATTGCCTTTTCAATATCATCGGGAGTACAACCGAGCTCTTTACAATCGTCAAGCGGGATAAAGAGATTCATACCCATAATATCAGCAAGACCTACGGGGTCAATACCGGAATCTACATTTCTCTTGGCGTAATCCTTGCGCATGAAAAGACCGAAAGCCTGGAAAGTCCACTTCGGAACGTCAACGATCTTTCTGTCCTCAATACCGTCCATAGCGCGGTAAACGATCTTAAGGAACTTTCTCCAAGTGTAGTTATAGCAGGAAATGCCGTACGCACGGAATTTGCCCTCGCCCTTTGATGCAGCCGCATAAGCCTGCTCAGCAGCACCTACCATAGCTTCGCCGACCTGACGAACGGTAAGCATTGCCGTGCCGCCTGCCGGATACATTGTAAACGGCATTTTTTCAAATCTCTGAAGCTGCTCGATGAGGATGACCCAAACCGGTTTTCTGCCCGGCTGTGTGCCGAAGATGTAAGGAAGCTCAAGAACGCCGACCTGGAAGTTCGCATCGGAATACTTTTCGCAAACCTTTTCCTGCTCTATACGGCTTCTGATATAAGGATGCTTTTCAGTGAGCCTCATATCGGGACGCTCTTTTGCAAGCCAAGCGAAATAAGAGCCGCATACAACAGCGCCCTTCATACCTGCTTTTTTAGCAAGAGGCAGATATCTTTCAAGAGGAGCGATATTATACTTATAATATGCGTCATAAACAGGTGCAGGGAACTCAACTCTTTCGTCTACGCCCGTTGCGAAAACGAACATATCATAGCCCTGCATCATCTCTACCATTTCATCATCGGTAAGCTTATTGGCATCCTGAAAAACGATCTCCATCTCCTTGGGAAGCGGAGCGCCTTCGGGAAGCGGAGGAAGCGCAAGAGTTTTGATTTCGTTTCCGCGGTCTACAAAAATCTGCGCGGCAGCAGAACCGAGAAGTCCTGTTCCGCCAATCATGAGAACTTTCATTTTTTATGTACCCCCATACATGAATTTATAAAAAGTTTATAAATTGATTATAGCACCTAAGTGCCGAATCGTCAACAAAAAAGCACAAAAAAGCGTGTAAAATGCGCGCTTGGGTTAAAAAATCCGAAGCGCGCAGATCATTTTTTTACACAGGGTGAACTTTGTTAACTATATCGTCGTGCTTGCCGTCCAGACCGTACTTTTTATCTCTTCTCTTCTGGAAGAATTTGATTGCAACATCACCGAACTGCGCATAGGAAAGAACATCCTCTTCCTGCTCATAATACTCGGCGATCTCATCTCTGAACTTATCAAGCTCCGGCTTAAGGAGATCGGCCGGGCGGCAGTCGATAACTTCCTCGTCGCCGCAGATCTTCTTTCTGAAATCGGGATCGATCTCGCAGGGCGTTTTACCGTATTTACCGGCAACCATATCCTTAAATTCCTTCGTAACCATTTTATAGCGTTCACCGAGGATGATATTGAATACGGACTGAGTTCCCACGATCTGTGAAGTAGGTGTAACGAGCGGAGGATAACCGCTGTCTTTACGGACGCGCGGAACCTCGGCAAGAACTTCTTCCAGCTTATCCTCCTTGCCTGCCTGCTTAAGCTGATTGAGCAGGTTTGAAAGCATGCCGCCGGGAACCTGATACAAAAGCGTATTCGCGTCTACGCCGAGCATTTTCGGATTGAGAAGACCCTCGGCAAGATATTTTTCCCTGAGCGGATTGAAGAAATCACGGATCTCCGTGAGGGCTTTCAGATCGAGCCCGGTATCATACTCCGTGCCCTGAAGGGCGGCAACCATGGATTCCGTTGCCGGATGGGAAGTGCCCATAGCGAGCGGGCTCATAGCCGTATCGATAACATCTACGCCTGCTTCGATACCTTTAAGGTGCACCATAGAAGCAAGTCCGGAGGTATAGTGCGAATGCAGCTGTATCGGGATCTTGACGGTTTCCTTGAGGGCTTTAACAAGATCATAAGTGCCGTAAGGCGTTAAAAGACCTGCCATATCCTTGATGCAGATAGAATCGGCGCCGGCATTTTCAAGCTGCTTTGCATAGTTGCAGTAATACTCGATATCAAATACAGGGCCGGTTGTGTAAGAAATAGCCGCCTGAACATGACCGCCGTATTTCTTTGCGGCGTTTATAGCGGTCTCCAGATTGCGCACGTCATTGAGCGCGTCAAAAATTCTCAGAATATCGATACCGTTATCAATACTCTTTTTAACGAAATAATCTACAAGGTCATCGGCATAATGACGGTAGCCGAGCATATTCTGACCTCTGAAAAGCATCTGAAGTTTTGTATTGGGGCACTTTTTGCGGATAAGGCGAAGTCTGTCCCACGGGTCCTCATCAAGAAAGCGCAGGCAGGAGTCAAAGGTTGCACCGCCCCAGCATTCGAGCGAATGGTAACCGATCTTATCCATCTTTTCAAGTATGCCCTCAAATTCATCCGTTCTCATTCTGGTCGCGATCAGGGACTGATGCGCGTCTCTGAGGACGGTTTCGGTAATGCCTATTTTTGCCATACTGATTCACATAGCCTTTCCGACTACAAATTTATGAAAAACCACGATTCCCTGCTGTAGCCGAGCAGAGTGTGAAAATAGAGATATACCTGATAAAATCAGTTCATCGTGATGATGACCTGACCTGCGTCTACGCTGTCTCCCTTAGAAACATTTACGGAAGCGATGGTGCCTGCCTGAGGAGCAACGATATCATTTTCCATCTTCATAGCCTCAAGCACTACAAGCACATCGCCGGCATTTACGGAAGCGCCAACCGATGTTTTTACATCAAGAATCGTTCCGGGCATCGGAGCGTCAACAGAAACAGCGCCCTGAGAGCCTGCCGGTGCGGGAGCAGCCTTTTCCTCTGCAGGAGCCGGTGCGGCAGCAGGAGCAGGAGCCGCTGCAGGTGCCGGAGCAGCCGCAGGTGCTGCAGCGGGTGCGGGAGCAGCAACAGGAGCGCCGTTTGCCTCGTCAACTGTTACATCATAAGCTGTGCCGTTTACGGTAATTGTGTATCTTTTCATATTTAAAATCCTCCTGATTATTTAACCGAATGTTTTCTTGGAATTGTCGTTTCCCTTTTGCCTGCAAGAACATCAAGCGCAGCGATTATTTTTGCCCTTGTTTCTGCCGGAACAAATACATCGTCTATCGCGCCGCACGCCGCCGCAGTGAAGGGAGACGCCATATCGCTCTCATACTCTTTCTCAAGAGCATCTCTGTTTTCGCCTGCCGCGAGCCTGTCGTTATACAGGAACGCAACAGCGGCTTTGGTATCGAGCGGAGATACGACTGCGGTATCCCACGCATAGGCAAGGTCCGCATTTGAACCTCTGCCGGCAAGCGTGATATAAGCAGCGCCGACTGCCTTGCCGGTTATTACGGAAAGCTTGGGGCAGGTTGCCGCCGCGTATGCCGCAGTGAGTTTTGTTGCCGCAACAAGCATCTGGTTTTCGCGTTCTTTGCAAAGCCCGTCCGAATTCAGGAATGTAACGACCGGGATATTAAACGCGTCACAAAGCTTCACAAAAGCTTCGGCTTTATAAGCACAGGCGGGGCAGAGCGCTTTGCCGTCAAATCCTACAAAGCCGACGGCTGAGCCTGCGACAGAGCCAAGAGCGGTAACCACGTTCTCAGCGTACGCAGCCTTGAGCTCAACAACACTGCCTGCATCCGCAGAAGCGTTTATGATCTCTGCCGCCGAAGCGCCCGTATCGGCTGAAGCCGCAGGTTCGCTGAAATCATAGACCGGCGGCGTGCTGAGATTGTTTGACGGCAGCAGAGTTAAAAGATCTCTTACTGCCTTTACTGCGGAATCGTAATCCTCGGCAGTGATATCAACAGTACCTTCCTTTGCCGACTCCTCGGCAGTCACCTCGGACGGAGCTGTGATATAAAAATCAGCGCCCTTTACAGCGATAACGATATCAGCCATATTTGCAATCAGAGCCGTTGTGCCGACAGCCGCTCCGGCAATCACTGATATCTGCGGAACAACTCCGGAAACAGCGGATGAAGCCTTTACGATCTCGCCGTATGCGGAAAGGCCCTCGAATCCCTCTTTGAGATTCATACCGTTTGAATCATAAACTCCTATAACGGGGCAGCCTGTTTTGGTTGCCAGATCATAGATCTTTTTGATTTTCGCGCACTGAGCAACGCTTACGGCGCCGCCGTTTACGGTTACGTCCTGTGAAAAGGCGTATGCCGGAGCACCGTTTACAGTACCGAAGCCGGCAACGACCTCAACATCGCCGCTTGCCGATTTGGCAAAAGCGTCAATCTCGGTGAGAACGCCGTCGTCAAAAAGAGCAACAAGCCTTTTGCGTGCCTCGGTATCCTTTATTGCAAGTTCACTCACACGAATATCCTCCTTAGTATTATTTTCTTATGAATATAATTATCCATTCTTTGGTATTTTATCACGTTGTAAATATAATTACAACTATTTTTTGCTATATTTTCTATAATATTAATATAGAGTTAGTATAAAGCTATATTGCAGTAGGAAAAAGAAAAGAACTGCCGAAAAGCAGTGCGCAGGCTGTCGATAAATCCGGCTGAACCGCGCAAAAAAAATCATTTTATCTTATAAATAGAAAATTATAAGGAGCGATGTTCACATCGCTCCGTTTTAAATTTTACAAAAGAATAAAACCGCTCAAGTTAAGTGCTTGAGCGGTTTTGCGCTTTCCGCCTTTGCCAATTCTAACGTACCATTGTACGCCTAGAGGTGGCGAAAGCTGAACAGGATGTGCCGAAAACTTGCCCTTGCGGCGGAAAAATTTCGCTTTAAACCATATCTTGTTCAGCTTCCGTCACCTTTTGCCAAATGCGAAATTCAGCTCGATTTCTCGAACCCTGTTCAGCGTGTATTATCTCTTTTTTTCATAGCTCAGTCCGCAGGCGCGGAAGAGCTTTTTCAATTCCGTTTCATTCAGCTCACGGTGCTCACCGGCGGAAAGCATACCGAGCTTAAGAGGACCGAGAGCTATTCTTTTAAGCCTTGCGACCTCAAGATCATATGCCTCGCACATCTTTCTTATCTCACGGTTTCTGCCCTCGTGTATCTTGAATTCAAGCACCGATCTATCCGCGTTTTCGCTGAGCACGGTTATTTCACAAGGAGCGGTTTTCGCTCCGTCGATCTCGACTCCGTTTCTCATGCCTTCCAGCGCTTCGTCATCCGCGCCGGGGCGAACGGTGACCCGATAAGTTTTGACTATACTAAAGGACGGGTGCATAAGAGCGTTTGCCAGCTCGCCGTCATTCGTAAGAAGCAAAAGGCCCTCCGAATCCCGGTCGAGCCTGCCCACGGGATAAACGCGTTCGTTCACCGAACCGATCAGGTCCATGACCGTTTTTCTGCCCAGCTCATCGGAAACCGTTGTGACGTAGCCGCGCGGTTTGTGGAGCATTATATAACGCATTTTGGTCTGTTTTACGATTCTCTTGCCGCGCACGGTCACAATATCTTTTTTAGGATTTACCTTTGAACCCAGAACGGCGGGGTGACCGTTTACCTTTACGCGCCCCTCTTCTATAAGCTGTTCGCATTTGCGCCTTGAGGCAACGCCGCATTCCGCCATAAATTTCTGCAGTCTTATCTCATTTGGATTCGGCATAATAATATTCCACGCTTTCCTGCGCCGTTATCGCAACGGTCAGGATCTCCTTTTCTTTATACTTTATAACCGCTTTTCCGATCTTATCCCCCTGCTTGACAGGACAATAGACGAACGGAAGCGCATACAGCTCCACTGTAACAAGATCTTCATTCAGCACGCTTACGTCTGCGTTATACGCTGCCTGTATCCGATCCTGATTTCCGCCGACTGCCGCAACTTCTATGCTGCCGGATTCGTTGTGCTGAGTATATTTATCAAAGCATTCTTCATAAAGCTTCTGATGATCGTTCCAGTCATCCGGCGCATTAAGCGTAACACATATAAGCGTATTGCCGTTTCTGCGCGCTGCCGAAACGAGGCAGCGCCCCGCCTTATCCGTAAAACCGGTTTTACCGCCGACACAGCCGTCCATTTCCCAAAGCAGCCTGTTGTGATTGTATACGGTAAGCTTTTCGCCGCTGACAGTTACATCCGCCTTTGACAAGGAAAAGATCTGCGCGAAAGTCTCGTTTTTCATAGCATAAGCCGTAAGCAGAGCCATATCGCGTGCCGTTGAATGATGCTCTCCCTCATCTAGACCCGACGGTGTGACGAACAGGGAATTGACCATTCCGATTTCTGCCGCTTTTCTGTTCATCATAGCGGCAAAACCCTCAAAGCTTCCGCCGAGATAGAGGGCGACGGCGTTTGCGGCGTCATTCCCGGACGGAAGGATCATGCCGACCGTGAGATCATAAAGAGATATTTTATCATTTTCACGAAGTCCGAGAAGCGAGCCGTGCGTATTGACCATATCCCAGGTCACGGTAACGGTCTCATCCAGTTTTCCGCTTTCACAGGCGATCAGCGCAGACAGGATTTTTGTTGTTGAAGCTATGGAGCGTTTCTCGTCCGCGTTTTTCTCATACAGCACCTCGAGCGAATCCGCATCCATCACAACAGCGCTTGCAGCCGAGCACTCCGCCGCCGAAACCTGCCGCATGTTCACCGGGATAACCAGTATCAGCGCTAAAAAAAGACAAAATCTTCTGAACAAAATTAATCACCTGCTAATTATATGCAGGTGATTAAAATTTTATAAATTATTGCGGTTATTCCACGCTGTTTTCGTCTGCCTTCGGCTCATCCTTAGCCTTGACAAGCTGCGAGATCTGATCAACGAGTTCAGGAATCATCGCTATTGCGCGGTCTGCGGACGAAGTATAGTTGTTGATCTGCATCATTCTTACTTTTTCGCCCTGGATAACGATGAAAGCAACAGGTGAAATCGTGATTCCGCCACCGCCGCCGCCGCCGAACAGTTCGGCGTTCTGCTTGGACGGCAGATCCGTTCCGCCGCTGGTGAAGCCGTATGAAACCTTTGAAACGGGAATAAGGGTCGTATCCCCAGTCTGGATCGGCTCACCGATGATGGTGGAAACATCAACCATCTCACGCATTTTTTCAAGTGTGTTTTCCATAATCTTATTTACGGGTGTTTCTTTCATACTTCTTATCTCCTTACAAAGAAATATTATTTATTTTTAATTATATTTACCAAGAATGTTTTTGCCGCGGCAAGCACTACTCGAAGCAGCGCCCCCACGCTGATCGAACCGATGAACTGGAAGCCGTATTCGTTGCGCGGCGCAATAAAATCGGGAGCGATCCAGTCATCATAATGATCCACCTTCATACCGCTTAAAACGGCGCCCTTAAACGGATAATAATATTTGCAGATTCTGCCGTAGGCACGTGCGATCTCATCCGCGTCAGAGCCTCCGACTAATATTTTAACATAAAAGGAATGAATATGAAAGCCCCTAATTAAACTTGTTACGGCGCTTGAAGCCGTTTGGAGCATATTGGAAACAAAAGTCATGATGCCGACGATACCGTCTTTATCCCAGATATTCTTTAAGAAATTGGGCTTAGCCTGTTTTTGCTTCGGCTTATTTTCCGATTCGGCGTCTGAGTCTGTTTTCTTTTCGCCGTCTGAACCGTCTGCCTTCTGAGATGCATCCGGCGCGGTCGTGTTCGCTTCTGCTTCTGTGATTTTCTTTTGATCGTCTTTCGGCTTTTCGTTAGGCGGCTGTTCGGTTTTCTGTTTTTTTGCCTTAACATTTTCCGCGCTTTTTTGCGGAAAAAGAATGAAATCCAGTATTTTAGTCAGTTCAATATCCCATTCAAACCACAATACGCCGATCTTTGTTTTCCATTTATGATCATAAGTAATGGTGAATGTTGCCGATACCGAAAGTATTACGGCGATGATGACTATGATAACTGCAAGTATGATTAACGCTGTCATTCTTCGCCCTCTTCCCCTGTCTGATCTGTTTCGCTTTCTATTGTAACATTTTTATCTCCGTCAAACAAGGTCGTTTGCCCATTTTCTTTATTTTCTTCCTCGGCGGACGGCAGATCCGGCAGATCATCAAGGCTTGACAGCGAAAAACATCTTAAAAATCTGTCCGTAGTGCCGTATACCAAAGGCCTGCCGGGCAGGTCCAGCCTGCCCTTTTCCTCTATCAGACCTTTCTGAACAAGATTTGAGATCGAGCCTGAGCAATCCACGCCACGTATCTGCTCTATAAAACTTTTGGTTACGGATTTATTATAGGCGATGATCGCAAGGACCTCAAAAGCCGCCTGGGAAAGAGGCGTGTTTTTCTTTATCTCAAGGAGTTTTCTGACATCATCTGCATATTCTTCTCTTGTGCAGAGCTGATATTTTCCGTCTATTCTGATGAGACGCAGACCGCAGGGGCGTTCCTCATATGTATCCGAAAGGCAGCCGAGCATTTTTGTAACGCTCTCCACATCAAGCTCAAGCACCTCCGCAAGCCTGGCCGGCTCAACAGGATCGCCGCAGGCAAACAGCATGGCTTCCAGCCTTGCAAGCACATTGTTCTCATTCTTCACCGCTCTTCACCTCGCTTACGATCTTCACTTCGGGATTCTCCATTGAACCTTCAAGCAGTATTTGCTTGGTCTTGGCAAGCTCCAGCACGGCAAGAAAAGTTGCAACGATATCGCTTTTGGACTTTGCGTCTGAGAAAAGCCTAAGAAATCTGACTTTGCCGCGTGATCTCAGTTTATCCATAACGCCGCCTATCTTCTCAGCCACGTTCACGAATTTTCTGGCAACGATCTGTTTAAAAGAATCGATCGGGGGCGGAAGCTTGCGCTGTGCACGCCCGGCTGCCGAAACATACGCGTTCAGCAGCTCTTCTCCCTCGTGAAAACGTTCGTAATCATAATTCACATAACCCTCCTGCGGCGGTCGGACAAAGCGGTCAAAGCCTTGGGTCTGCCTGCTGAGCTTCTGAGCCATAAGCTTGCAGTCGCGGTATTCGATCAGCTCTCCCGTCAGCTCTTTTTTCAGCTGTTCAGCTTCCTCATGCTTCGGAAGAAGCGAAACTGTTTTAATATAGATCAGACGGGCAGCCATTTCCAAAAAATCGCCGGCGACTTCAAAATCCGCCTCTTCCATACGGCGGACATAATCCAGATACTGATTTACGAGTTCCACTATCGGAATATCATTGATATTCAGTTTATGCTTGCTTATAAGATGAAGCAGAAGGTCCATAGGTCCTTCAAACACTTCGAGCTTGTAACTTAACTGTTCCATTTTACCTCTTATCAACCGAAAATGAGTTCCGGGATGAAATAAATAAATGAGTGAAAAACATTGTTGAGAAAGCGCAGAGGCGCATTGAGAAGCGGAGTGAACAAAATCACGATAAGGCCGATCATAATATAGCGCTCATACCTGAAATATTTTTCGTAAAGCCTGTCCGGCAGAACGGCGCCCAATATTCTGGAGCCGTCAAGCGGCGGAATAGGCAGAAGATTAAACACGGCAAGCGAAATATTAATATCGGCTGCAAGTGAAATGAGAAGCACGATGATGCGCACCGCGGTACTGCCAGCATCGGCAAAGCTTGCAACAGCAGAACCGACAAACGCGAAGACAAATGCCATCGCCAGATTGGAAAGCGGTCCCGCGAGCGCGGTTAGCGCCACGCCTTTTCTGTAATCCTTAAATTTAAGAGGATTGATCGGAACGGGCTTCGCGTAGCCTATTCCGAAAAGGAAGATCATAATCGTTCCGATCGGATCAAGATGAGCGATCGGATTAAAGGAAAGCCTGCCCAGCTTTTTGGCAGTATCATCGCCGAGCTTATAAGCTGCAAGCCCATGACAAAGCTCATGCACGGGAAGACAAAGAAAAACAACGATCGCCCTTGCAATGATCATAAGAACGGCATAATACATATTGCCGGAGAATATTGCGCTTAATATGGAAGACATAATAACACCCTTAACTTATTTTTCGGCACAGGCAATTCTGGGATTGCCGTAAATATCATTCAGAATACATATATTACTGTAATCATTGTGTTGCAGGAGAACGGAAATATCCTCCGCCTGATCCTCGCCGATTTCGAGAAGCAGAAGTCCGCCGGGCTTCAAAAACCGTTTCCATTCTTCGGCTATACAAACGTAAAAGTCAAGACCGCTCTCGCCGCCGTCCAGCGCCTCTTTAGGCTCAAACGACACTTCCGTCTGAAGCAAAGGTATTTCACCCGATCGGATATACGGCGGATTTGAAACGATCATATCCATACTGTTTTCCGCTGTATTTTTTAAAGAATCGGCATTGAAAACATCGCCCAAAACAGGGTGAGCGTTAGGAATATCTTTTGCGTTTTTTACTAGGTATTCCATAGCCGCTCTGCTTTTTTCTATGCAAAAGACATCCGAACCGGGAACCGCCTTTGCAATGCTTATGCCTATGCAGCCGCTTCCCGAACACAGATCATATATAACGGGAGAAGCAAGCTGCCGTGCTTTTTTTACGGCAAGCGCGGTCAGTTCCTCCGTCTCCGGGCGCGGTATCAGAACGCCTTTCCCTACGAAAAACTCGGATTCATAAAAATCCCACTTGCCTAAAATGTATTGCAGCGGTTCGCCGCTTTTGAGTCTCCACAGAGCATCCGCAAGAGGCTTCATCATCACAGTATCCTGTTTATGCTGCTCATACTGACTGTTTTGAATACCGGCAAGATGGCACACAAGGCACAGCGCCTTGAATTCCGCCTCGTCAACACCGTTTGCGCTGAGAAAATAAACACAGTAATTATAAGCTTCTTTCAAATTCACTTTATCTCATCATCCTCGGGATTATCCGTAATAACGGCTTTGATTGCCGCGATGCCCACCTCAAGGATATCATCGTCCGGCTCATTTGTGGTAAGCCTTTGCATCCATAAGCCCGGCGCGGAAACGATTTTCACGAACAGATTGTCGTGCCTGCCGGCATATCTTATGAATTCATAGCAGATTCCCATGATGATCGGCAGAAACGCAAGCTTGAGAATCAGCCACAACACTCTTACAGCCGCTATTTCAGGAAATATCTTAGCTATAACAGTGTAAAAAACAATACTGAAGATTAAGACCACAAAAATAAACGATGTTCCGCATCTGGGGTGAAACCGCGTACATTTTTTTGCGTTTTCAACCGTCAGATCCAGTCCCGCTTCATAACAGGCTATGGATTTGTGCTCCGCGCCGTGGTACATGAACATTCTTTTTATATCTTTCATCCGGCTGACGGCGGCTATATAGATCACAAAAATAAGGATCTTCATCACGCCTTCAATAAGGCCCTGATAATCCGTTATTGCACCGTTTGCCCATTCGTTTGCCTTATTGAACACGAGCACAGGGAAATAAAAGAAAAGCAAAAACGCAAGCGCCACTCCCAGCACCGAGCCTATCATGGTTACGGCACTTATGAGCTTTTCGCCGAATTTATCGTTCAACCAGCGTTCAAATTTGCTCATATCCTGCTCCTCGATATCCTCCATGCCCGAAACTTCGGCAGAATACATAAGCGTTTTATAGCCCATAATCATAGATTCGGCAAAACCGACTATTCCTCTGACGATTGGCAGATCGAAAAATCTGCTCTTATCCCTTAAATGTTTGACTGTATGATACTCGGTCTGTATTTCGCCGTCCGGCTTTCTGACGGCTGTTGCCATACCGCGCGGTCCCTGCATCATAACGCCTTCAATAAGCGCCTGACCGCCTACTGAAGTCTTATGCGTTTTTTTACTCATGGCTTTTATCACCTTTCAATGTTATATCTTCGTCCGTCACCTGCTGCTGCCCGGCAGAAGCCAAATCGATCTCCTGCTTTGACGGCACACTGTCAACCGGAAGATATATTGTGACAAGGGTACCTCTCCCCTCTTCGCTGTCTATCTCCAACTTACCCTTGTGTAAATGAACGATTTCATTTGTAACGGCAAGGCCTATACCAGAGCCTTTAACCGAAACATTTGCCTTATAAAATTTATCAAATACATGCGGCAGATCTTCCTTGGATATGCCGCAGCCCTGATCCGCTATCGAAATCTTAACAGCGTCGGCACCGTCAAGCTTTGAAAACTCTGCCTTAACAAAGATTTTGCTCGGCGCTCTTGAATATTTCAGCGCGTTATCAAGAATATTCATAAACACCTGCTTGAGTCTGTTGGGATCTGCGTTGGCAGGGGCGGGAAGTTCGGGAATACTGTATCTTACCTCTATCCCCTCGCGCATTGCCCTTTCGCAGAAAGTGAACACAGTCTCGTCAAGCTCTGCAAAAATATCTGTTCTCACAAGCCGTAAGATCATTCTTCCGCTTTGCAGGCGGCTGAAATCAAGCAGCTCCTCAACAAAGCCCTCAAGCCTGCCCGATTCTTTGACGATCACCTGCAGACCTTTCACGGTCAGCTCGTCCTGCTGGATTTCCTTGCTGTAAAACAGTGTTTCCGCCCATCCCTTTATTGACGTAAGCGGAGTACGCAGTTCATGCGATATCGTTGAGATAAAATCATTCTTCATTTTATCCGCGGTTGCTATCTCGGAAGCCATCGAATTAATTGAATCGCAAAGGTTTCCTATTTCGTCGTCATACTTTTTTTCAATTCTCGAATCAAGATTTCCGCCAGCTATCCTTTTCGTGGTCTCTGTGATCTCCCTGATCGGAATGATGATAGATCTGATGAAGAACAGGTTGGAGAGCAGAATGATAGCGAATATAAACAGCATGATAAAAAACAACAGAATGATGATCGCGCTGATCTGCGTATCCACCTCGCCTATCGAAGTCATAACTCTGACAGCGCCAACATTAACGCCGCGGGAATTTTGGATAACGCGGGACAGCGCCATGATCTTATCTCCGCCGTCGAACACCTTTCCTATGTATTTTCCCGTGCCCGAACTGCCCGACATTGCCTCCGTGAAATCCGGCATATCGGAATTCTCGACCGAAAAGCCGTTTGATGACGCAATCACATCGCCTTCGTTGTTGATCACCCAAACAGTGGTGTTCTCTTTATAAGCATAGCTGTCTATAAAACCCGAAGCAGAAGATTCAAGAGAAGTTCCGGAATCAAGATTTGAGGAAAAATACTCGACCGCGTTTGCAGACGCGCCGGATTCGAGAATATTCTCAACAGAATTGTAGTAATAATTCTTTACAAAAACACTTGCCGCAACAAATGCAGCCACAAGCAGGATCACAACAACAAAAACAATATTGATAAGCCATCGTCTGGTTAGCCCGTCAATTTTATGCATATGAAATTTTCGAGCAAACTTTTCTTTCATTTATAACGCTTCCGTTAGGTTTATTTTTTATCTGTTATCCATTTATAGCCCAGTCCCCATATGGTTACAAGCCTTGCAGGGGCGGACGGGTTATCCTCTATCTTCATCCTTAGCCGGCGTATATTTACGTCAACGATCTTTTCATCACCGAAATAATTGCTGCCCCAAACCTGTTTTAAAATATCGGTTCTGCTGAGAGCTGCATTCGGATTTCTGAAGAAATACTCTATGATCTGAAATTCCACCTGCGTAAGTTCTATCAGCTTTCCCGCCTTGGACAGCGTGCGGTTTCTGAGATTAAGTTCAAATTCATCCAGCACGATCACATCAAGAGCGGAATCCGCTTTTCTGAAGCCTCTGGTCATCTCTACCCGACGATACACAGCGTCAACCCTTGCCATAAGCTCGCTGGGTGAGAACGGCTTGGTAACATAATCGTCAGCGCCCACAAGCAACCCTGTGACCTTATCCATTTCCTGCGTTTTTGCAGAAAGCATGATTATACCGAGATCAGACGACCTTTTGCGAAGCTCCTTGCAAACAGTAAGCCCGTCTATCTCCGGCATCATAATATCCAGAATTGCCACATCGAAAGAGCTCTCGTCTTTTGAAAACAGGTCAAGCGCAACGGCGCCGTTTTCCGCCTGCTCCACCTCGTACCCGCTTCTTGTAAGGTTTATAACGATAAATTCGCGAATGGATTCCTCGTCTTCCGCAACAAGTACTTTTTTCATAGATTATTCTCCTTCATTTGTTCTAATCATAGTTTTAAGGGCTTCAACGGAAAAGTCCGCTTCACCGTTTTCCCCCGTTTGTGCCAAATAGAGATATCCCGAACTGTCCGCTATGATCGAGTAATCCGAATAGAGCGCGGAGTTTTCCTCATAATGCGCTTTCAAAACGCAGGAAACAGAAAACAAAACTTCATCGCTTTTATCCGTCACCGTCAGGCAGGAATCTTCGGCTGAATAGGATATCTTTATATCGTTGATATAATCATCGGGAATGATGATCTGATATTCATCTTTGCGAACAGCAAGCGAGTAGCAAGCTGATTTCAGCACTGAGCTGTCATATTTAGTCCATTCAACAGCATACACGTCGGACGGCAGATCCGCCACTTCGGCATCGATGGGAATTTCGATCACACCGTCTGAATCGACATCCATGCAATTGAGCATGGACTCCCTTGTTGTGGAACTCGTCACGCCTGTTGAATAGCTGAAAAACGGTGAGATGATCGTATTGTAGTAATCGGACCAGTAAATCACTTCGGTGAGCATCTGTGTTCCGTCGGATTTAACAGCGTCGGCATAAATATATACGCGCCCGTCCGTCTCCTGTGCTCTTATTTTATCGTAATAGCTTATATGACCGTCCAGCCTTGTTCTGCCAAGGGTCTCCCTGCCGTCCTTACTGTATTCATACAGAGTGGCTGACGCGGAAACACTGTCCCCTGTTTCGATCGTAAAGACGAGTAATTCATCAGTTGAGTCCAGATCCATATCGACCGGCAGGCAGCTGTTTACCGTTATATCCGAACCGAGCGTCTCGAGCGCATACCCTTCTTCAAAATTCTGGGAATACACCGAAAGAATATGGTTTGTTGAATTGCTTATAACATCCCACATAACGATGAATTCTTTATTTCCGTCCCCGTTGAGGTCTGAAAAATCAAGAGAATAAACATCGGAATAATCGTTTTGGAGACTGTATACAACAGACCAGTTATCCCCCGATTTATCTATAACGGCTATACTTATTTTTCCGGGAGACTGCTGCGGCTCATAAAACACGACCGCCTCTTCCTGCGAATCCCCGTCCGTATCGTAAAAGCTGTATGCCGTTCTGAATTCGCCTGCAGACGGAGTCTTTAGTGTATAACCGCCGCCGGCATAGGAGATCAATGCGTTCTGCACAGCGGCGTCATCGCCCTGCGGCGACACAGGTGAGATCAGCTCGTCCACCGATGAGGCAAACCTGAAAGAGCAGCCGCTCAAAACAATGCAAAGCAGCAAAACCGCTGAAACAATCTTTACCCATTTCAAGCATAAGCCCCCCTTTAGAACTGCGCAAACCGCCTAATAAGCCATTATATTTGTAATATTATATCATTAAACCATTACAAAATAAATAACTTTTTATATTATTTTTAAAGAAATATTACAAATTCGGGCATAAATTCCTATAAATAATTAACAAAATGATAAGAAGCATTAAAAAATAAACCGCGTGTTTTTACATTCAGCACATAAAAACAACGCGGTTTTGAATTAAGATTTACAAAACTGCAACAACATAGCAGTTTATTTTTCATATACGCTTCTTTTGAGAGCGCCTATATACGGAAGATTTCTGTACTTCTGGTCATAATCAAGTCCATAGCCGACCACAAATTCATCTGGGACACTGCAGCCGACATAGTCGGGAGCTATGGGCGCAACTCTTCTCTCCGGCTTATCAAGCAGCGTCACTATACTGATCGAGTTTGCGCCTCGTGTTCTGAGAATATCGGAGACATATTTCAGTGTTCTGCCGCTGTCCAGAATATCCTCAACAATAAGAATGTCATAACCGTTCAAATCTATATCAATATCTTTCGTGATCTTAACACGCCCCGTTGACTCGGTTCCCGAGCCGTAGGACGAAACAGACATAAAATCAATGCTCATTGGAAGCTCGATACGGCGGACGAGATCCGTCATAAAGAACACGCAGCCCTTCAGAATACCGAGCACCAGCAGATTTTTGCCCTTGAAATCCTCCGTTATTCTTTTGCCGAGCCTTTCATTGATCTCCCTGAGCTCATCCTCGGTCACAAGCACTCTTTCAATATCCTTAAGCATAAACTATCTTTCCTCCCTGAAATAAGAAAGTCCGAGCGACGCCGGTCCCTGATTTTCTTTTTTCTTTCTCATAGAACCTATCACGAGCACAATGATCGTTACGATATAAGGCAGCATCTGGGCAATGAATGAATTGATATTCCAGCCGAATACACTCGGAATATAATTGTATGCCCAGTAGCAGAAACCGAAGATATATGAGCCCCAAATGAGGTTGATCGGCTTCCATGTAGCAAATATAACGAGCGCCACGGAAAGCCATGCAAGAGCCTCGATAGCGTCTCCTGCGGCGGTTGCCCAAGTGCCGTAATTGTAATCCAGCACATAATACACGCCGCCGAGACCGGTTATACCGCAGCCGATGCAGGTGGCAAGATATTTGTATTTCGTTACATTTATACCGGCCGCGTCCGCAGTTGCCGGAGATTCTCCTACTGCGCGCAGATTGAGTCCCGTTCTTGTTTTATTCAGGAACAGCGTTGCGCCGACAGCGATGATGATAACAAGATACATCATAAAGCCATAGGAGAAAAATACCTGCCCGAATCCATGATTCAGGAATCCGAAAATCTTATATGAAAACACCTCATTGGCAAAATCCGCCTTCGTTGAGGTCGAGCCTTCCGGAATAACGAACGTGCCGAAGAACTTCGCAAGACCGACTCCGAAGATCGTGAGCGTCAGCCCGGTTATATTCTGGTTAACACGAAGCGTTGTGGTAAGCAGACTGAAAAGAGCGCCGGCAAGGAACGATGAAAAGAACGCACATGCCAGACCGATCAGGATGATCAGAACGGCGTTTGGATTTTCAACATTCGTTTGGTACAGATACGCGCCGGAAAAGCCGAAAGCCGCGCCGATGCACATAACACCGGGTGTTCCGAGATTCAGGTTTCCCGATTTCTGTGTAATCGTTTCGCCGATCGCACCGTACATAATTACAGAGCCGAAAATCACGGTTCTCGTAAGCCAAACAATCAAATTTTCCATATAGTCCTCCTTATGCGTTCTTTTTGCGGAAATTCAGTTTGTAATTAATAAAGAATTCCGCTCCGATAACGAAGAACAAAACGATTCCGATAACGATCTTGGACGCTGAGGAGTCAAACGCGTCGTTTGAATTTGCAATAAGATTCGTGCCTCGTTCAAGCATAACAATAAACAAGGATATAAACACCATCTGTATGGTGTTAAACTTCGCAAGCCATGCCACGATAATCGCAGTAAAGCCGTAGCCGCCCCCCGTTGTGCTTGAGGAGATCGTATGATCCTGACCGGCAACGGTAAGAAAACCGCAGACACCGCAGATCGCGCCGGACATAAGCATCGTGCGTATTACGACTTTATCAACATTTATTCCGGCATATTTCGCCGTATTTATTGATTCTCCGACAACAGCGATTTCGTAACCGTGTTTCGTTTTCTTCAGATAAAGGAAGACCAGCACCGTAAGCACCAGCACTATGATTGCATTCAGCGCCCAGCTGGTGTCAAAAATCTCGGGCAGATAACCGGCTTTCGTTGCGCGGTTTATTTTGCCGAGGGAAGACGCCGTGCCCTTCCATTTATCATAGAAGAAGTCAACGAGCTTGATTACAACATAATTCATCATAAGCGTAAAAAGCGTTTCGTTGGTGTTGAACTTTGCTTTAAAGAACGCGGGGAAGAAACCGACGAGCGCGCCTGCGGCGACAGCTGCGATAAACATTACAACCATGAGCAGCGCAGGAGAAAGCGCGGTTGAGCAATAGATCATAACGATCGCCGTTGCAAGACCGCCGGCAAGGAGCTGACCTTCAGCCCCGATATTCCAGAAGCGCATTTTAAACGCGGGAGCAAGCGCAACGGCTATGCATAATAGCTTTGTAGTATAAACGATCGTACTGGAAAGATATATTTTATTACCGAAAGCGCCTTTCAGCATTGTGGAATAAAGCTCGATCGGGCTGATGTCTATAACGATTTTCATGAACACAGCCACGGCAACAAGCCCCAGAACAAGGGCGATCCCACGGTAGCACCAGGCTTTAAGATTGGAAACATCATCCTTTTTGGAAAGCCTTATCAAAGGCTCTTTAACGGAAGTATCCGATGCCATTATTTCTCCCCCTCCTCTTTCAGACTTGTCATCATAAGCCCTATTTCATCTTTTGTTACATTTCTTGTATCAAAAATTCCGTTCACTCTGCCGCCGCAAAGCACCATGATCCTGTCCGTAAGCTCAAGCAGCACGTCAAGATCTTCGCCGACATAGATAACGGCGGCTCCTTTTTTCTTTTCCTCATTGAGAATATTGTATATGGCGTAAGACGTATTGATATCCAGACCGCGTACGGCATAAGCCGTCATAAGAACCGAGGGAGAACCTGAGATCTCCCTGCCCACAAGAACTTTCTGCACGTTTCCGCCGGAAAGACGCCTTACGGGCGTATTGATATCGGGAGTGACCACCTCAAGATCCTGTCTGACTTTTTCAGCCAGTGCTCTCGGCTCTTTCTGTGATATAATCGGTCCGCCTTTGTCAAATGTGCGCAGAAGCATATTTTCCGTCATTCCCATTGAGCCGACCAGACCCATACCGAGCCTGTCCTCAGGCACAAACGAAAGAGAGATGCCCAGATTGCGGATTGCTTTGGGCGTTTTGCCGACGAGCTCCTGCGGTTCTCCCTGCGCCGGAGTATAAACGATACTGCTGCCCTGAACCGTTTTCTGAAGACCTGCTATCGACTCAAGAAGTTCTTTCTGACCGCAGCCGGATATACCTGCTATTCCGAGGATCTCACCGCTGTTGGCGGTAAAGGAAACATTGTTAAGGACGAGCACACCGTCACTGTTTCTGACGGAAAGATTTTTAACATCGAGACGTTTCTGCGGATCTACGGGGTCATCCCTCTTGATGTTGAGTTCCACTTTCTTGCCCACCATCATCTCGGTAAGTATTTCTTCCGTCGCGTCAGCCGTATTGATATCTCCGGCATATTCACCCTTTCGGAGTATGGCTACCCTGTCGGAGATTTCAAGCACCTCGTTTAGCTTGTGCGTAATGATGACAATGGATTTTCCGTCATCACGCATGCTTCTGATTACATTAAACAGCTTTTGCGTTTCCTGAGGCGTTAAAACGGCAGTAGGTTCGTCAAGAATCAGGATGTCCGCCCCCCTGTAAAGCGCCTTGACGATTTCCAGCGTCTGCTTTTGTGAAACGGTCATTGTGTAGACCTTTTGGGAAGTATCGATTTCAAAGCCGTACTTCCGGCAGATCTCGGTCATACGCTTTGCAATTGCCTTCTTATCAAATTTCTGTTTTTTGTCCAGTCCGAGAGCAACGTTTTCAGCGGCGGTAAAAACATCCACCAGTTTAAAATGCTGGTGTATCATACCGATTCCCAAGTCATAAGCATCTCTGGGAGAGCGTATCGCAACCTCGCGGCCGTCAACATAGATCCTGCCCTCATCCGGGAAATAGATGCCGGAAAGCATATTCATCAGGGTAGTCTTTCCGCTTCCGTTTTCACCCAAAAGCGAAAGAATCTCCCCGCGGCGGATATCCATGCTGATATTGTTATTTGCAACTACGCTGCCGAAGGTTTTGGTTATATTTGTCATTTTAACGGCAATCTGTTCCAAAATATCGCTCCTTTTTATGTAATTACCGGGCGCGGACCGTAAAATCAAACAAAAACGTGCTCCCAGCAAATAATAAAGTAAATTAAAGGGAAGCTTTTCGGCTTCCCTTTAATGAGTTTTTAAATTAACCGTTAGCGTTGAGCTCTGTGATACCGTCTATTCTGAGTGTGAAGTACGGAGCTGCTCTGAGAACCGACTCGTCAAAATAGGTGATATTATTTGCGGAATCGGTAACGATCGCCTCTTTTGTTTCACCCTGATATACAGCAGTCGGCGCGCCTGTGGTATATTCATAATATGTAAGGTCTACGGGAGCTGCTGCTACGGTTTCGCCGTCAACAGTAAATGTAGAGGTATCAAATACCTGAAGCGTGCCTGCCTTTATATCGGCAATCGCCTTGTCTACAGCCTCCTGCGTACCTGCAGCGCAGGCAGAGCCAAGCTGCGTGATGCCTACCGCGTCAGCCTCAAAGCCCTTTGCCCAATCCTGCGTTATGGCAGTGCCGTTCATGAAGTTTGAGAAGAGCTCTTCATAATAAACCTGCCAGTTGTTTGTGGAAGATGTGAGCGCAACATCGGGAGCAACGTCAGTCATATCGATATTGTAGCCGACGCTGTAAGCCACGGTTCCGTTGTTATAAGCATCCTGAACGGCTGTCGGGGCACCGGTTGAATCCGCATGCTGACCGATGATAACGCAGCCGCGAGCAAGAAGCGTTTCAGCTGCAGCAGCCTCGCCCTCAAGGTCAAACCAGGAATTTGTGTACTGAACATCCATAACAATATTCTCAACCACGGACTTTATTCCGAGATAGAAAGCGGTGTAGCCGGAAACGACCTCTGCGTACGGGAATGCGCCTACGTAACCGATCTTGATATTTCCGTTCTCATCAAAGTTGGAATCGGAAAGCTGATCGTTATCCTGAAGCTCCTTGAGCTTCATACCGGCAACAACGCCTGATACATATCTTGCCTGGAAGATCTTTGTGAAAGCGTTATAGAAGTTATCAAGGCCCGAAATGGCGGCGTAATCGCCTGTCATAGCAACAAAAGTTACATCGGGATTTTCCTCGGCAGCCTGTACCATATAATCCTGATGACCGTAGCTGTTTGAAATAACAAGATTACAGCCTGATGCTACCAGCTCTGTTGCGGCTGTGTAACACTCGTCCGTATCGGGAACTTTCTCTTTCCAAATAATATTTTCAGACGGGATACCGAGTTTTTCCGCCGCAGCTCTTATACCGTCTGAATGCGCTTTTGTATAAGTTTCGGTATCGTCGCCTATCTCGATAACACCGATCTTGACGTCAACGCCTGAAGCAGCCTTATCTCCGCCGTCTTCGCTTGCCGTGCAGGCGGCAAAAGAAAAGACAAGAACAAGAGCAAGAAGCACTGCTATGATCTTTTTTGAAAATTTCATTTCTTACTACCTCCGAAGTATAATTAAAATTTTATTATAAGGCTTTCGCCGAATAACCCTGAAAATTATTCTCTGAAAACGATCTCACCGGTTTTGCAATCCATACTTTCAACAACGGCAAGACTTTCGACCCTGATGCCGCTTGCTCTGATCTTATCGCCGCCGTGCTGATAGCCCTTTTCAATCACCGCGCCGCAGCCCGCAAGACGCGCGCCGCTTTCTTTGACCATCGCTATAAGACCGCGCATCGCATTGCCAACAGCGAGAAAATCATCAACGATAAGCACAACATCGTCTTTTCCGAGAAAGCGCTTTGAAACCATAATATTATAAGTTGTGCCATGCGTAAAAGATTCAACGGGCGTAACATACACATCCCCGGCTATATTTTTTGTTTTATTCTTTTTCGCGAAAACAAGGGGGCATCCGAATTCCTGCGCCACCATTGAGCCGATCGCTATGCCGGACGCCTCAATGGTGAGTATTTTATTTACATTTTCGTTTTTATAAAGGCGGTGAAATTCCTTTCCTACCTCACGGAGAAAGGGAATATCGATTTGATGGTTCAAAAAGCAGTCCACCTTAAGGATATTTCCCTCGTAAACCTCTCCCTCGTCTCTGATTTTGCGCTTAAGAAGTTCCATAAAAATCTCCGCTGAAAAGCATAATTATCAAATGACACAGATATGATAAACCATAAGCAGTGCCTTTGCAAGAATAAGGCGGTATTTGACACCAAATTTTAACCTTTTTCGTCAAATGTCATAATACATCATCCCGCATCATATAAATTTCAGAAATTTATTGTTTATCCTTCAAAAATGAAGTAAAATATCAGCATAGGAACTGAAAGGTGAAACCATGGCGGATATATTTGATTATGTTAAAAAATACGGCTCATTCCGATTTAACGAAATGGGTATTTCCGATATTGACAATGCAGTCTTCAGCAGACTGGCATATCTTGATTTTTCAGGATATGCCGGAAAAACACTCGGCGAAATCTCCGAAGAATACGAAATTCCGGCGGACGATAACAAAGCAACAGCCGATACCGTTGCGCTTTTAAAGGCAGTGGGTAAAAGCATACGTTTCGGCTACACAGCCGTATACAACTGCGTTGAGATACTGAGCGAAGACCTTGCAAACGCTTTTTATGCCGTTACATTCGCAACGGACGCGGATACTTTCTTTATCGCTTTTCGCGGCACGGACGATAAGATCGTCAGCTTTTACGAGGACGCAGAGCTTGCATACTCTTTTCCGATTTCGAGCCAGACCTCCGCGCTCTGCTATGTAACCGAAGAGCTGGAAGAACGCAAAGGGAAGTTTTTTCTCGGAGGTCACTCCAAGGGCGGTAATCTTGCGCTTTTCGCTTATCTGTTTTTAAGAGACGAAGAAAAAGAACGGATAATCAGAGTGTACAACAACGACGGACCCGGCTTTCCCGAAGACATAGCAAACATACTGTTCACACGAAAGAACAGTGAAAAGATAGTAAACATTCTGCCTGAGGACTCCATAATCGGAAGAATGCTCACCATCGGAGGGAAAACGAAAATCGTAAAAAGCACCGCTGCCGGAGTATCGCAGCACAATATTTTCACTTGGGTCACAAGCGCAGCGGAATTTGCGCGCACGGAAAAATTCAGTCTGCTTTCCGAATATATGGAGGATACGCTGACACAAAGCCTTGATACTTTGCCGCCCGAAAAAATGAAAGCGGCGGCTACGGCTGTATTTGAGATAGCAAAAAAGAGCGGCATAGGTTCACTTAAGGACATCAGCATAAAGAATTATAAGAGCCTTATACCGGCAATATTGAGAATGAAAACACTTGTAGATGACAAGGATGACGAGATTCCCGTGATCGTGCGCACACTTGCCAAAAGTCTGGTTGATTCGATAAGTGTGGAGAAGATGATTGATTATTCCATGCCCGACATAAAAAATAAGATAGACAACCTGACAGACAAAATCAAAGAAAGCAAATTACATACGAACGAGGATGAAACAACATAAAAAAGCAGCCACCGGTTCAAAAAACCGGTGGCCGTTTTTTATTCATCTTCTTTTTCCGAAGTGTTTTCCGTTTTATTATTCGTCATATCCGCCTGCGCCGATGCTTCGGGAGCGCAATCCTCGGCAACGCTTACAGCCTCATTCTCCGCGGTGGGGTCGGCTTTAAACACATAATCGTTGCCCGGAAGTATTGCATTGAGCAGGATACCCGCAATAGCGGCAACCGCCAGTGCCGTAAGACTGATATTGAACTCGCCGATCGAAAAATCGAGAGAGCCAACGCCGAGCGCGGTAACAAGAATAACGGCTACTATGATCAGATTTCTGGACTTGGTGAGATCAACCTTGTTCTCCACAACATTGCGCACACCGATACCCGATATCATTCCGTAAAGAACAAAGGATATTCCGCCGATTATCGCAGCCGGGATTGTATTTATAACAGCCGCAAATTTCGGCGAGAAGGAAAGCAGCACTGCCACAACGGCGGCGATGCGGACAACCCTCGGGTCATAAACCTTAGTCAGGGCAAGCACGCCGGTATTCTCGCCGTAGGTGGTATTTGCCGGTCCGCCGAAGAGTGCCGAAAAGGAAGTTGCAAGACCGTCTCCAACAAGAGTTTTTTTCAGTCCTGGATCGGCAAGGAAATTCCTGCGTGTTGTGGCGCTGATGGCAGAGATATCGCCTATATGCTCCATCATCGTTGCAAAAGATATAGGCATGATGGCAATAATGGCGCTGATTGCTTTGCCTTTATCCGTAATATTTCCGAACACCATTCCCTCTTTGGTGATAGGCAGACCTATCCAGTCCGCCTCGATGATAGGCTGAAAATCAACTGCGTCGATACAAACGGCAACGATATAGGAAACGATGATTCCGACGAGGATGGGAATAATCTTCATCATACCTTTTCCCCAGATATTGCAGATGATGATTACCGCAAGAGCAATTATGGCAAGCAGCCAGTTCTGTTTGCAGTTATTCACCGCCGAACCTGCAAGACTGAGACCGATCGCAATGATGATGGGACCCGTTACAACCGGCGGGAAAAAGCGCATAACCTTTTCCACGGGAAAGATCGCAAAAAGTCCGGCAAGAACAAGGTAAACAAGCCCGGCGCACGCAACGCCCAAGCAAGCGTAAGGCAGCATTTCCGTGTTTGGAGAGCCGTCCGCAAGCAGCGGCGCAACAGCCGCATAACCGCCGAGAAACGCAAATGACGAGCCGAGAAAAGCAGGCACCTTAAATTTTGTTACAAGATGGAAAAACAGCGTTCCGAGACCCGCCATAAGCAGTGTTGTCTGCATATTAAGGCCGGTGAGCAGCGGAACGAGCACGGTCGCGCCGAACATCGCAAAGGTGTGCTGAAAGCCGAGAACAAGCATTTTCGGCTTTCCGAGCACACGCGCGTCATAAATTCCCTCTTCGCCAAGAACGGATTTCCTGCTCTTATCCTTTTTTTTCATGATCCAAACCTCCGTTTATTAAACTCCGCTTAAACATAAAATATTATTTTGTGCCGAAGATTCTGTCGCCGGCATCCCCGAGTCCCGGAACGATATATCCGTTTTCATTCAGATGATCGTCAAGACCTGCCGCGAAAATATCCACATCCGGGTGCGCCTTTTCCAGCGCGTCAAGACCCTCCGGCGCAGCAATAATACAAAGGAATTTAATGGAGCGGGGATTTCTCTTTTTTATCTGCGATATCGCGTCAATAGCCGACCCGCCTGTTGCAAGCATCGGATCAAGCACAAAAACATCTCTTTTTTCGATATCCTTCGGAAGCTTGCAGTAATACTCAACAGGCTCAAGCGTTGTTTCATCCCTGTAAAGACCGATATGCCCTACTTTTGCGGACGGAACGAGCACGAGCGCGCCCTCTACCATACCGAGCCCTGCGCGCAGGATCGGAACAAATGCCAGCTTTCTTCCGGCGATCTCTTTGCAGTGCGCTACTCCGCAGGGCGTTTGCACATCTTTATTCTGCATCGGAAGATCGCGCGTGGCGTCATAGATCATAAGCATCGCTATTTCATTCACAAGATCTCTGAATTCTTTTGTGCCGGTGTTGACATCCCTCAGAATCGAAAGCTTATGCTGAATCAGCGGATGATCCATTATAATTACTTTTCTTTCCATAAAAAAATCCCCTTTCCGTAAATTCAATTTACACTCTAAATAGAATATCACAGCAGAGGATTTTATTCAACAAAATGTGACTTACAAATAGTTACAAAACGGTTAAGTTTGCCGGAACAGTTCAAATTTAAACAGCTCGATCTATCATAACGGCAAAAAACGCCGCTGAACGGATCTGACGTCAGCGGCGTATAAGCGTTGCAATTACATAAGCGCACGGTAAAGCGCTTTGATTTCCTCAACGGAAGTATCGCGCGGATTGCCGGGTCTGCAAGCGTCATCATAAGCGCTCTGCGCAAGGAAATCCACATCCTCTTCTTTAACGATCTCCTTAAGATCGGCAGGGATGCCCACATCCTCTGAGAGCTTTCTTACAGCGTCCACAGCGGCTTTTCTCGCATCCTCAAGGCTCATGGCATCAACATTCTCAACGCCCATAGCCTTGGCTATATCCCTGTATTTTTCACCTGTTGCAGGGGCATTATATTCCATAACCGTGGGCAGGATGATCGCATTTGCAACTCCATGCGGGGTATCATAAACAGCGCCGAGCGGATGCGCCATGGAATGTACGAGTCCGAGACCAACGTTTGAAAAGCCCATTCCGGCGATATACTGACCGAGCGCCATCTCTGTTCTTCCCTCAGGGGTATTTTCAACTGCACCGCGCAGATTTTTGGCTATGATCTCGATCGCCTTGATATGGAACATATCGGAAAGCTCCCATGCGCCCTTTGTGATATATCCCTCAATTGCGTGGGTAAGCGCGTCCATACCCGTAGCGGCTGTCAGACCTTTCGGCATTGTGGACATCATATCCGGATCTACGACCGCGATGATTGGAATGTCTTTCGGGTCAACGCACACCATTTTTCTATTTTTAGCGGCATCGGTAATCACATAGTTGATCGTTACCTCCGCCGCAGTGCCGGCGGTAGTCGGAACGGCTATAATCGGAACGCACTTGTTCTTTGTGGGAGCAACGCCCTCAAGAGAAACAACATCCTCAAATTCGGGATTTTCAATGATTATGCCGATCGCCTTAGCCGTATCCATTGAAGAGCCGCCGCCTATAGCAATAATACAGTCCGCGCCTGACGCCCTGAAAGCAGATACGCCTGTCTGAACATTCTCAATCGTTGGGTTTGGTTTGATTTCACTGTAAATATCATAAGGGATAGAGGCGTTATCCAGCACATCCGTAACTTTCTTCGTCACGCCGAATTTAATCAGATCCGGGTCTGAGCAGACAAAGCACTTTTTAAATCCCCTGCCTTTAACCTCGCCGGCGATCTCCCGGATCGCGCCCGAGCCGTGATAGCTTGTTTCATTGAGAACAAAACGATTTGCCATAAAAATTCCTCCTTAGAATATCCGAACATTCTGTTCTTCTTTTATTATAATTCCACGGATTTCATATTGTCAATAAATTATCAATAAATTAATTTATTTTTTAAAACTTGATCATATTTTTTCCAATCGGGCATAATTTTTTCAAGTTCGCTGTAAAAAGCAGGCGAATGATTCGGCTGAATAAAATGGCAGAATTCATGGTAAATCACAAAGCGGATCGCATCGATTTCAAACGCAGCCAGCCGTGAATTCAAAGTAATCCTATTCCGAGCGCTGCGGCAATTCCCCCACTGAGACTTCATTTTTCTGATCTTTAACTGCGGCAGCTCCCCGCAAATGTTTTTGAACGGTTCAAAACACGCCTCAAAAAGAGGCGGAAATATCCGTTTTGCCGTTTCTGTCAAAACAGAATCATACAGACGGCGTTTAATCAAGATATCATCGGCGTCTTTAAGGTAAAATATCAAGGAATCATTTAACAGACAATAATGGTCTCGCTCTGCCGGCAGGATCTCAAGTCTGCGTTCTTTTCCCAATACCGGCACAACATCTGCGTGATTTAAGTCATACCCGTTTTGCCTGCTCTGTGAAAATCTGTCAAGTGCACGCAGAATTTTCTCCCCTTGGGAATAAAGAAAATCATCAATACTCTTTTGCGTCACGGTTTTCGGAGCGGAAACCGTGACGGAGCCGTCGGTTTTTATCCGCAGATTGATATTCTTTACTTTCTTTCTGAGCAGTGTATATTCTATTTTTCTGTTTTTATAAATAAAAGAACCCATCATATACTTTATCTTGTGAGATTATAATACAGCAGCTTACGGATGAAACATAGCAGGAATAACCATGCATATTGTGCCAACCACTATGAGTAAAAGACCGAAAAGAGATTTTTTTGAAAGTTTTTCTTTAAAAACGATATATGAAAATAGGATAGTGACCAGAATGCTCAGCTTGTCAACAGGAACGACCACGCTTGCAGGTCCGTCCTGAAGCGCTTTATAATAGCACAGCCAAGCCCCTCCTGTTGCAAAACCCGAAAGACAGATAAACAAAAGATCCTTTCGGGGAATCTGGCGGACCTCACCGGTTTTCCCGGTGACAAACACCATCAGCCAAGCCATAACCAGCACAACGCATGTCCGTATTGCCGTGCCGAGATTTGATTCCACATTTTCGATTCCCACTTTTCCTAAAATGGAGGTCAGCGCAGCAAATACTGCAGAAAGGACAGCATAGATCAACCATAACTTATCATTTTTATCACTTTTATTAACATCTGTATTCTGTTTTTGAATCATCAGAAAAGTACCGGCACTTATAAGCACAATCGCGGCAGCGCTTAAAAGGCTCATTCCCTCATTCAGAAAGATCATCGCCAGCAGCATAGTCAATACCGTGCTGAATTTATCTATCGGCACAACTTTGTTGATATCACCTGTCTGAAGAGCTTTAAAATAACACAGCCAAGAAGCGCCTGTGGCAATTCCCGAAAGAATAAGAAAAACAACGGTCTTTGCGGACATGGAACCGATTTCAGCTTCCGAGCCGACAATAAAGACCATAAGCCATGAAAAGAGCAGCACCACAACAGTTCTGACCGCAGTTGCAACCGTGGAATCTGTTTTTCTTATTCCGCATTTTGCAAGTATTGCAGTGATGCCGGAAAAGAACGCGGAACCAACTGCAAATAACAGCCACATGTTCATACCCCTAATCTCAGATAAAATTCAATGAATTACCCAAACCGCAGTTATATCTTGTGTGAATTCATGACGAGTAAAAAAACAACAAATTCTTTAATGGACAGATTTTTCATTTACAGTATCTTGTTGATTTCTAATTATAAGGTCTGCGTTTAATGACTTATCTACTTTTTCAGAAAAAACAGCAGGCAGTTCCAATTTTTCAGCTGCTTGACATCTACTTTTATTCATGTTATTTTATATACAATAACTATTATTGTTAAATAATAACACTTTATCAGTCATATGTCAAGATGACATTTGCAATGGAGGGAATATATTTGGACATTGGAAAAAAAATCAAATTACTGAGAATTTCACATAATTTTACACAAGAGGAATTAAGTGAAAAAGTGGATGTGTCAGTTACAAGTGTGAGATGCTGGGAGTACGGGAGTAAACTTCCGTCAGCGAACGCACTTGCTGCTTTATCCAAAGTGTTTAATACATCAACCGATGAATTATTAGGATTAACTTTTTCTGATTACCGCAACGAATCGCTTGATATTAGCGATCACGAAGCTGCATTTATCCGGGATTATCGGAGTCTTGACAGATACGGTAAAGAAGCGGTTGAAAAAATTTGCGCTATTGAAAAGAAAAGGGTTAAGTCTAACAGTCAAAGCATCAACCCCGAGTGCTCTAACGCCCGACAGATTCCATAATTCTTACTTTCTTCTACCGGCGGATATGATTTCCCGTTTTCTGACAAAATCGAATTTGATATGATAGATATGAGTAAAACGGGAGTTTTATGAACATAGTTTATTGATGTTAGGTGGTATAAAATATCGTATAGAAACAAAAATAACGGCGATTTCAATGAAGAAATCAACCGTTATTAATAGACCGTAAAGCAACGAAATTCGGGCTACAGTAAGGCGTAGTGAGGGCTACAATTAGAACTTATTACCGCAGTTCGAGCATTCCCACTGAGAGCGTGCGGTTTTGCTGAATAATCCGAACGCTGCTCCGCTTACAACGCGTTTTGTTACGGAGATTTTGTGGATGTTGGGAGAACCGCAGACAGGACATTTGGGCGTATAAGTTGGATTGAAGATTTCATCCAACTTTCTTTGCATACGTCTTTCTTCATATTCTTGGTCTTCCTGCTTGCGTTTTTCTATTTCTTCTGCGGTAGAATATCTAAATTCTTCTTTACAATAGCAATTAAGACAGAACCATTTTTTTGGATCAAACAAATTTGCTTCTTCACGTCGAACATATCCGCATTTTTTGCAAGTCGTATAAATATCTTTGATTTCGCCCATATAAAACCACCAATAATGTAATTCTATTTTTAGAATAACATTCGGTAACACGCATCCAATAAACTATTATTACTATTTCTTTTATTATAGTAATTATAATTACAGTTTGATAGTCAAATTAATAGAAAGCGAACAATCGCTTTCGGGTAAAAAACTACAAATTAAAAATCCTCTCGGTGATTTTATTTCCTCATCTAAAAAAACCGATGGGTTACTATTTAATGATGATTTTAATAAGCAATTAGCCAAAGACAAAGCGGCGATAGAAAGTTATATCAAATCTTTCAACCAAACCGGCAACATTCAAAATTCTTTTGACATGTATATGTCCGGCGCTTCTGCCGATGCACAAAGTCATGCAAAGAACATTGAAGTAGTCAACGGACAAATTGAAAATGCTGGTGCGATCATAGCTAAGTATGAAAAATCCGCCAATATGGCACAAGTCACCAACCTTGCCTTAAACAAGAGTTTTGACAATTGCCAAAAGATCATGAATGAATACAACAGCGGTTGCAAAAATGTAAACCTTTCACAGGAAGATTTCATCTCCACCGTAAGTTCATCTAATAGTGTAATGGGACACTACCTGTCTGGTTTACAGGGCGGACAAGCGAATATGAAAGGCTACACAACCGCTTTAATTGGTGCGAAGGTTCAGACCATTGCTCTGAATGTAGCGAGCACAGCGTTAAACGCAGCCATCACAATGGGTGTTGGGCTGGCAATTCAAGGACTCATCACTCTTGCCGATAAACTCATCGTAACTTCGGATGAGGCAATTCAGATGGGTGAAGATGCTAAGAATGCCATTTCAGAGATCAACACTGCAACAGAAGACGCCTCAAATGTTGTAGCAACAGCAACAGATAGATTTGCCGAATTGGCACGAGGTGTCAACTTAGTAAACGGAGAGAATATTTCTCTCTCCAACGAAGACTATAACGAATTTCTGTCAATTAGTAATGATCTGGCTGAAACATTCCCAACATTGACAAGGATCTATGATGAGAACGGCTAAGTTTACAGAATACCATATCAAATATCAAATGCATTAACAATATGCAAAAAATCCCAGTGTGAAAACAGCCGTAAAAAAACTGCTTGATTATGACAGTTTTCTGAATTGGAACAGGCAAAACATCTGACACAGTATATTAAGCAGAAAAAAGTAGCAGGCTTTTAACCTGCTGCTGATCAGTTCAAATCTTCGGATTTATAAACATTGTAGCCCTCATAATAATAGCTTGCGTCTATGCCTTTCATATAAACAAGCCTATCGTTTATTTTATCTGTTAAAGCCGCTTTTAGCAACACTTTAATTTCAACATCTTTTATAGGGCTGCGCTCCATAGCAAGCAAATAATCCTCTTTATCCACCTTGCTCCAGTCTATGACCTGCTGTAATTCCTTTTTTAAAATGCAGTCAAGCCATATTCTTGTGCTTCTGCCGTTGCCCTCTCTGAACGGATGGGCAACATTCATTTCAACATATTTCTCGATGATCTGATCGAAAGTTGACTGCGGCATATTATCTATATTCTGCAAGGCTGCTTTAAGATACATAACCGGGGCAAAGCGAAAATTGCCTTTTGCTATATTCACTGTGCGCAGCTTGCCGGCAAAATCATATATATCCTCAAACAGATATTTGTGTATAGAGCATAAGCCTTTAAATGTGCCGACTTCAAAAGTATCAAGCAAGCCGCTTTCAAACAGTGCCAAAGCCTTGGTCTTGCTTATTCTTTCCTCTTCTCTGGCAAGTTCTGCGCTGTCTGTTATGCCTAATTTGTTTTCTAATACCATTATAGCCTGCTCCTTTATCTACCGCTTTTTATACGCTGTTTAACGGCTTTTACAACATATTCGTTAACGCTTTCGTTTACCTTGTTTGCGCTCTCGGTAATTACCGCCTTGTTGATCTTATCATCTTTACGAACCCTTATTCGAATATCATCATAATTATTTTTTATATATTTCTGTGTTGCTTTGTTTTGAGCCTGTGTATATCGCCTTTTTTTCTGATCGTCAGCCATATGCTCACCTCTTAGTTTTTCTTTCGCAGCAGGAAATAGAAAGCCTATTTCTCTACTTTAGCATTATTATATCACAAAAAGCAATTGTACGCAATATACAATATGCACAAAGTTTACATATATTGTTCACAATATATATGTTCTATTTATCAGTTGCTATATTGTGTACAATATTATAAAATATAAGCAGAACAAAGAAAGGAGCAGGAAAGGCGAAAATGCCGCATAAGCCTGCTCCTTTTTATTTTTGCAGGTATAACCTGCTGCTTAGCATAAGAAACGAAAATGCGGCAAAATCGATTAAAAAAGCGCAACAAACGGGCTGAAATCCGCAAAAATGGGGATAAAATCGTTATTTGGTATACAAAGGCGGTAAACAAGATTATATTTACAGCCTGCAAGCCCAGATTTCAGGCCGATTTTGCGAATAAATTTTGGTATACATTTTGGTATATATTTTATCGTAAAACAGCGTAAAATAGCGTAAAATTAAAGTGCAGGACTTCTAAAAAAAAGCAAAATAAAAATCCTCATAAACCGCTTGATTATGCGGAATATGAGGACTTTTTATTGGTGGCTCATCGGGGAATCGAACCCCGGACACCTTGATTAAAAGTCAAGTGCTCTGCCATCTGAGCTAATGAACCGTTTCCGCCCTTAATATTAAGGGCGCTTGGCTGGGGAGGCAGGATTCGAACCTACGCATGAGGGAGTCAAAGTCCCTTGCCTTACCGCTTGGCGACACCCCAATATCAGGGATCGTTTATTAAAATGGGGTGGGATGTGGGATTCGAACCCACGACCTCCAGTGCCACAAACTGGCGCTCTAACCAACTGAACTAATCCCACCATATATATTGCGCCTGAGAAGCTCAAGCGCAAACTTTGGCGCGCTTGGGGGGACTCGAACCTCCGACCCACCGCTTAGAAGGCGGTTGCTCTATCCAGCTGAGCTACAAACGCATATGGAGCGGGTGAAGGGAATCGAACCCTCGTATTCAGCTTGGAAGGCTGACATTCTACCATTGAACTACACCCGCGTAGCGACGCTCATTATTATAATAAATGAGCGCCCAACTGTCAAGTACTTTTTTAAATTTAGTTTATAACAGCCTCGATTTTTTCTCCGGCGGTCAAAGTAAACCTGTTGATTTGAGTATCCTGATGGAAAACTATGAGTTCGGCAAGCAGGTCCTCCACATCACGGCGAACACAATCTCTGATACCTCTTGCGTTCTTCTTGGAGCCGTAAGTTTTCTTTGCGATATATACAGGAACGGAATCATCATAAACCAGCTCTATTGCCTTATCTTTAAGCCCTTCGGCAAGCTCATCGAGCATAATCCTCGCGATCTTTTCAAAATCGGCAAAAGTAAGGGTATTAAAATTTATGATCTCGTCCACTCTTCCGAGAAATTCGGGACGAAGGAATCGCTCCAGGGCTTTCATCGTTACATCCCTGTTTATCTCGTTGTCTGATTTTCCGAAGCCGAGCGAGGCAGTATCGGTCGAACCGGCGTTGGATGTCATAATGATGATCGTATTCTCAAAATTAACGGTCCTGCCCTGCGCATCCGTTATCCTGCCCTCATCAAGTATCTGAAGAAGAATATTGAGAACATCCTTGTGTGCCTTTTCGATCTCATCAAACAAAATAACGCTGTAAGGCTTTCTTCTTACCTTTTCCGTGAGCTGACCGGCGTCATCGTAGCCGACATAACCCGGAGGAGAACCGATGATCCTTGATACGCTGAACTTCTCCATAAATTCGCTCATATCGAGCCTTATGAGGCTTTCGGGCGAATCAAAAAGATAATTCGCAAGCTGCTTTACAAGTTCTGTTTTACCCACGCCTGTGGGACCGACAAAAATAAAAGACTGCGGTCTTTTTCTGGGGCTTATCTGGACTCTGCCGCGGCGGACCGCTGCTGCAAGCTTCGATATTGCTTCGTCCTGCCCTACAACATGCTTCTTAAGCTCATCCTCAAGAGACGCGAGTTTCTTTATATCCCCTGCTTCAATCTTCGATGCGGGAATTCCCGTCCAGAGAGAAACCACCTTTGCAAGATCTGCTTCAATGACCTGATTGTCCTTCGCTTTTTCGGCAAGCTCAGGCAGCACTTCGTCAAGCTTCATCGTCTGCGCTTTAAGGTTTGAAATCAGCTCATAATCTATTTCGGCGTTTTCCTCTGTCGGCTCGGAAAGCGTATCTATTCTTTCAAGCAGAGAATTCTTTTCTTCAAGTTTAAGCTGATATTCGGAAATAGCGGGATTTCTGAGATTCGCCGCCGTGCACGCTTCGTCGAGCAGGTCTATGGCTTTATCGGGCAGATATCTGTCCGTAACAAAGCGCTCCGACATAGTTACGGCTTTATATACAAGACTGTCCGATATCTGTACTTTATGATAATTCTCATAATAGGACTTGATGCCGAGCAGCATTCTGTATGCCTCTTCCAGCGACGGCTCCTCAACCTTTATCGGCTGAAAACGCCTTTCCAGAGCGGCGTCCTTTTCAATATATTTTCTGTATTCATTAAACGTTGTTGCGCCGATGACCTGAATTTCTCCTCTGGAAAGCGCGGGTTTCAAAATGTTTGCGGCATTCATTGTGCCCTCGCTGTCGCCCGTGCCCACAAGATTGTGCACTTCATCAATAAACAGAATGATATTTCCCTCGCTCTTTACCTCGTCAACAAGGCCTTTGATTCTGCCTTCAAACTGACCGCGGAACTGTGTTCCGGCAACAAGAGCAGTAAGATCAAGCAGATATATCTCCTTATCTGCGAGACGGGCGGGAACTTCGCCTTTTGCTATTTTTATGGCAAGACCTTCGGCTATTGCGGTTTTACCGACGCCGGGTTCGCCTATGAGACAGGGATTATTTTTTGTGCGGCGGCAAAGAATCTGCACCGCTCTTGCGATCTCTTTTTCTCTGCCGATGATCGCGTCTATCTCACCTTTTTTAGCTTTTGCAGTAAGATTATTGCAATAATTATTGAGGAATTTTCTGGAATCCTCCTGTCTTCCCTTTTTACCGCGTTTCTTTGCGCCCTTTTTGCCTGTTTTAGGCGTTGCGTCATCTTTGCTCTCATTATCAAAAAGGCTTGCAAAAGGCAGCGTTTGGGCGCCGTCCATATTATCCTGATTAAACATATCACCGAGGGAACCGAAATCAAAGTCCTGCATATTTTCCATAAACTGGCTCATCTGCTCAGACGCCTGTTCAAGCTCTTCATCGGAAAGTCCGAGCTGGTCTATCATCTGATTGATCGAGCCGACATTCAGTTCTCTTGCGCATTTTATGCAAAGCCCCTCCGGCACGACTTTATCGTTTTCCATTTTCTGTATAAATACCACCGCAGGTCTTTCATGGCACCTGCTGCACATTTGCTGTTTCATGAAATAAACTTTTCTCCTTAAAATTATTTCTGTTTGTTCTGCTTATTTTCCTTAATCTGCCTGATAAACCCGGGCGCATAACCGAGCAGCGATATAAGCGTGCAGACCGCGGATATCAAAACAAGAATCCATGTTACGGTATCCGGGAGGGTGAATCCCGTGATATCGCAGAGAGCGCCGTTTTGACCGAACGCCAGAATAAAGATCATTCCGATATAAAACACGTTTGTTGCTATCTTTCCCCAAATCTCGGCGGCAGTCGGTCTCATACCAAGAGAAAGCAGGATCACGCCGCCGATGATCATAATGAGTTCCTTTGCGATGAAAAACATAAAGAGATATTTTATTGCATTATCCCAGTAGGTAACGATAAGCACGATAACGATTGCCATTTGCGAAAGCTTATCCGCAATGGGGTCCAGCAATTTTCCGAGATTGGAGACCTGATTGTATTTTCTTGCGATCTTACCGTCAAAAAGATCCGTTAAAGCGGCGCAAATCATAATGATAACCGCAATAAGCATATGCCCGTTTAAAAACAGCACCATAAAAACGGGAATAAGAGCGATTCTGATAAACGAAAGCCAGTTCGGGATTGTATTCCAGCCCTTGAAAAGCTCTTTAAGGTTATTTTTAAGTTTATCCATAATTTCTTCCTCCTAAATCAAAAACAAAAGCGGATTCAGTTTATTTATAAACGCAACAACGGCGCTTGAGGCGATCTGCTGCGAAAAGCCGTTTGCCGGCTCAAGCAGAAAATCACGGGCAAAAACAAGGAGTGCGCTTATCACTGCCAGCGAGGCAATACCTTGGAGCGCACCAAAGACCGCACCGAGGAATTTATTTGTTTTTTTAAGCGGCATATGCTTAACATTATCCAGCTTGCGGATGATGCGCGCCACAATCCAAGTTATAACATAAAACGCAACAACAGTCAAAACAAATAGCAAAATCTTTACCGCGACCATTGCAACAGGCTCAACGATATTATCCGTTACCGCTCCGGCGGCGGAATCCGCGTTAAGTCCGTCAAGAAAAGAAAGATCTATCACATGAGAAAGCCCGAAAGGAAGACTGTTCACAGCCTCACGAACAGATGCAACAAAAGAATCTATATCGGCAGCGGTACTGAGCCCTTCCGAAACGCGCTCCAACACCTGACTTTGAACGAAGCGCTCATAAACGTCCGAACTGTAAGTATCCGCAACATAAAACGCAAGCGGAAAACCGATTATATACTTGGCAAAGGATATGAGCGAAAGCACAAAACCTTTTGCATAGCCTGCAGCGATTGAAGCTGCGAATAAGATGACAAGAAGAATGTCAATGTAATTGATTACCAAATAAACTACTCCTGTTCTTCGGATAGATTAACGACCACAGCCTGACGCCGTGCGAAAACATCTGATGAGATCTGCTGAATGGAAGTGCAGGAATCATCCACGCTGTAAGTTTTTATAACCTCGGAATCCGAGACTTTATATGTGGTAACACTGTCCGCAGTCAATACGCTGACACGCGAGGAGGTTCCCGTTACATCCTTGACCGCCGAATCAAGCGAAATGATCTCAGAGACCTTGCCTGAGGGCTTTACAACTGATATATTATTATCGGAAGAGCCGGAATATGCAGTATAGGCATAAATCAGACTGCCGTCCGATGTATAGGAATATGTAACCGTGCCGACGCTGCCCTGCTCATATATTTTATTTTCTTTGGTAAGAGATTCGACAGTGCTGATAAAATCCGTGCCGACTACAAACAGGTCGGTCGATGAAAAGCGCAGATCAAGCACGGACGAGCCTATGTATTCAAACTGCGCTCTGGGCTGAGTGTCGTCTATATTCATTGTATAAACAACGGTTTTAAATCTTGCGTTCTGAGAGCTTACCGCCGCGAACGCGACCCTGCTGCCGCGCGAATCGACCGCAACCGAGGTTATGTAGCCCGCGGAGGTGCCGTATGAAAATTTGAGACTCATAGATTTATTATAGACCAGTATCTCAGAAGTGTGTTCATCGGAAGTGGTGCAGACCGCGACCGTGCCCGAATCTGAAACATCGGCGCATAAGATCTGATCCTCAGCTTTTGTGCGGTAAACATTCCCGCTCGAGTTATCAAGCCGGTATGAGACGCCGCCCTGATCATAAAGCAAAGAGTAGCCTCCCGCCGTTCTGATAATAGGATTGGAAAGGCCATGATCAAAGCTGATCTTTTCTTTTGCATCAGAATGATCCAGCACCGTATATGTTGAATCCTCAAGAATACACAAACTGCTTCCCACCGAACCGAAATACAAATCGGAGCCTGAATTCAGCTCATAAGGAAAGCTGCTTTCCTGTGAAGATGAAAAGGCAGAGCCGTCGGCAATAGAGGAAAAATCGATCTCGGCTATGCGCATAACAAGAAGCACGGCAGCGATGGCGCCTATTACGATCCAAGCTATAAGGCGCTTTTTTTTATTCTTTTTTTCTTTTCTTTCAATACGCTCTTTCTCACGCTGTTCAGAAGCCATATTCTCTATCCAAAGCCTTTCCGACTGATATTCTTAAGTTTATTTTTCAGAATTTATAATTTACCTTATCAAGATACAGCCCCTGCGGGGGAGCTGTTTTGCCCGCTCTGCTCCTGTTTTTCGACGCTATAACGGCAGCGAGTTCTCCTGCCGGTATTTTGCCTTCGTTGACAAACAGCAGAGTTCCAACCATGATGCGCACCATGTTATACAGAAAACCGTCCGCCTCCACGGAGAAAATAACGGTATCTCCCTGTCTTTCCACACCTGCGCTGTACACGGTTCTGACTGTATCCGCCACATCGGAACGCGCGCTGCAGAACCCGGAAAAATCATGGGTGCCCACGAATGCCTGAGCCTCTCTGTTAAGCCTGCCGGCGTCTATCGGATATCTGTAATGATACGCATACCTCAGAAGAAACGGATCTCTGATCTTTCCGTTATATATTTTATAAATATATTTCTTAGATACCACGCTGTAACGGGCATGAAAATCTTCGCCTACCTCACGGCAATCCAGGACAGCGATATCCTTGGGGAGGTATGTATTCAGCCCCGTTACGATGTTTTCAGCCGGTATCTGTTTTTCAGTTTTAAAGGAAACGCAGTACATATTTGCATGAACGCCGCTGTCCGTTCTGCTGCAGCCTTTTATATCCGTGCTTTCATGAAGCAGCTTATGAAGCGCTTTCTGAAATATCTCCTGCACGGTAACCGCGTTTTTCTGCACCTGCCAGCCATGATAGGCTGAACCGTCATAACTTATTGTTAAAAGCAGATTTCTCATATCACAGCAACCGCCAGTGTATTGATAAAGATTACCAGAGCAAACAGTGCGGCAACGATTGCCAGAGCCGCAAAATCCCTGCCGCCGACCCTGACCTGCTTCATTTTGGTTCTGCCCTTTCCGCCTTTATAGCAGCGGCAGTCCATCGCATAGGCAAGCTCGTTCGCGCGGCGGAAAGAGGAGATAAAAAGCGGTATCAGGATAGGCACAAGCGCCTTTGCTCTGTGAATAATGCCTCCAGATTCCATATCCGCGCCGCGGGATTTCTGCGCCGCCATGATCTTTTCGATTTCTTCCGTCAGCGTAGGAATAAATCTAAGCGCAATCGTCATCGTCATAGCAACGGTATGAATATCTATCTTAAAGATCTTGAGCGGTGAAAACAAACGCTCGATCGCGTCGGTCAAATCGGTGGGAGTCGTCGTATAGGTAAGCATAGACCCTATAACTACAAGCAAAATAATCCTGACAGCCATAAAGATAGCTGTGTAAATGCCGTCCAGCGTTATATTGAGTTTGCCGAACAGCGTTACAAGCGGCTCGCCCTGACCGTAAAACAGATTCAGAAGCGAGGTTATCACAATGATGATACCAAGCGGCTTTATGCTTTTAAAAACTGTTTTGAACGATATTCTGCTCGCGAGGATAATAACGATCGTAAACACTACACAGAGCGCAAGCGTATAAAAATTTTTACAAATAAAAAGCAAAATGATAACGGCAAGCGTTAAGATGATTTTTATTCTTGCGTCCATTTTATGAATAAAGGATTTTCCCGGAAAATACTGACCTATGGTCATATCGCCTATCATTCGGCACCCTCCTTTTTGAAGAGCCTTGCGAGTTCGGCACAGCCTTGTTCAACGGTAAATATATCCGTTTTGCAGTCAATGCCGTTTTCCTTGAGCTTTAAAAAGATCTCAGTGACCTGCGGCACATTAAGGCCCATATCTTTAAGCTCCTGCGCGTGGGAATAGACCTCTTTGACGGTGCCGCTCATGGCAACTTTGCCTTTGTTCATAACAACGACCTTTGTGCACAGCTTTGCCACATCCTCCATAGAATGTGAAACTATGATTACGGTGCTGCCCGTCTCCGACTGATATTCCCTGATCAGATCCAATATGACATCTCTGCCTTTCGGGTCAAGCCCTGCGCAGGGCTCGTCCAGAATCAGCACCTTCGGGCGCATCGCGATGATTGAGGCTATCGCCACCCGCCTTTTTTGACCGCCTGAAAGGTCGAACGGTGATTTGTTTTCCATTTCCTTTTCAAGGCCTACGAATTCCATGCTTTCGTAAACTCGTGATTTTATCTCGTCCGCGCTGAGCCCCATTTGCTTAGGGCCGAATGCGATTTCCTTATAAATGGTTTCCTCAAATATCTGATATTCGGGATACTGAAAACAGAGTCCTACGGCAAAGCGCACATTTCTTATCTTTTTGCGGTTTTCCTTAGACCATATATTTTCACCGTCAAGAAACACAGTGCCGCTGTTTGGCTCAAGCAACCCGTTTAAATGCTGTATCAAAGTGGATTTGCCGCTGCCTGTATGACCGATTATACCGATAAGCTCACCGCTTTCGGCAGAAAAATTAACTTGATCAATAGCGGCGGTCTGAAAAGGCGTTCCGGCGCTGTAAAGATATTTTAAATTTTCACATACCAAAACCGCCAAATCCTATTCCCCCAGCTTTGATTTAATAAATGCAACACATTCTTCGGTATTGAGCACGGTTTGCGGGCACTGAAGCCCGCTTTTGCAGATCAGCTCGGTAGCCTGCGGAACATCAAGTCCGAGCGCCTTTATCTCTTCAACTCTTGAAAAAACATTTCTCGGAGTATCGTCCATCCTGACCTGCCCCGAATCCATAACGATTACTCTATCCGCCTGAACAGCCTCGTCCATATAATGGGTGATGAGCAAGATCGTGATGCCTTCCTCCCTGTTTAAGCGTTTGACCGTTTCCATGACCTCCGCCCTGCCGCTCGGATCCAGCATTGCAGTCGGTTCGTCAAGAACGATACATTCCGGTCTCATAGCAATGATTCCGGCAACCGCCACTCTTTGCTTTTGGCCGCCTGACAGTTTGTGAGGCGCTTTATCGCGAAGCTCATACATCCCCACCGTTTTAAGCGCTTCATCAACCCGTCTGCGGCATTCCTGAGGCGGCACGCCGAGATTCTCAACGCCGAACGCCACATCTTCCTCAACTATAGAGGCAACGATCTGATTATCGGGATTCTGAAACACCATTCCTACTTTTTTTCGTATATCGTATATACTGTCATCGGGTCTTGTTTCCTCGCCGTCAACGAGCACTTTGCCCTGCAGCGGAAAAAGTATTCCGTTCGTAAGCTTGGCAAGCGTTGACTTACCCGAGCCGTTATGACCGAGTACGGCAACAAAGCTGCCTTTTTCTATATTAAGATTTAAGTTTTCCAGCACGTCCACCTTTTCCGCACCGTCTTCCGTGCCGTAGGAAAAGCTGACGTTTTGAAACTCAATTAAACTCATTTTACCATCCAAACGGCAGTTGCGCCGCACGGGAGCACTTCCCCGTTTGACGAGACGGGAAGCCCAATCTCATCCGCGTTTACAAAGCCGCCTTTTTCTTTCACAATAATATCGTCAAGTATGTATTTCATAACGGAAGCTGAAAGCCCCGTTGTATAGGAATTCAGAAGCACCATTAACGGTTCTTCGGAAAGGACTCCAGAAATCAGCTGCACAAAATCATACAGCGAATCCTCAAGGCGCCAGATTTCACCCTTTGGTCCTCTGCCGTATGACGGGGGATCCAGAATGATGATATCATATCGGTTGCCGCGCCTGATCTCCCGCTGAACGAATTTGATGCAGTCGTCCACAATCCACCTGACAGGGCAGTCCGAAACGCCGCTTGACAGCGCGTTTTCCTTTGCCCACTGGGTCATCCCTTTTGAAGCGTCAACATGGACAACGCTTGCGCCTTCTTTAAGGCAGGCGACAGTGGCGCCGCCGGTATATGCAAAAAGGTTTAATACGCGCACGTTTTCCCTGCCGCTTTCACGAATCATCTTTCTTGTGAAATCCCAGTTTACCGCCTGTTCGGGAAACAGCCCCGTATGTTTAAAGCCCATCGTTTTGATATTGAAGGTCAGATCCTTATAGCGCACTTTCCATGCGGGCGGCATTTTTCTGAACACCTGCCACTCTCCTCCGCCTGAATTTGAGCGCTGATATCTTGCGTCCGGCGAAAGCCACCGCTTATCGGATCTTTTGCTTTTCCATATGACCTGGGGATCCGGGCGCACAAGAAGCTGACCGCCCCACCTTTCAAGCTTTTCGCCGTGTGAGCAGTCGATCAGCTCATAATCCTTCCAATCGTTTGTAAATCTCATCAGCTAAGTCTTTCTTTAACAACATCTGCAATATCGTTTCCGAGCCGCGTTATCTGCTGAATGTCTTTGCCCTCAAGCATGACCCTGACAAGCGGTTCTGTTCCTGAAACGCGCACCAAAACACGTCCGTCTCCGTGCAGCTCCATCTCAGCCTCCTGAACGGCTGAAATAATATATTCATCATTGTTATATTTTCTTTTGCCTTCAGGCGTAACAGGCACATTGATGAGCACCTGCGGATATACAGTCATAACTCTTGACAGCTGTTCAAGCGAAGCGCCGCTTTTTACAACAGCTTCTATAAGCTTAACGGCGGAAAGTTCCCCGTCTCCGGTTGTGGCGTAATCCAGAAAAATAACATGCCCGCTCTGCTCACCGCCGATATTATAACCGTCTTTCAGCATTCTTTCAAGCACATATCTGTCACCTACGGCTGTTCTGGCGCAGTTTATGCTGTTTTCCTCACAGAATTTGAAAAATCCCATATTGCTCATAACCGTAACGACCGCCGTGTTTTTAGCCAGCTTGTTTTCCTGCTTCATCTGCGTGGCGCATATGGCAATGATCTTATCTCCGTCCACGATCTCGCCGTTTGAGTCAACAGCCAGCATCCGATCCGCGTCGCCGTCAAAGGCAACACCGAGATCAAGCTTGTTTGCCTTCACAAAATCACAAAGCTCCTGCATATGCGTTGAGCCGCAGTTCAGATTGATATTTACGCCGTCGGGAGTATCGGAAAGCATATGGCACTTTGCGCCGAGTCTGGTAAAGATCTCCTTTGCGCAAACACTTGCCGAGCCGTTAGCCGTATCGATCGCCATATTTATACCGTCAAACCGCACATCGGCAGCCGAAACAACATGCTCGATATAATCCTCAACAGCCGTTTTACAATACGTTCTTCTGCCGACACCGCCGCCTGCTTTCAGCTCGATTTTATCTGATGAACTGAGAATTATGTTTTCTATCTGTTCCTCAACGGAATCAGGCAGCTTATAGCCTGTTGACTGAAAGATCTTTATTCCGTTATATTCACAGGGATTGTGCGAAGCAGAGATCATAACGCCTGCGGCGCAATTATATTTACCGACAAGATATGCTATCGCGGGAGTAGGAACCACTCCGACAGAAAGAACATTTACCCCGACCGAACAAAAGCCGGCAGTCAGAGCCGCCTCCAGCATATCGCCGGACGCGCGCGTATCGCGCCCGATCATAACAGTGGGACGTTCATCCGAGCTCTGAATCAATATTTCCGCCGCAGCCATGCCGATTTTCATAGCAAGCTCATTTGTAAGATCCCTGTTCGCCACTCCCCTGACACCGTCTGTGCCGAAAAGCTTTCCCATAAAATCATCCTTTTTAAAACTGATAAATATAAGACTGAAAAGTCTGCATAAAATATAGTATGCAATTTTATACTTTATTATTTATCACAAGAGCGACTGCTGCCCCTCCTGCTCAATTCCGAGATGCTTATACGCTGCCGGAGACACACATCTGCCTCGCGGCGTTCTGCTTAAAAATCCGATCTGCATAAGATAGGGCTCATAAACATCCTCTATGGTAACGGCTTCCTCCCCAATCGCAGCGGATATCGTTTCCAGTCCTACCGGACCGCCTTTGTAATTCTTTATCATAGTTGTAAGCAAACGCCTGTCCGTTGCGTCGAGCCCCAGTTCATCTATCTCCATTCTGGAAAGCGCGTCATTAGCCGCAGCCTCATTGATCACACCGTTATATTTCACTTCCGCAAAATCACGGCTGCGCTTGAGAAGTCTGTTGGCAATACGCGGTGTGCCTCTCGAGCGTGAGGCAATCAAGCGAGCGCCTTTCTCATCGATATCAATACCGAGTATGCCCGCGCTTCTCTTAACGATAACAGACAGCTCGTCAGGCGTGTAAAGTTCCAGACGGAATATTACGCCGAATCTGTCCCTTAACGGAGCGGACAGCTGACCCGCTCTTGTGGTTGCGCCCACAAGTGTGAAATTCGGCAGATCAAGGCGTATGGAACGTGCGGACGGTCCTTTGCCTATGATGATATCGAGCGCCCTGTCCTCCATGGCAGGATAGAGCACTTCCTCAACACTTCGGTTCAGACGATGGATCTCGTCTATAAACAGCACATCGCCCTCCTGAAGATTTGTAAGCAGGGCGGCAAGATCCCCCTGTTTTTCAATTGCGGGTCCGCTCGTTATCCTGACATTTACACCCATTTCATTGGCAATGATACCCGCAAGCGTTGTTTTGCCGAGCCCGGGAGGTCCGTAAAGCAAAACATGATCCAGCGCCTCGCCCCTTCCCTTGGCCGCCTGAATATATACTGAGAGGTTTTCCTTGACTTTGTCCTGACCTATATAATCGGAAAGCTGTTTCGGTCTTAAACTGTTTTCAAGATCTCCGTCCGACGGTGAAAATTCAGTGGAAACTATTCTGTTTTCAAAATCCATTTCTTCCATTTTTGTGTTCCTCTGTTATAAATTGCGTGCAAGCTGCCTTAATCCCAGCCTGATCAGTTCATCCGCCGGCAGGCTCTGATCCATTGTGCCGATTACTGCTGCCGCGTCGCTTCTGCCATAGCCGAGCGCAACAAGCGCCGCCACAGCCTCAGCCGCCGGAGAATCATCCTCAACAGACGCGGCTGCCGCCGCTGCGTTCGATTCCGCGCCGCCGAACGCCGCCCCTGCCATTTTATCCTTTAATTCCAGAACGATTCTTTCGGCGATCTTTTTGCCAACGCCGTTTGCTTTCGTTATAGCCTTGACGTCTCCTGCGGCAACCGCAAGCGCAAGCTTATCCGCGCTGAGTTCAGACAGAACCGACACCGCCGCTTTAGGTCCGACGCCGGAAACGGAGATCAGCATTTTAAAAGCATTCAGCTCATTTTCCGTTTTAAAACCGAACAGATCAAGCGAATCTTCTTTGACCGACAAATAGGTAAACAGCCTTATTTTTTCGCCGACCTTTCCTGCCGTTTTAGCGCTGTTTAGCGAGGTAAAGCATTTGAAGCCAACACCGCCGCATTCTATAACGAGAAACTGATCACCGATATAAGCCAATTCGCCTGTCAGACTGTATATCATAAAAAATACCTCTTAATCCTATCTAAATTATACACGCCGTTTCAGCGACGATATAAATCAAACCCCGCAGAGCCAAGCAGGCTTCCGCTGCAATGGGCATGACATATCGCCATAGCCAGAGCGTCTGCAGTATCGTCAGGTTTCGGAATTTTTTCAAGGTTAAGAATGATCCTTGTCATTTCCTGAACCTGTTTTTTTACCGCTCTGCCGTAACCGGTAACCGACTGCTTGACCTGAAGCGGAGTATACTCGGCTATCTTCACCCCGTTTTGCTGTGCCGCCAGAGTTATGACGCCTCTTGCCTGCGCAACGTCAATAACGGTTTTGGCGTTATTGTTATAAAACAGCTTTTCCATGCTCATTACAGCAGGCTGATACTTTCCGATAATCTCGCTGATACCGTTATAAATATCCGCGAGCCTGAGCGGAAAAGGGGTGTTTGCCTTAGTGGTCACGGCGCCGTAATCCATCACTTTAAACTTGTTTGCATTGTATTCAAGAACGCCCCAGCCTATTATCGCATAGCCCGGGTCGATACCGAGAATGACCATAGTACATACTGCTCCATAATAATTTAACCAATTATATCATATTGCATTTTGTTAATCAATAAATAAAATAAAACTAAATATAAATAAAAAGTGAATAAAGGCTAACAAAATGCACCGCAAACAGACCGGGGCAAATAAAATAATGCAGCTGATTTTCAGCCGCATTATTTTAATTCCCAAGCTGCTACAGAAGCGGATTTTTTGAAAGCCCCTTGAGCTGATGAATAAATTTCTGAAGTTCCACAATATTAAAGGTATACATACCCAGATCGGTGTTAGGAATAAAATATCTCGCGCACACATCGCCATTCAGGACAGCAAAGGACTGTTTAAGAGTTTTGCTCATATAATCCGCGCTGGAACGGGCGTTTGAGCCTGAAACGATAACAACGCCTACCCTTTTATGCTTGGCTATCGGAGGATTCGCGCCGCGCTTGAATCTGGCGCTGTAATAGCGCTGGAACCTATCTATCACCGCCTTCAGCGGAGCAGGAAAAAAATTATTATATACGGGAGTGAAAAAGGCGATGTAATCCGCCTCCTCAAAATCCTCAAAAAAAATATCAAGGTCTTTATTTGAACACCCGTCATGGTACTCGCAGTATTTGCAGTCCGTACACGGAGACGGGGCAAGGTCATAAACATTATACTCCTTTATCTCACAGTCAAGAAAATACGGCTTGACCTGTTTTGCCAGTTCTGAGGACACTCCGTCTTTTCGCGGAGATCCGTTTATGATCATAAAAGTTTTCATTTCATCACCGCCTATATTATAGCACTTTTTACTATTGAGTTAAACAGTTAATTGTGGTATAAATTAAATAATATAATAGATTCCGGGTGAAAAGTATGAGTAAGCTGCTTATAAGGATATTTATAAAAAACAAAAAGCTTTCCTCAGCGCAGGAAAGAGAAAGATACGGAGTGCTGTCAGGCGCAGTGGGTATCGTATGCAATCTTCTGCTGTGCATTTTTAAATTCGCCGTAGGTTCGTTCACAAATTCCGTATCCATAACTGCCGACGCCGTAAACAACCTTTCAGACGCAAGCTCCAACATAGTTACGATTGCCGGCGCTAAGCTCTCAGGCAAGCCGGTAGATGACGAACATCCCTTCGGTCACGGAAGGATTGAATATATCTGTGGACTTATTATATCATTCCTGATATTTTTAATGAGCTTTGAATTATTAAAGAGCAGCGTTGAAAAGCTTATACACCCCGAAGCGGTAAACTTCAGCGCCGCATCTGTCATAATTCTGATAGTGGCTATACTTGTAAAGCTCTGGATGGCCTTTTTCAACAATATAATTTATAAAGAAACGGAAAATGTGAACGCAAAGGCCGTTAAACAGGACTGTCTTAACGACTGCATTGCGACCGCCGCCACGATCGCGGCACTTTTGATCTCCCGCTTTACCGATTTTGTTTACGCAGACGGTATTATGGGTATTATCGTCGCGGTATTGATTTTTATATCGGGTGTAGAGATCGTCAAGGACATTTCAAGCCGGCTGCTCGGAAGAGCTCCGTCACCCCAACTCGTTAAGAGAATAGAGGATATTATGCTCAGCCAAAGCTGTATTTACGGTGTGCATGATCTGATCGTACATGATTACGGTCCGGGCAGAATAATCGCTTCGGCACACGCCGAAGTCCCGTGTGACGCTGATATCCTTGAAGTGCACGATATCATAGATATTACCGAAAAACTAATAAGCAAAGAATTGAATATCATGATGTGCATACATATGGATCCCGTTGCTGTAAACGATGAAAAAATCAACCGTTACAAAGAATTTATGGCTGAGATCATAAAGGAATACGATGAAAAATTTACGTTTCACGATTTCAGAGTTGTGGACGGAAGAATAAAGACCAATTTCATTTTTGATCTTGTCATACCGCATCAATATCCGCAGAGCAAACGCGAAATCATCAGCGGACTGCAAAAGGCAGTGAGCGAAAAGGACAAAAACATCTTTCTCGTCATAACGGTTGAGCACAGCTTTGTGTAAAAGTGTATGCATTTACGCAAAACAGTTCTGTAAAGCAATAAAGCTTTACAGAACTGTTTTCATATTTTCAAAAGAATTTTGACAGGCTGCACATCATATAAATTAAGCGGTGATGAAAATGCTTTCTGCGATTCTTTCTTTTCTGAGTGCAAATTTTCTGTACTTTATTCTGCACATCAACAACACTTCAAGCTTTCCCAAACCGCTGAACCGTAAAGAGGAAAAAGAAGCTATTGAGCGCCTTAAAAACGGAGATAAGGACGCACGCGCACTGCTGATAGAGCGTAATCTGCGCCTTGTGAGCCACATTGTAAAAAAATACTACTCTAAAACGAATGACACAGATGACCTCATTTCAATAGGCACAATTGGACTGATCAAAGCCATCGATAGCTTTAACCCCGATAAATGCATCCATCTTGCCACATATGCCAGCCGCTGCATTGAAAATGAGATACTGATGCATTTCAGGAATCTGAAAAAATCGGCGGGAGATGTGCACCTGAGTGATTCGCTGGAAAGCGACCGTGACGGAAACCCGCTGACCTTACAGGACACGATAAGCGACCGCCGTGATATGGCGGAGGATCTTGAAAAGAAGATCCGCTGGGAGAAGGTTGCCAAATACATTGAAAACCTTGACGATGAGCGCGAGCGTGAAATCATCATTTTGCGATACGGGCTTGACAACACCAAGCCGCTGACGCAGCGTGAGGTTGCCGCGCGGCTGAACATCAGCCGCAGCTATGTTTCAAGGATCGAAAAAAAGGTGTTAAATGACATAAAAAAGCATATTGAATAAGCAACACTTACACAATTTCATATTCGGTTAAAATCAAAAGCCATTGAAAACAGTATGCTACTGATTCATATCAGCGCACTGCTTTCAACGGCTTTTTTTATTCTTCAAATAAAAACAAATCGTTTGGCGAACATTCTAAAATATCACAAAGTTTTTCAATGGTTTCCAGTTGCAGACCTGTCAATGTATTATCACAGATCTTGTTTACAGTCTTATACGTTGTTTGCATTTCCTTAACCAACCAATACCTTGTTTTACCTCGTTCATTCAGTAGATTCTGCACATTCATTTTTAACATAACATCACCAATCAAATAGTAACATTAATGCACCATAAATATAATTAGTCAATAGGTAGTGTACCATTAGGTTGACTATTTTATAAAATGTGTGTATAATTAAATTACAATAAATTTGAAGAGGGTCAATATTATGAAAGTATGTAAAAATTGCCTTAATTTAGTAAAAGATGAATATAAATTCTGTACTCAATGTGGTTCGAGCAGTTTTTTCATCAAAGAAAATGAAAACAAAAAACAAAATACCAGACACCAGCAAAGTTTTAAAAACGGAAACGAGATTGAGCAGAAAAATGAAACAACAGATGATAATGAACAAAACAATTATATTAAAGATAGCAAAATTTTAATTCAGGAACGAAAAGAAGAAAACGATCATAAAAAAATCAGAAAAATAATAGTACCTATTATAGCTGCGACAATATTGTTTATTATAAGTCTTTTCACAATTCAATTTTGGCTTTGGATTATTTGTATTCCTCTTATAATTTACTCGCTTGTTAATCTTAATTATTCAAAAAACACATGCCCTGAATGCCAAACTTGGAACGGATTAAAAGAAGTTGATCGGAAAATAACCGCAAAGGAAAGCACTACAATTCAAGAAAAAAGAACTGCCAGAACATATAATGTCAACAGAAAAAGTGCGTACTCCAGAAATATGGATCGTTACCAAGAAACTGACTATTATGTTGATGTTCCGGCAGAAACAGTACATTATACAGTATCTTTGCAATGTGAACATTGCGGCTATATGACATCAAGAAATAAACACACTACATATAAAAAATAAACTTAGAGGTTAAAATGATGAAAATGTGTAAAAATTGCCATCAAGTAGTAAACGAGAATGAGATATTTTGCCACAACTGCGGATTTAATGAATTTGATTATATTACTTTACAGTCAGAAGAAGAAAGAAAAAAATTACAAGAGGAAAAGAAAAATATAAAAAAGGAAAAAATCAAAAAAATCATTAAGAAAGTTAAAATAATAATTTTAACAATTGTAATAATCTATGTAATATTTTACGCCGTAATGCTTATCCTTGGTTTAAGTGGGGTATTTGATGATGAAGAAACTACAAACATTTCAATATCCGCTGAAGCAAACGCTATTATTAAAGGTATACCTTTTAACCATTCATATGCAGAGAAAACAACATATCAAATTGGAAATTGAATTCAATACGAAAGGCGCTATGTAAAGTAAGATTACTTTACATAGCGCCTTTATATTTAAACACTGTTTAAAGTATTTTTTCCATTCCGATCTTCTGAACGGAGAGGCCGCATTTTTCATAAAACTTTCTTGCGCTTTCATTGAGTGACCAGACATTCAGCGTTACATTATAACAGCCGGATCTTTTTGCAAAATCAAGCACGTATTCGTACAGCTTTGACCCGACATGCTGCCCTCTGCATGTTTCATCGACACACAGATCATCTATGTAAAGGGTCTTAACATTACACATAGCGCCTGAGTGCGGAGATTCAAAAATACAGAACGCATAACCGAGCAACCCGCCGTTATCATCAACAGCAGCAAAAACAGGGGTGTTATCCTCGGTAAGAATACTACGCAATTCCTCATCGCTGTACTTTTTTGCGCCTGCTTTAAAAAGATCGGGACGAGCATCAGAATGGACTTTATTCACCTGATAAAGCAGCCTGTCTATTTGGCTGATATCTTCAACATTCGCTCTTCTTATCTTCATTTACATCACTTCCGATCACAATGATACAAGATAATGCCTAATATGTAAAGAAACGCCGTGCATAAATGACGGCGCTGTCAAACAAATACGATTTAGGTTTCATCAAACATTAGCTTTATTTTATTAAACGTGTCGTCGCTTATATCGTGCTCTATACGGCAAGCCTCTTCCTCGGCTGTTTTTTCATCTACCCCGGCTTTCATAAGCTTCTGCTTAAAAAACAAATGGCGCTCATAGATCTTTTCAGCGATCTCCCTGCCCGCATCAGTCAGATTGAGATAACCGTTTTCATCAACGCTGATAAAGCCGCCGTCCCTGAGCAAAGAAACAGCATGGCTCACGCTGGGCTTTGAATAGTTCATAAAGCCTGCAACATCGATGGAGCGGACATAACCTTTTCTGTTTTTGATAATAAGGATCGCCTCAAGGTAATCCTCGCCTGAAGCGTGCAGATTCATTTTCATCACCAAATAAAATTTATTAAAAAAGGCCCGATAAACCGAGCCTTTTATTTCTAATAACAGGAATAAGACAAATGCGCGTTGCAGTTAGAATAAGCTAACTAAAATTATAGTACCACAGAAAACCGCATATGTCAACCGAAAATCATCAGCCTTTATAATCCGAAACACAAAGAAGTTCTTCGGCTTTTTTGATCTCTTCGTCTGTTGGAACACGAACCTCTTTTAAAGAATAATCTATGCCGAGCTTTTCCCATTTAAACAGACCGAGCGTATGATACGGCAGCACTTCCACCCTTTTAACGGTTCCCAGAGATTTTATGAAATCAGAAGTTTTTCTGAGTCCTTCTTCATCATCGGTCAGCCCGGGAACAAGAACATGACGTATCCACATATCTTTACCTTTATCAGAAAGACAGCGTGCCATTTCAAGTGTATTGGCATTTGTGTGCCCCGTAAGCGCAATATGCTTTTGTTCGTCTATTTCTTTGAGATCCAGCAGAAACAGATCCGTGTATTTGAGCAGCTCTTCAAACTTTGACAGAAACGGCTCGCCTGAAGAAAACGGCTGACCCGCAGTATCAAGCGCAGTGTGAACGCCGTGCTCTTTTGCAAGTCTGAAGAATTCCGTTACAAAGTCGATCTGAAGCAGAGGCTCTCCGCCGCTGACGGTGATTCCGCCTGACTTCAGCTGTTTTCCCCAGTAATTATGATACTTCCAGGCTCTGCCAAACAGCTCCTGAGCAGTCCATTCTTCACCGCCGAACGCCCAAGTTTCCGGATTGTGGCAATAGCGGCATCGCATGGCGCAGCCCTGCAAAAACACAACAAAGCGCACGCCCGGTCCATCCACTGAGCCGAAAGTCTCAAGCGAATGGACGCGACCGATCATGTCTTTCTTACATTCTTTCATGGCAGGTACGTGAAATCACGTCAAGCTGCTGCTCACGGGTAAGATCGATAAACTTAACGGCATAACCCGAAACGCGGATCGTAAAGTTTGCGTACTCCTCTTTTTCCGGGTGCTCCATAGCATCAAGAAGCTTTTCCTTGCCGAACACATTTACGTTAAGGTGGTGAGCGCCCTGATCAAAATATCCGTCCATAACCTGAACAAGATTATCTGACTGCTCGTTCTCATTATGACCGAGCGCATCGGGGTTGATCGTCTGGGTATTTGAAATTCCGTCAAGTGCCCAGTGATACGGCAGCTTTGCAACAGAGTTGAGAGAAGCAAGAAGACCGTTCTGCTCTGCGCCGTAGCTTGGGTTTGCACCGGGAGAAAGCGGCGCGCCTGCGCGTCTGCCGTCCGGCATATTGCCTGTCGCCTTGCCGTAAACAACGTTTGAAGTGATTGTAAGGATAGAGGTTGTCGGCTCTGAATCGCGGTATGTGTGATGGCGCTTGATCATCTCAAGGAATGTCTTGAGGAGCCAAACGGCAATATCGTCCGCTCTGTCATCATCATTGCCGTATTTCGGGAAATCGCCCTCAGTCTCATAATCCACAACAAGACCGTTTTCGTCTCTGATGGTTTTTACCTTTGCATACTTGATCGCGCTGAGTGAATCCACAACATGTGAGAAACCGGCTATGCCTGTTGCAAAAGTGCGGCGGACATCGGTATCTATAAGCGCCATCTCGGCAGCCTCGTAGTAATACTTATCGTGCATATACTGAATGAGGTTGAGCGTGTTGACATAAAGACCCGCAAGCCAGTCCATCATCACAAGATATTTCTTCATGACCTCATCGTAATCAAGATATTCGCTTGTTATAGGCGCGTAAGGAGGCGCAACCTGATCGTGTGACTTTGTATCCACACCGCCGTTTATTGCATAAAGCAAGCATTTAGCAAGGTTTGCACGTGCACCGAAGAACTGCATCTCCTTACCCGTCTGCGTTGCGGAAACGCAGCAGCAGATGGAATAGTCATCGCCCCATACGGGCTTCATAACATCATCGTTTTCATACTGAATGGAGCTTGTTCTGATAGAGATTTCCGCAGCGTACTTTTTGAACGTTTCGGGAAGCGCGCTGGAATAGAGAACCGTGAGGTTGGGTTCGGGAGACGGTCCCATATTCTCAAGCGTATGCAGGAAACGGAAGTCCGTTTTGGTTACCATAGAGCGTCCGTCTACGCCGATACCGCCCACTTCAAGTGTTGCCCAGACCGGGTCACCGCTGAAGAGCTGATTATAAGAAGGGATTCTCGCGAATTTGACCATACGGAATTTCATCGTCATATGGTCTATGATCTCCTGCGCCTCGCTCTCGGTAAGCACGCCGTTTTTAAGATCACGCTGGAAATAAATATCCAGGAAAGTGGAGATCCTGCCTACGCTCATTGCCGCGCCGTTCTGTGTTTTGATTGCAGCAAGATAGCCGAAATAGAGCCACTGAGCGGCTTCCTTGGCATTGGCTGCCGGCTGTGAAATATCATAACCGTAGATCTTTGCCATTTCTTTCATGCCGTTAAGGGCATCTATCTGCATTTTGATCTCTTCACGAAGACGGATCACATCATCGGTCATCGTGCCGTCGCCGCAGTTATCAAAATCCTTTTTCTTTTCCTCAATAAGGAAATCTATGCCGTAAAGCGCTACTCTGCGGTAATCGCCGACAATTCTGCCGCGTCCGTATGTATCCGGCAGACCTGTAATGATCTTATTGTGGCGTGCCTTCTTCATCTCCGGAGTGTAAGCATCGAAAACAGCCTGATTGTGTGTTCTGCTATACTCTGTAAAGATCTTGTGAAGCTGTGGATCGGGCTTATAGCCATAGGTCTCGCAAGCCTGCTCTGCCATTTTAATTCCGCCGAAAGGCATAAACGCTCTTTTAAGGGGTTTATCCGTCTGCAAGCCCACGATCTGCTCAAGGTCTTTTGTTTCCTCGCTGATATAGCCGGGTCCGTAGGAGGTGAGAGTGGATACCACTTCCGTCTCCATATCAAGAACACCGTTTTTAGCACGCTCCTCTTTTTGAAGCTTCTGAAGTATCCCCCACAGTTTATCTGTTGCCTCTGTCGGCGGGGCTAAAAACGAATCATCGCCGTCATAAGGCTCATAGTTTTTCTGAATGAAGTCGCGCACATTGACTTCTTCTTTCCAGATACGACCTTCAAAGCCGTTCCACTGCTTAAAATCAGTCATAAAAATCCTCCTCAATTATTTTATACAATTCAGCTGAAGCCAAACATTTTGTGTTTGGCGCAGCTAAGCTTAACAATATATGGTTAGCAATTGCTAACTTGGATAATTATATTATCATTTTTTTATAAAAAAAGCAATAGTAATATTCTATAACATTACAATAAATTCACACTGCTTTTTATTAACTTTGCATATTTTTTAACAATAGGCATCAGGCATCGCACAGATCAACGTAAAAATATATTCCCCCCCGTACAATCTGTTGCAACTGTAAGCGGAAAACTGTCAAATTCAAGTTCTTTTACCGATTCACAGCCAAGATCATCATACGCGATCACTCGGCAGCTTTTTATACATTTCGAAGCAAGAGCGCCCGCGCCGCCGATGGCACAGAGATATACGGCTTTATTCTTAATAATCGAATCGCAGACCGCTTTGTTTCTTTCGCCCTTCCCTATCATTGCCGCCAAACCGTTATCCAACAGCAAAGGGGCAAAAACATCCATTCTGCCCGAAGTTGTCGGTCCGCAGGCTCCCACGGCAAGTCCTTGGGGAGCAGGAGTCGGACCGGCATAATATATCGCGGCGTTATTGAGATCAAAAGGAAGAGGCTCTCCGTTTTCAAGAGCCTGAACGATACGCTTATGAGCGGCATCGCGGGCAGTATAGACTCTGCCGGAAAGCACAACTCTGTCGCCCGCTCTTAATACAGGCGCGTATTCACGAAGCTGCGCCGAATCTATTACATACTCCATGTCAACCCTTGCCACCTTTCCGTTCTTTCTTCAGCCTTTCATTTTCTTCTTCAAGAGCCTGAAGCACGGCTATATTCTGATTCAGCTCACGGTTTGCCTCTTTAAGCTGAAAATCAAGATTTGAATTGATGATCTCGAGCCGCTGACACTCAAAATTGACATCTTCCAGAGCAGCCATAAGGCGCGAGATCTGCTCTTTCAACACTTCGATATCATTTTCACCCATAAACTGCTCTCCTTTCTTTATTGTTTTAAATCTATATTAGGACGGAAAAGGGACCGCCGTAAGCAGTCCCCCGTATAAAATTACATATCGATATCCGTATCTTTTTCAATATAGAATCTGCCGAACCAGTTAAGCGTTGCTGTGTACGAATTTTCAAGTTCTTCGGTGGCGGTCGTTGTATCCTCAGAGGAAAGCCCGGACTGCGCGTTCACTTTCCAGATAGGAGTACCTGTATCGCCTACAAAATACATAATATGATAGCCATGCTGGGTCTGAACGATATCCACATCGCCTACGTTTCTGTCAGGATCAAGAACCCAGGATTCAAAGGAATCAACCATCTGACCCGGTACAATATTCTCATAAAGACCGCCGTTTGAGGAAGAGCCTGTGTCTGATGAGTTTTCACTTACGAGAGCTGCAAAGCTGTCTTCCGTTCTGGCGCCGGAGTTATATTCATCAACGATATTCTGCGCTTTCTCATATGCCGCGTCCCACTGCTCCTGTGTTGCGTCCGTAACACTTGCGGAGTCATCTGTTTCCGGCGCTATGAGGATATGACGTACATTGACACTGGAAGCTTCGGGTATCTGAACAGGTTCAAGAACATAAACAACAGTGGTCGAATACTGGTAGATATCTCCTGCGCGGCGATCTGTGCTGAAGAGCCAGTCGAGACCGGGATAGCTGAGTTCTTCGTCCGCACTGTGCTCCTCGCCCTCTTCATGGGTATGTTCCTCAGCAGTGGCTATTGCATAACCGCCGTTCTGAAGCACGGATCTTGTGGCATAGAGCTTTGTGGAAGCTTCGTCCTGTGCGTAATAGGAATGATCGTAAACACTGTCCTCGCTGTACTCCCCGCACAACTCGGTAAAGTTGGAACCGTTGCTGTTGAGTGCGTTTTTAAAAGCGATAGCGTCATCCTCTGTTGAGGCTTCAAAAATCCTGACGCTAACAGCCTCAAGATCCTCTTTATGAGAATCACGGTAAGCCTGAAGATCCTCATCGGTATACTCTTTTTCGGTAATACCTGAATTAAATTCAGACTGATAATTCTGAGCTATATAGGAAACCGTTGACTCGCGGCGGAATACAGACTCCGTTACACCCTTGCCCATTGCCTGAACGAGATATGCGGAAAGCGTATATCCATAGCCTTCAGCAGTTGTCTTGTAATTATCCAGTGTTTCATCAAGCTCATTCTGCTGTTCCTCGGTTATTTCAGGCTCCTCGCCGCCGTTTGCCTTAACAGCCTCGTTATAATACATATAGGTGGTCTTAATTCCGTCTATAACCTGTTCATTTATATATTCAAGCCAGGTAACAACTTCGCCGTCATCATTTGTGGTGGTCTGGTCTGAAAGCGGAATATCAAAATCAACGTCCAAATTATAATCGCCGGTATTGAGACCGTACTGCTCATAGGTCTGCTGCGTTGACATCATGTTATTATATGTATTCGCAAAATAATAATTGTAGGTCGATACCGGGATTTTGATTTTTTCACCGTCTGCGTCTTCAATCGTTACGGCTGTCAGACCCGTTGTCCACTGAAGTGTTGAATGGATAAAACCTTTGCGCACAGTGCCGGTTGCCACATATGCAACCAGCAGAGCGATCACGATTACGACCGCTACAACGCTTTGGATAACTCTCTTCTGATTTGAAGCGATACCGCTTCTCTTTCCCGAGAGCGTATCAAGCGCGCTTTTTGCCTTTTCAATCTTTTTATCCAGAGCCGCTTTTGCCTTTTCATCTGTTGCGGCATCTCTCTCTTCGCGAAGTTCTTTTATCTTCTTATCGAGTTCAGCTTTTTTCTGCGCGGTCTTTTTCGCCTTTTTTTCAAGCCTTTCCGCTTTTTTTGCGCTCTTATCCGATTTTCCAGAACCGGATATGGAGCCTCCGCTTAAAATATCATCATTCAGATCTTTTTTAGCCATTTGTTTCATCCTAACCTAAAAAGAATTTATTTGTATATCATTTTACACTAATTTACTTAATATTACAAGAAAAATTTTAGTACTGGGTGTTTGCCGGCGCTATATAGCTGCTGGACGGTGTTGCGCTGTCCGCGTTTCTCATTCCAAGCCCGTTCTCAGACTGCGTGTTTTCTATCTCTGCAAGAGCTGCGGCATTGAAGCAGGCAACCTGTGAATCATACATATATTCAGGACCTCTGAATATAAAATACATAATATGATAGCCGTGTATAGTCTTAACGATCTCTACATCGCCGTACTTGCGTGAATCATCCATAGCCCAGTTTTCAAATTCAGAGACCATCTGACCGAGTGCGACCCCTTCATATCCGCCGCCGTAAAGGCCGCTTGTGCCTGAAGCCGTTGATTCTGTATCATCACTGTATTTCTCTGCAAGCTTTGCGAAAGAAAGCTCTGATTTATCCGTGGCGTTATATTCGTCCACTATGGATTCCGCTTTTTCAAGAGCGGCATTCCACTGTTCCTCGGTATACTCCTGACTTTCCGATGAAGCATTGTCGGCTGATTCTTCATCGTCCGATCCGGGAATAACAAGAATGTGGCGCACGGAATAGACCTGCGTGTCTTCAAGGAAAGGCTGAGAAGTCTTCAAGAGCACATAAACGATTCCCACATCTTCATTGGCATAATAATTCGTGCTGCCCGTCTCATTGCTTTCATCAAACATCCAGTTTGCGATTTCTTCACCGAAAGAACTTTCAATATCGGTTCTGGTCTGCGTTGCCTCGATAGATTCACTCAGCGCGGTCACGGCTTCATCCTCGGTCTCAAAATAACCGGCGGAAATAAACTGGTCTATAAGGTCGGCACAGGCTTCGGGAACAAGAGCACGCATAGAATCCACATCTGTTATCCGCGCCATATAGGACTGTGCTTTTTCAATACTGTCTTGACGTGTGGAATCATCGGTGGTATCATAAGCCATTTCAAGGAGAGCATATGAACAGGATTTATATTCATCTTGATGCTCGTCAAAATAAGTCTGCGTCTCCTCCTCATCCGGTCTGCCGGTTATATGGTACTGATTATAATATGTTCCGGCTATATAATACTGCTCCATATACTTTCTTAGAGTTTCTATGCCGCAATGAGCGCCGAAAGTATCCTCTATATATTCATTTACACTCTGGTCTGAAGCAGATGCGTTTTCTCTGACCGAATCGAGCTGAGATTCAATCTCTTCTTTCTGTTCGTCAGTAAGCGTTATGCCTGCCTCAAGCCCTTTTTCATAATACACAACATTGGTTTTGATCCTCTCAACCGTTATTTTCTTGAACAAATCCAGCCAGGATATCTCATTGCCGTCTGAATCAGTAGTGTACTGAGTAGAAAAATCAGCCGAGGTGTCAAGATCATAATACCCGTAATTAGCATAGTAAGTATATTCATACACGATGCTTTCATAATAATAGTTATACATACCTACGGAAACGTCGGTGTCACCGACGGTAAGAGCTATATTGCCGGGATTCATCTTTTCATTGCTGTTCGGCTGCGTATAATATCTGATGCCGAGCACAACGAGCGCCGCAACGATTACAACGGCTATAAGCGAGGAGAGAACAATGCTGATTCTCCCTTTTTTTATAACGATGTCCTGTGATTTCACCTGCGTCATGACGTCCTGATTCTCGGCTGCGCGCTGCTCTTTGGGCAATTCAAACTCTACGCCGCCCACACCCGAAAACACATCATTTTCCGCGGCAGGCGCGCTTGCCTCAAACTGCCAGTTGTCATTATCTTCAAGCCTAACTGTTTCTTCATCCGCAGCATTAAGCGCATCCGCTTCACTGTTTGCTTTTTCAGATATCTGCGCATCGGTATCTGCCGCCTGAGTCTTTTTATCTGCGCCTTCCGAATCAGCTTCGCTTTGATTATTAAGATTCAGTTCATCAAAATCCTTTTTGCTCATGTAAACTCTCCTATTTAAAGCAAGGAATGCGGATACGAAACCGTTTCACGGCCGTTGTCTCTTTCCCGCTCATATGAAATACAATTAATTATACACTAATATAGGATTTATTTCAACAATTAAATAATAAACCGTATGTTAATAAATTTAACGGAAAAATATTTTTGTTGAAAATATAATTAAAATGTAGTATTATGTGCATGGCACAGCGGCAGATACTGCACTGTAATTTTTTCATCGGAGAATGATGCGATATATGACAGAAAGAAAGCATCGGCAAAACAGCCCGGCATTGCAGTGGCTGCTTGCCACGGTGTTCCTTTTCCCTATTTTGCCGGAATATCTGAGTCCGTTTTTGCTTTTTGTTTCGTTTATTATATTTAAGATACAATGGTCCCGTGAGGGTCGCAAAGCAAAAGTGGGCACTATCGGAAAAGTATGCATCGCCTTTATGAGCTTTGCGCTTTTAAGTGTTTTTTGGTCTGACACAAAGCTTGACACCCTCGGTACTGCCGGATTGTGGTGGGCTGTATTTTTAATACTGGTTATGATATACAACCTCGCAGATACCCCGGATAAAATCGACAGCGTTGTTCAATCGGCAGTGTACGGCGCGGCGGCAAACGGATTCGTTGGAGCAATTCAGATATGCACCTACGCTTTGAACCGTGCCGGATATATAGGCAAAAGCTTTGTTCTGCCAACGCCGTTTTACCGTGATTTGGACAAAGCTGTTTACACTTGGCTTCCGTTTAAGATAGAAACAAATACATTTTCAAACAGGGCAAGCGGATTTTTTTCAAATCCGAACCTGCTTGCGAGCTATCTTTTATTTGCGTTTCCTTTTTCCGTTTATCTTTTTCTGAACGCAAAAACAAAAAAACAGAAATTTACATATTTTATAGCAAACTTACTGATAAGCGCAGGAATAAGCGCCACAATGACCCGCGCAGCATGCCTGATCGTGCTTGCAGGATGGCTCGTAATGTTTATCGTAGTTATAAAACGTCACTGGGGCGGAATGCTTCAGCTTCTGATTCCCACTGTACTTATGGTCATTCCCTCACTTCTCACAAGATACGGCATCATCTCTGTTCCGATAAAGACGCCGCCGATAGACAGCATCCCTCACGAAACAGCGGCAGCCGCCGCAGAAGCCGCGAAACGCTCCTCTTCCAACCATTTCATTATTTGGGAAAGTGTTTTTGACTACATCACCGATAATATAAGGGTCTTTTTTGCAGGATTGGGATTCGGATGTGAAAGCACGGGGAATTTTCTGCTTGAAAACTATGATCTTGATAAGCCGCACGCTCACAATTTTGTGCTCGAAATCTGGGCGGAATTAGGAATTATAGGTTTTGTTATCCTTGCAGCGATTCTTGTTATGACCGTTGTAACTCTGTTTAAAGTAAAGACGGGCAGTCCTGTAAAGTACCACCTTGTTTTTTACACATTTGTGAGCCTGGCTATGTTTACAGGTTTCGGACTCACTGATTACATTTTCAACTCACCGAAACAGATCATTCTTTTAATGATCATCATCGGTATCACGCAATCGCTCAGCAGATGTTATGAAGAGAGCGACATACGTGTCGGTGTTCGCAGTATCCGGCCCGAAATGTCCGACAGCTCTGAAGGAGCGCTGACATAGGCTAATAAAAGAAAACCCGTGAAGGATCGTATCAAACGGTTCTTCACGGTTCTTTTTATTATGCGAAGCAATAATACAGATCAACTGCTGAGTGTTCCGTTTTCCTTTCTTCTTTCCTCAAGCTCACGTGTGATACGAGCTTTCTTTTCACCGACAAGGTCATAGAAGAACATCGGCACGGTGCACAGCAGCAAACTTATCGCCGGGACTATCGATATCAGGCTGAACATACCTTGGCGCACTTCATGCCCCATTTCAAGGGGATTGGCTGTTACATTTGCGTTTATAGACGCAACGTCAAGATTTACTATCATATACATAACAACAATAAAGCCTGTTGCAAGCGCATTGCTGAACGAAGTTACGAAGCTTTGTATTGCCTGACCCGTTCCCGCAAGGCGCACGCCTGTTTTCCATTCCATATAATCGAGGCAATCCCCTATCATGGCAAAGGCGCATACATTGATGGCGCCGAGAGGAATACAGGAGATAACGAAGAACGGTACACATGCCCAGAAATTGTCATAACCGAGGAAATAGATGATAAAGCTTGAAACAGAGCCCAATACCGAAGTGCTGATTATGATCTGTTTGTAATTAAACTTTTTGAAAGCGAGCGGCATCAGCAACATCGTTACAAACATTCCGACCGCTGCCGCGACCTGGAAAACGGTTGATACAAGACTGATATTAGACTGAAGCGCCGCTTCACGAGCTTCGCCTGTAAGAGCTGACGGATCTTCGCCTATATAAAAGGCGTAACGCGCAACATGGACAGCCCCTGCCTGATACAGATAACGGGCTGCGGAGAGGATACCCATAAGCGCCGTCAGGATCAATGGCTTGCAGCTGAGGATGATTTTGATAACGCCCTTTTCGCCCTTCTTTTTCTTCTGCGGCGGAGGGATCTGAACACGTTCCTTCGTCTTAAAATAAACAGGAACAAACAGGATGTTGCCCACGATTGCGCAGAACAGGGTGATCGTCATATATTTTGTTTCCTCAAGCTGCGTTCCGCTCAGCCCGAAGCCCGGCAGGATAAAACCGAGAAGCATAAAGAAAGCCATCGGTATCGCTGAGCCGACGCCGTTTGACGTGCGCGCCTTACTCACGATAGCGCCGCGTTCGTCGGGATTCGGAGTCATAAGATTAGGAAGGCTCCAGAAAGGAACATCACTTATTGAATAGACCGTTGCCCAAAGAAGATAAGTGATTACAGCGTATGCCATAAGCGCCCCGCCGGAAAGATCCGGCGAATAAAAAAGCAGAACGGTCAGGATAGCGATCGGAATCGGCGTGTAAATGATATAGCTTTTGAGCTTGCCGTGTTTTGGATTGGAACGGTCCATATAATATCCAAGAATCGGATCGATAACGGCATCCCATATCCTCGCAAGCAAAACAAGCAGCAGAACAAAAAGCGGTGTAAGCTTAAGCACGTTCAGATAGAAATCCGATATGTAAGAGCTCATTATGGCATAGACCATTCCCTGACCGAGCGCGCCTATCGCGTACGTCATCCACTCTTTTGTGGGCACATAATTTTTCATAATTTTCCCCCTCAGTGTTTATTCATATAACGTGAGCATGGCTGCTCACAATGTTATAACTGCGTTATTGCTGTCTATACCGTTTGCGTTAAACAGTATATCCGATAGTACAGGGCGAATCTCACAGGCGTATTTGCCTTTTGCCTTTTCGGACGGTAAAAGTCTCGCAACTCTGTCCGCAACAGCCATAAACGAATCGTATTCGGCGCTGCCGGGAGCATAATTCCTTGTACCGCCGTAAACATTATTTACAAGTGTTATCAGAAAATCGCACAGGCGCACGTCATACATTCTGGGCGCTATCTTATGGAGCACGCCGAGCAGTTTGCCCGCTTTTTTAAAGGTTAGGCTTTCCAGCAGCTTTCCCGCAAGATGGATAGGAATTTTCAGCTTCTGAGCCTGTTCTTTTTTGAGGCTGAAGCTTTCACCGAGCTCGCAGAAGCGTTCAATATCATGCGCCGCAGAATAAAATATATCGTTGAGCATAAAATCAAAATGCTCTTTAAGATATACCATATACGGCTTGCACTGCAGATCGTAATCTATATGGTCGGGGTGATGCGTCTCCACGCTGAGCGTGTTCCCATCCAGCGTAATTTCACGTATCGGACTGGGATAAGCAGTCAGGCAGCCCGTATTTATCTCATACAATCTGTTTCCGCTCGGACTGTCGAAGTAATTTATATTCTGCATATGGGTATGACCTGTAAACAGCAGGCGCACACCGTTATCGGCGAGGAATGCCGCAACCTTATCGCAGTCGTCTATCATTTCATGCGGACTGAATAAACGGTAAAACTTCACAGGGGAAAGAAGCGGATGATGGCATACGGCAAGCATCTCATCCCCGGCTTTGTGCGCGGCGTCCATCTGCTCTTTTGCCCATACAAGCTGTTCCTGCGAAAAGCCGTAGCTGTCCGCCCCCCAGCCGTCACGGTCATCATTGAGCATTAACAGGCGGTATCCTTGTTCAAGCTGCACGCAATAGGAATTTGTCGGCTTATGTATACTAAGTGCATCACGCAATCCGAAATCATAATAAATATCAAAGAGTTGTTCTTTTGTTGCGCTTTCAACAACATATTCACCCTTTTCCTCGCTGTATCCCTTAGGGTCGGGGCGTATATCATGAGAAGCGGTTATAAGGAATACCCTTTTGCCTGCATCCTTAAGCTTTTTCAGCTTTGCGGCAAGCGATATATGACCCGCCAGCTCTCCGTCGCAAACGACATCGCCGGTTATCAGAACGGTTTGTATCTCATTCCTGCGGGCAATGTATTCAAGTGCGGCGTCCACAATTGCCTCACTTTCGGCAACACACCGCTGATCGTAAAGCGCACGTTTTTCCCACTCTTTGCCTGCCGCCTCAAGCACTCTTGCCGGATAATAGTGCAGATCGGTTATCTGAAAAAAGCGAATCAAAGCAATACACCTCCTATTCTATTATAAAGGTTTTTGTCAAATTTACAACATATTTTGACTCGCTATTTGTTAAATTATTACGATCGCCGAATCCGTGAGGAATATTTTTTTACAAACAGCAGCATATGTCATCGGTATTATATGTTGCCGCAGCTTGCAGCAAAAAACGCTTTGCCGCAAGTAACGGCAAAGCGTCAAATTCTTACAATACAAAATCATCTTCCGCGGTCAAAGGAACGCAGGCGAAACTTAGCGCCGCACGCCTCACATATCTTGCGCGATTTTTCTATATCCTCCGGCGGAATAACATCCACAACCGTCATCCACACCTCAGCACCGCAGGCAACGCAGTCTTTTGTGAATTGAAGCATAGCGTCGAACGCCCTGCCGGGATAAATGTTCTTTGTGATCTTGTCATATTTCTCGGAAGTCGGGTCGTTAAGGGAAACGGAAATAATATCGATTACCGAGCAGATCTCAGCCGCAGTCGGTTTTTCGTTTATCAGATCCGAAAGCCCGTTCGTATTGATGCGCAGCTTTATATCGGGATACTTTTTTTTCATATACTGAGCTGTTCTGATAAGATTATCATATGCATTGGTAGGCTCGCCGTAACCGCAGAACACAGCTTCCTTAACGCCGCTGAAATCATAAGAGTCTATTGCTTTTTTTATATCTTCGAATGCAGGCTCGGTATCGTGCCAGAGACGTTTTGCATCACCCACAGCATCTGTTTTTTTACGTATGCAGAAAGCACAGTTGCAGGGGCATTTATTTGTAAGATTAAAATATGTGTTCCCATACCAGGAATAAATAATATCAGCCATTATTTTTCGATCTCCTTTTTGAAACGTGTTTTTATATCCGCGCGGTCAAGCGCAAACGCAAGGATTAAAAATACGACTGCGCTTCCGACTGCCTGAATCACATTAGCCGGCAGATCCGCAACCGCGCCCTCCCTGTAAACGATCAGATCGGTAACAAAATATCCCAATATCGTGATCGCACCGCTTAAAACGGTGAACAGAGCGGACTTTACATTCAAAAGCTTTTCGCTCTTTTTAGATATCATAACAAACGGAACGGCTATCAGTACTTTTATGATCATAGAAGGTATTGCATATACGGCTACGCCGGAAACGAGATCGGCTACCGCCGCTCCTATCGCAGCGGAAAGGAAAGCCCAAGGTCCTCCCATAAGAAGCGCCACAACATATATCACGGCATCTCCGACATGTATGTATCCGCCTGCTCCGATGGGAACATGCAGCATTGTAAGGGCGAACACCATTGCGGCAAACATGGCCGAAAAGCAAATATTTTTCGTTGTTTTCTTCATATCAATTCCTCCATATAGTTTTCAAAATCAACACCGTCTTCGGCATTTGAGGCAGATGTGTTTTTTATGACTTTTGAAAGAAATTCAGCCGCAAACCGCGCCGAATCAAACACGGAATTTCCTTTAAGCACTTTTCCTGTCAGGACCGCGGAAAAGATATCGCCCGTGCCTGAAAAGTATCCGCCTGTTTTTTCCGAAAGGAAGATCCTGCTTTCGTTTTCCGAAAAAACACGGCATCCTATTTTTCCCTGTTCTTCCACTCCAGTGACCACAACATATCTGACTCCGCGCGACAGCATGATTTCCGCCGCCTTTTGCGCATTACGCTCACCTGTAAGATAATAAAGCTCTGTCAGGTTCGGTGTAATGACGTCAGCAACCGAAGCAAGCTTGCCGATCTCACTGCAAAGTTCATCGTCAAAGCCGCTGTAAAGTCTGCCGTTATCTCCCATCACGGGGTCAACAACAATCAAAGTCTGCCTGTTTTTCAGATACGCGCGAACGATTCCGACTGCCTCAGCGGAAGAAAAATATCCCGTAAGGATCCCGTCAAAATCCACCTTAAGTGCATCCCACTGATCGAGATATGCCCTCAGATGCTGCGTCATATCCGCGCAGTAGTAACTGCCGTAAGAGGTCTGATTGGAAAGAAATGCAGTGGGAACGGGATGCGCCTCAATACCCTGTGCGCAGATCACAGGAAGCTGAACCGCAAGGGAGCATTTTCCGAACCCGGACAGATCATTCACAAGCACGCATTTTTTCATAGCCGATCACATCCGTTTTTACGCTGTTGATTTTTGTTTGAGACTATTATATAATATGTTGTATATTATTTATATACGCAATTTTGTTATTTTTTTAAGGTACAGTTATGAGCAAATATACTGAGATCTACGATTACATAAAAAACGAAATCATAACGGATCAGGTTTGCTACGGAGGAAAGCTGCCATCGGTACGCAAAGCAAGCGAACTTTTTTCAGTGAGCCGCACAACGGTGCAGAACGCATACTTTGCCCTTGCCGCAGACGGCTATATAATAAGCGAACCCCAAAGCGGATATTATGTTTCTTATAAAAGCGGCAAGAGTGCGCGTTCAAAGAGAAAGAGCAGCAGCGCACCGAAAATACTTTACAATTTCAGCGGAACACAGGCGGACCGAGAGAGTTTTGACTTCGATATATGGAGACGGCATATGAAAGCGGCGCTTCGGCAAGACGAACGGCTATTATCGTACAGCGAGACACAGGGTGAACCGGAACTGCGCCGGGCAATCTCTGAATATATTCTTGAAAAAAGGAATGTTGCCGCTTCGGCAGACAGAATCGTGATCGGCGCGGGTGTTCAAAGTCTGCTGCACATCCTGTGTTCGCTTATAGACAAAAATCAAACCGTGTCCTTCCCCGACACAAGCTTTGTTCAGGGCGCAGGCTTGTTTGAGGATTACGGCTTTGACGTGAAATACAGATACAAAGACGCCGATATCATATATGTATCCCCTTCGCATATGACACGCTGGGGCGATGTTATGCCCAACAAACGCAGGATTGAACTGATAAAGTACTCCGCGGCAAGGAACAGCCTTGTTATAGAAGACGATTACGAAAGCGATTTTCAGTACAACAGCCGCCCTGTTCCCTCTCTTTACGCACTTTCGGGCGGAAGCAACGTGGTTTATATCGGTTCTTTTTCCAGGCTGCTGCTTCCGTCTATCAGAATCAGCTTTATGGTGCTTACCGAAGAGCTTGCCGGCAGATATAAACAATATGAATACAAATTCAGCCAAACGGCAGGAAAGACGGAACAGATCGCGCTGTGCAGCTTTATAAGAGACGGCAGACTGATGGCACAGATAAGAAAGACCAGACGCTTTTACACCGCAAAGACGAAATTATTTAAAAGCATATTGAAAAAAGAGTTTCCGCGCGCTAAAATAGAAACGAGTGAAAACCTGCTTCAGGTCATCATGACCGTGCCTTTTCACGGTGATACATCCGTGTTCGGGAAAAACGGTATCAAACTGTTTGTTGAAAAATACGAAAACGGATACATAACGCTTGTACTCAGCCCCGGCGGAATACCGCAGGAAAAGCTTGAGGACGCGGCAAAAGCGATCAAAAAGTCAATAGAACAATAAAACTTTTGTTCTGAAGGTCCGTTTTTAAGGACTCTTGTGCAACAGCATATTGCATTTGCTTCTATATCGAGTACAATGGGAATTGTAAAAAACATTCGTTTGAAAAGGAGATATGCAATATGAAAAAAGCAATAAAAGCATCCGTTATGTTTGTACTTACAACAGCAGTCGGTTTTCTGGCGATGTCGATTCCGTTCAGGCTTTTTGAAGAGCTTACGCAAACGCAAATGCGGCTCCTGCTCGCCGCGGAATGCGCGCTCTGCGCTATAATATACAGCGCTGTTTTTCTGAGCAAAGAGGCAAAAAAGCAAAAGGAACTTCGCAATGCAAGGCTCAAGGAAAGGCATGAGGAAAGGGTTTCGCTGCGCGCTGAGGAAATGCGCGGAATTGATTTTGACGGCGGATTTGATATTGCCGCCTGAGATTTAGCGAGGGAGAAAAATGAGTAATTTAAGCAAATTCTGCACCTGCACCAATTTGAAATGCCCGCTGCACCCCGCAAACCATGATAAAGGGTGCGCCCCGTGCATACAGAAAAACTTAAGAACAAGAGAATTGCCGAGCTGCTACTTTTAAGCTGCCAGGAATCGAAATCGATATGCTGAAAAGCGGTATCTTAACGCATTTTCCCTTTTTCGCCCTTGAAGTGCGTCAGCACATCGGCGGTCTCAAAAGCAAAATTGCATTTAAGCTTCCTGCTTTTCAGTGCAATGCAGTTTTAAGCGAGCGGATTTTTGTACAGGCAAGGCAAAAAACGCAGGTATACTATCGTATACCGAGGCTTTTTAACGCAGACTGAGCGGAAATCCGCCGCTTAAAACCATATTGTGTTCGACTCCCGGCAGCTTAATCTGTTTGAGGATGCGGACAAGCGCACCTCGGACGGATTTGAAGCATTCTGTGAACTGGTTCAAAATGAAAAAAAGAATAAGCAATAAAAATCAAAGCCGCCCGTTTCAGGCGGCTTTCGGAGTTTAATATGGAATATGCCGATATCGTTGAAAACAAAAATATAATCATAACCGATTCTTTCTGGAAAGAAAAGCAGAATCTTATTATAAAGGAAGTGCTTCCCTATCAGCGCAAAGCGCTTGAGGACGGAATTGACGGAGCCGAACCGAGCTACTGCCTTGAAAATTTCAGAAAAGCTGCTAAGGCGGTAGAAACCAGAAGAAGCGGAGCAAAAACACCGATTTATCCCACGGACAAATGGCATTATACACCTGAAAATTCGGATAAAAATGCCTTTCTGGGCTGGGTATTTCAGGATTCGGATCTTTACAAATGGATAGAGGCTGCCGCCTACGCTCTTGAACAGCATCCGAATCATATGCTTGAAAAAGAGATCGACGCGGCTGTGGACCTGATATGCCGTTCCTCACAGGAGGACGGTTATATTGATTCACTTTATACCATCAATGACCCTGCGGCAAGATTCAGCAATCTGCGCGACGCTCACGAGCTTTACTGCTTCGGGCACCTTGCTCAAGCCGCTTGCGCATATTTTGCCGCAACACATAAGGATAAGCTGCTGAACGCTGCCTGCCGTTTTGCCGATCTGATTTGCGAAATCCTCGGTAAAAACGGAAAGCCGGGTTACGGCGGGCACCCCCTTGCCGAAGAAGGACTGCTTAAGCTTTATGATGTAACCGGCAAGCAGAAATATCTTGAAACAGCAAGGCTCTTAATAAACAGACGCGGTACAAGACCGTATTATTTTGATTCGGAACGCGGCGAAGTCACGCCTGACAGCGAGCTGAAATATTTATACAATCAGGCACACTTACCCGTAAGGGAACAAAAGGAGGCGACCGGGCACGCTGTACGGGCGGTCTATCTTTATACGGCGATCGCTCATCTGGCAGCGGCGGACAAAGACAGTGAGCTGCTTGAACTCGGCAAAAATCTTTTTGACGATATCACTCAGAAAAAAATGTATATAACCGGCGGCATCGGCTCGTCAAAGGACGGAGAATCATTCACATTTGCGTATGATCTGCCGAATGATACGGCATATGCCGAAAGCTGCGCGTCAATAGGGCTTGTGTTCTTTGCAAGACGGATGATGCAGTCTGATTTTGACTCAAAATATTTCAATACAGCCGAAAGATGCCTTTACAACGGGATTCTTTCCGGCATTGCGCTTGACGGAAAATCATTTTTTTACACAAATCCGCTTGAGGCAGATCCAACAAGCTGCAAGTTTGATCCCGGAAAAAGCCATATAAAAACGCAAAGGCAGAAATGGTTTGACTGCGCCTGCTGCCCGCCCAACATTGCAAGGCTCATTTCAGGCTATGCTGCATACTGCTTTACCCAAACTGCAAATACGCTTTTTATAAATCTGTATCAAAGCTGCAAAGCAAAATGCAAGGGCTGTGATATTGAGATTGAAAGCGATTATCTGAACAGCGGCAAAGTGAGCATAAAAATAAAGCCCAAGCAGGCTGTAAACATTGCTCTCAGGATCCCGGATTGGTGTGATCATTTCAAATTCAGCAAAGAACATCCTTTCATCAGAAAAGGCTACGCTTATTTTGAGATTGAAAAAGAAGAAACAATCAAAGCGGATTTTTGCCCGCGGGTCAGAATCATAAAATGCAACCCTGCCGTGCGGGCGAACATAGGCAAAGTTGCCTTATCACGAGGACCTTTTATTTACTGCCTTGAAGAAAAAGACAACGGCAAAAATCTGCATCTTCTGCGCCTTTCGAGAAGCCCTAAATTCAGCTTTGACGGCGAAAATATAACAGCAAACGGCTTTAGAGAGGAGATCGCCGGCACCGCTCTCTACAGCGAATACAGACTTCCGCGTGAGCATATGCAGCGGCTGAAATTTATTCCCTATTACAAATGGGCAAACCGCGGCGAAAATGAAATGACTGTATATATCAGGTACTGACAAATAAAAAAACATCTTGAGCGATCAGGCCCAAGATGTTTTTATTTTAGGCAAATTACAGCAGTTTCTCAAAACCTTCGGTCGTGTATTCCTCACCGTTTCTTTTCTTCTTAAGCTGAGCCATCAGCGCGTTGAAGCGTTCTCTTGTCATAGGATAAAGGACTGCGAAAATAATGGATATAAGCAAAAGTCCTGCCGGAATGATCGTTGAGATATTCTCCATTCCGTTAACAATCTTCGGATCCGTTACCTGCTGAATGAGAGATTCCGAACCGGCAATATCGCCCGATGAGTCATACCCGTAAGCACCGAGCAAAACACCTGCCATAAGTATACCGAAAGCCGAGCCGAATTTCTGAACGAGCTGCGGCAGCGCGGTTATTGTGGACTCTCTTCTCTGCCCTGTTTTAAACTCATCCAATTCAACAAGATCATAGCCCATGGAATAGAAAAGAGTCCAGAATGTGCCTGTGCCTATTCCGAGAACAGCAGGAGCGATGACGCACATAATTCTGAAACCGCCGATCTCCGCGTCAAGCCCTATTATTTTAAGCAGCACCTCTCCGGCGCAGGCAATGGACAGAAACAGTATTGCCGCGAAGCGTCTGTCTTTTTTATGGGCAACTTTTTCGACGACGGGAACAACAACAGCCATTGAAACAACAAGTGAAATGATGACTGCCACAATACCCGTATCATAATCCATTCCGATACAGTCTATAACCATATATGTAAGGTTTGACTGTATCATGGAAGAAGTGGCGAGGAAGAAGAACACAAAAGCAAGAAAATACTTTGCCGGCTTAAGGCGAAGTATCTCGCCGAACGATTTAAAAGTATCCCTGATGGTTCCGCCGGGCGCTCCGGAAACAGCCGCTTTGGGATGGTAAACGCCCTCAAGCGACTTGCAGCATACAAATCCGAATATAACTGCCATAACGCTTATGATTGCCGCCACAACCGCATAGGCATTGCTTTCAAACCTTGACGTAAGCAGAACAGCAACCGTCGGAACAAGAGCCGGCAGAATATTGCCGAGGCCGACGGCAACTGCATTGAGCAGGGAGGACAATGAACGGATCTCGGTGCGTTCGTCGTAATCCTCGGTAAGCTCGGCAACAACGGCGTAATACGGTATCGTATACATGGTATAGAACACCCAGAGGCACATCGTTATGAACGTATAAAGCAGGATCTTCGCGAGCTGTGAAGACAGCCCTGCCCCTATACTCGTCCATGCAACGATAAACACTAGACCGAGCGGAACGAGTGCCATTTTCATCACCCGTCTTTTATCCACTCCCGGGCGGTCCGTATAATTTCCGATCATCGGGTCTGTAACGGCATCCCACGCGATAGAAATGAATATGATGATAGAACTGAATGCAGGCTTTATGCCTGCGATCTCAATCAGAAAGGTTAAATAATATGTGTAGAACATATTATAGATAAGCGATTCGGTAAAAATACCGAACGCGTATCCTGTTTTTTTCTTTTTAGTGAGTGAACTTTTTTCCGCCATACGATCCACGCTTTCCGAAATGTCTGTTTATATGAACCCAAGAAATTTTATAAAGCTTTTTTCTTCCTTTTCACCCTGTCTATCAGACACCAGCCGGCAAATCCGGCAAATCCGATCACGGATAAGGCGATACCGGCATTCTTATGGAGAGTGGAATATTTCATTTCGATCCGATGTGAACCAGCAGACAGTTCAAAACCAATAAACGTATCGCCGATCTGCTTATATTCACATTCCTCGCCGTCCACATAAAGTGTCCAGCCCTCCGTATACGGAACCGTCAGCATGACCGTTGAATCGGTTTCGGTATCATAGGTTCCCGAAACGGTATTGCCGTCTATATTCAGCGTTGAAGTACTGCCGGAGGAAAGCTCGCGCAGTGCGTTTTCGGCTGCATCCATATCAAGCTGTTCAAGGTAAACTTTATGTGTTTTATCGTTTTCGCCCGAATGGTCGTAATTCCTTATTGTCAGGCTGACTGTATCGCCCGCTTTATAATCTCCGAGGTAAATCGCGTTGGTATAGAAACGGCTGCATATCCGCTGCACCAATTCACCGTTGAGGTAAAGCTCACACTTTTTGCCGTTGGAGCTTTCGTGGTAATCATTCGGATCGGTATAAAAGTATAACGGACCGTCACGGCTGATCTGCACAGCGATCTCCTGCCGGTTGTTATCTTCCATTTTACCGCTTTCAAAATCCGGCTCAAAGAAAAGAGATACATCATGCCCGAGAGCATTTGAAATGAATTTTTCCTGATTTTCAAAAGGATTCTGATTATAATCAGCGCTGTCATACAGTGAATCCGAAACGTTAAAAGCAAGAGGAAGCGCATAAGGATTTGTATAGACTCTATATTTGCCGTCCAAAACAGCTTTCTGATCATATTCTTCCAGTCCGGGAGCAGAACTGTCCAGAATCTGGTATTTGATACCCAAAAGGCTGTCCATAACAAACTGCGGCGAATTCCAGTATGTTTCCGTTGCATTGAATTTCTTAACAGTCTGGTTTTCCGGGGTGATGCCGGTTGAATCCGAATAACCCATTCTGGCAAGGAACAAATCCACATTAGGATCATAAGTGGAAGTATAGCCCGCAATGCCGTTATAGTTATACATAAGGCTTTCACTGCTGGCATTTTCCCTGCCGACTTCCGTTAAATAGCTTACATTTTTTTCAAGCCTGTAGAACGAAGAATCATTCGCTTGAATGCCGGCTATTACAGCGCCCATCTCCTCGGTGTAGGCGATATAATCATTTGTATCGTCCACATAATTTCTTTCAAAGACTTCGGCCCCGTTATAGGTGAGTTCCGCCGCTGTTAAAACGCACACGCATAAGATCACGGCATTTCTGAGCAGCTTTTTGTTCTTCAAAGCGCTGATAAGCCCTATTGCCACGCCGTAAACGACGATGAGAGCAAGATAGAAATATGTTATCAGAGTATCTTCTAAAACGCCTGCAAGATCGAGCACAAGGAAAACGCCGGCAATCACGGCAAGCGCTTTCAGCATTGTCTTTTTATCAAAGCCGTGCTTTTTGATCTCGCGCACACAGACACAGGCAAAGTAAATCATAAGGAAAATAAAAGCGAATGCCCATCTGAACTGATAAGAATAGCTCTTAACAAATCCCGTCCACATAATATTGAGCTGATCAAATGTAAAGCTGCATATCATGAACGCAAAGAATAAAAGGGACAGGAGCTTCTTTTTGATATCTGCCTTTTTATCAAGGAACATATAGACCGCAAGCACAAGAATAACTGCGCCGCAATACATAATAGGAGCGTCCTTTGCATTGCTGGGGGCGTTTATCATAAAGCCTTTCAGGCTTTCAAGCGGCTTTACATTTATAACAGCGGAGAGTATACCTGAACCGCCGGCTTTTCCGCCCAGCAGAGAAAGCAGGCTTGGAACCAGCAGTATGCCGCTTGCGAACACACCGAGCAGCATATCCGCAACGACTCGGACAGTATCCGAAACCGCCGGTTTGATAACATTTTTGAAATCTTTGAAATCATATTTTTGAGCGAGTTCAAACAGGAAACAGAAGCCGGTCATCAGGCAGACCATGTATCCTGAATACCAGTTTGAAAAGATCGTCATAAATACGGAAAAGAAAAGCAAACCTTTTTTATTGTTGTAAAGCAGCTCATACACGCCGAGGCAGGCAAGCGGCAGCATAACAACGCCGTCAAGCCACATGATATTATGGCAGTAAACAAAACTGTATTCACTAAGCGCATAACAACAGGCAATGAAGATCGCAGGGAGCGCGGAAAGACGGAATCTTTTTCGGATGAAATAGGAAGCCGTCAGCCCGGAAAAAGAGATCTTAAGAGCAGTAACAACGCTTAAAAACAAAGGTATCTGCGTCTTGTTTATGAAATAGATCAGTAAATTTAACGGGCAGGTCAAATAATAAGCAACGAGTCCGACCATCTGGCCGCCGAGAGATTTTGAGGCCGAATAATCGATATTTGCATTGCCGTGAAGGATTTCCCACAAATAGCCGTAATAATCTTTATATTGAATTTTGGCGTCGGCAGTCAGAATCGAAACATCACCGAACGGGTCTGTTCCGTTTATAATATAGACCGCACACATAACAAGAAGAGGGATTATAAAGGACAAAAATAATATAAACGGTATTTTTTTATCTTTTGTTTTTGCAAGATTCATAAATATACTCCTGAAAGTAAAGCTTAACGATCAGCCCTTGATTATTTTTCGTATTTGGGAGGCATAGCGATAGGTTTTTGAATTCTCTATGCTTTCAATTCTTTTTTCAAGTTCCTCGATCTTAAGTTTAAGCTTCTTATTTTCCGCTTCAAGGGTTTTGATTGCAAGACCTCGCTCAGCCTTTTCATCATAAGTTTTATGAAGCTTTTTATTGAGCTGTGTCTTTTCGCCGTAGGCAGTTTTTAGTTTTTTACCTGTTTCGGCATTTAAGAGCCTTAGATATTCGGCATAATCAAAAATCTGAGAAGGACTGCTCAGATCAAAATCGTTATCGCAGGCACAAAGCTTATTATAAAAATATCCCTTGCCGAGTGAAGATTCGAGCCAGTTCTTTACAGCCTGATATTGGCTTTCGTTTTTATTCTGGCCCACATTCACCTCAAAAAGCGAGTTATTCTGCGGGGCGCTGTAATGAAGATAAAAATTCCTTACCGCGCACACTGTTTTTATACCCTTTGACAACAGCATAAGATTCAGCCAGATATCATCGGCATACGGGCACAATTCAAGAATTTTTTCCTCATTAAACGCGTTGCGGTCAAGTATTCCGGGCGGAAAAAGGCATCCTGCGCCGGTAGTTGCAAAGAACTGCTTTGACGGAAGAAAAATATCTCGGTCGAACTGCTTTATCCACTTAGAATAACCCAAAACATTTTTATTTATCTCATCAAGCGTTATGACATGCACGCGCATTGCGCTGACACAATCCGGGAACGCGATATAAGAATGATAAAGCGATTCTATCATCGTGGCGGGATATTCCAGATCGTCATCAACGGTAATTATAATATCGTCGGGATATTCCTGCATAGTATATAAGTATTTTTTATGCGAACGCAGATTTTTGCCGCACCATTTTATACTGAAAGTGCCGCCTTCCTCCAATTGTGTAAGTCCGGCAGGCAGATCGGCTGCGCCGTTTGGAAACTGCTCTTTTGAAAGCCACAGCAAAATGCGATCCGGCTTCAAAGTTTGGGAGGATATATTTTCCACAACCTTTGAAACATACTCTATTCTTTCCGGGTAGCTCGTGAGAGAAACAATAATTCTTTTCGAGCGGATCGCCAGCATTTCCTCATAAGTATGCTCCTTTACCGAACGGCACACCGCATAGGCCTCTTTATTTCGGAAATCCTTATACTGAAGCGATGCAAAATCCTCTTGTGAAAATCTGTTCTTTATAGACTCATAAAAATCTTTTGACTGAGGCGACGCAAAATCATCGGTATAATTCAAAAAAGCAAAGCAGTAATTCTCCGCTGTGAAATTATACAGTGATCGCAAGATCTCTTCAGCGTGCTCAAGCTGTTTGATCTGCCTTTCCGCACTTTCAATAGCTTTAATAACATTCTGAAGATTTTTGCCCTTTGTTGATGTGACCGTGCCGTCATGACCCAGCCGGTAATAAACGAGTGCCGAATCCAGTAACGCTATTCTTTGCGCAGCTGCAAGACAGACCGCAGAAAATGTAAGGTCGTTTGTGGAAGAAATCTCCTCAAATACAATGCTGTTTTCCGTTATGAAACTGCGCTTAATGAGCTTGTTCCACGGTACAACATTAACTGTGCTTAAAATGCTTTCAGGATAATCCCTGTAAGAGAAGACTCTATCGACATCTTTTATTATGTTTTTATTAAAGCCGCTCTTGAATTTTTTTGTATTCAGATCGTTATAAGTAAATGTATATCCGTTAAAAGCCACTATATCGGCGTCAGTTTCAGCCGCCCTGGTATAAGCTTTTTCAATAAGCTTTTTATCTGCTATGTCATCCGAATCGAAAAAATAAACATATTCGCCGCACGCCTTTGAGAGACCTGTATTTCTTGCCGCTCCGGCGCCGGCGTTTTTCTGTTTATATATTTTTATTCTTTCGTCATTTTGGGCAAGTGATTCCAAAATATTCACAGATTCATCCGTTGAACCGTCATCCACGCATAGTATTTCAAGATTTTTATAAGTCTGCTGCGTAAAGCTGTTTACCGCAGACTCAAGATATTTTTCTGAATTGTAAACGGGAATAATAACTGAAATCAAGGAGTTCATAAGCATCCTCTTCTCCTAAGAAAAAGAAATAAAGCTTCAGGTGCTGTTTTCATAAATATATTATCACAAAAAGAAATATATATCAATGAAAAAATGCATAAACCGTTTTCATTCCCCTTCTGATATTTCAAGCATGGTCTGCGCGAAAACCGCATAGCCCTTAAGCGGATTATTTACGATCACATGCGTGATTGCGCCTATCAGCTTGCCGTTTTGAATGATCGGCGAGCCGCTCATTCCCTGAACAATCCCGCCCGTTATCTTGATCAGTTCTTCATCGGTTATTTTTATGACCATATTTTTTTCATCATCGTTTTGATTGATCTTGGTTATCTCGGCGGAATAAACCTTAGGACCGTTCTCATCCACCGTTGTTATGATCTGGCAAAAGCCTTTCTGTACCTCCTGCGGAAGCGCCACCTCATATTCACAGCATTTTGAGAGATCCGTTTTATCCGTATAAGAGCCGTAGATACCGTGAGTGGTGTTTTTGCTTAACTCGCCTATCTCCTTATTTGAAAAATCGCAGCATATTGAGCCTGTTTCGCTGGAGGTTGATCTTGTGACGGACGTCACGGTCGTCTCAACTGCCTGACCGTCAAGGATCGGCATGATCTCTCCCGTATCCACATCTGTTATCGGATGCCCGAGCGCCGCCACGCTTGAATTTGACGGATTGAAAAAGGTGATCGTTCCGATACCTGCCGTTGAATCCCTGACCCACATGCCTGCCTTATAGGCGCCTTCGGAATCCACATAAACAGGTTCAAGAGACAGATCGCGGTACTCTCCGTTCCTGTTTATCCTGATCCGAAACGCTTTGCCGTTGTTATCGTTGAGGATCTCGCTGACCCGGTCTGAAGAATAAACCTTTTCCCCGTTTATTGAAACGATTATATCGCCGACCGAAACGCCTGCTTCTTCAGACGGATTCACGGTCTTTCCGTTTACCGTGATATCCTTTGTACCAACGACCATAACACCATCGGTATAAAGCTTTATACCGAAGGAATGCCCTGAAACGAGCACTGTGTTTTCCTCGACTGTTTTAATCGTTTCACTTTTGACGGGAATGATACCCAGTAAAGTCAGATTGCTGTTGTCGTCGCCGACGGATTGAGCGCTCTGATAATCTACGCTTCTTTCACTGTCGTCCGTGAGATAATATATATTATCTATCACATGATCAGAGGAATTCTGAACATAAAACACATCGGGATATGCTGCGTTTCCGTAAATCACGAATGCAAATATGACGGCAACGGCAAACGCAACCGCGCCGTTTAACAAACGAATAAACTTTCTCATAAAATCACCTTTTTTATTATATCCTCATATCCGATTTATAAAAAAAGCAAAAATATGAAAAAAGCCCTGCTTTTAACGGAAATCATTCCAAAAAGCAGGGTTAAAATTATAATGTAAAATTTTTTAAATTGAAACTTCCATAGCAATCTGATAAAGATGCGTATCGATATGCTTTTTCATATTAAGCGCTTCAAAAATATCATAGTCGACAACCTCGCCTTTCTGGCAGGCTACAACTCTGTTGCCGATACTCTTCATAAGAAGTTCCTTTACCGCATAGTTGCCCATACGTGTTGCCATAACACGATCCTGAACCGTCGGCGAACCGCCCCTCTGGATATGACCGAGTATGCAGGCGCGCGATTCCACGCCGGTTTTTTTCTGGATCTCGGCAGCGAGCTCGGTAACGTCAACACCAACGCCCTCTGCAACAACGATAAGGAAGTGTTTTTTGTCCGTACGCTGCGTGCGTCTCATTCTTTCAATAACATCTTTCTGAATATCAAATTCGATCTCGGGAATCAGTATTGCGGTGGCGCCGACAGCAATGCCTGCGTTGAGCGCAAGGTATCCCGCTCTGCGCCCCATTACCTCTATAACAGTGCAGCGGTCGTGTGACTCGGTCGTATCTCTCACCTTGTCAACGCATTCCATAATGGTGTTGAGGCATGTATCATAGCCGATCGTGTAATCACAGCAGGCAATATCGTTATCTATGGTGCCGGGAATTCCTACGCAGGGAATACCGCGTTCCGAAAGATCGCGCGCGCCGCGGAAAGAGCCGTCTCCGCCGATAACAACAACGCCCTCTATACCGTTTTCCTGACAGGTTCTGATCGCTTTTCTCATTCCCTCTTCGGTTGCAAATTCAGCCGAACGGGCGCTGTAAAGCTTTGTTCCGCCCCTGTGGATTATATCTGAAACAGAGCGGAGATCCAATTCAACAAAATCTCCGTTGATAAGACCGTTATATCCTCTGATGACTCCAAGAACACGAATACCGTTTACACACGCGGTTCTAACTACCGCACGCACGGCGGCGTTCATACCGGGAGCGTCTCCGCCGCTCGTTAAAACAGCTATCGTTTTCATAAAGCACTCCTCCTCAATTTTAAGTTTAACTTTTTTAGCGGTTCACAATATTTTACTCGCTGAAGCCGAAAATGTCAATAGAAATCCGGCAATTGTAACTTTCAGCCCATAAGCGCAACATTATCTTCGCCGAGTATTCTTTTCAGTTCGGCAAGCATCGTATCATTCGGCAAAACAAATTGAGAAGGTTTCTGAAGTTCATAATGTTTCTCGTCCATATAGTAAAAATAAAGAGGAAAACTCCCGTCAAATATTGACGTGATTATACGTGCTTTTTCTATGCGCGCATCCTTTCTCGATGAAAAACGCAGAAACAGACCCGGGTGTTTATTTTTATTCTGTACGGCAGTTTTTTCCGCTCTGCCGCTTTCTGATGCCGGATGTGCCGTTTGATCCGGCGCTCCTGAAACCTCGTTTGCAAGAATCTTTGGCTCTTTTTCCTCTTCAACGGAAAGCGTGCCCGAAACGGTTATAACCGCTGACGCGCTTATCCTGTCTGAACATTCTTCAAGCACTTTCGGGAACACGATGATCTCCATTGAGCCGGTCATATCCTCAACCGTCACAAACGCCATATTCTGACCGCCGCGCGTCTGCTTTATGGTGATACGTGTTATGATTCCGCAGAGCGTGACCCTGTCATTATCCTTATAACCCGAAAAGCCCGAATGTTCCGCTTCAAGCAGTTCGCCTATCCGTGCATAACCGCGCTGCATAACGATATCTTCATATTTATCGAGCGGATGACCTGAAAGATAAAGCCCTGTCATTTCCTTTTCCATTTTAAGCAGTTCCGCTTTTGGAAATTCTTCCACATCCGGCATTTCAAAGTCCATACCGAAAGAATCATCCCCGCCTAAATCAAAGAAGCCGACCTGACCGTACATCGTCTTTTTCCTGTGCTCCTCCAGATTGGCGACAAGCACAGGCAGAGCCTGAAGCATCTGACGGCGGTTTGCGCCGAGCGAGTCAAGCGCGCCGCTGCGTATAAGGCTTTCCACAGCACGGCGATTAAAGTGCTGCGTTTGCAAACGCGAGCAAAAATCAAACAGGTTTTTGAATTTACCGTTTTCGCGTTCTTTTATGATATCGTTTATAAATTCCGAGCCGAGATTTTTTATACCGAGCAAGCCGTAATTGATTACATTTCCGTTTGCCGAAAAGCCTTTCATAGAGGTGTTCACATCCGGCACGGCAAGCCTGAGGCCGAGCCGCTTGCTTTCCGAAATATAGCGCGCCACCTTGTTTGAGGAATCCAGCACCGATGTGAGCAGCGCCGCCATAAACTGAGCCGGATAATATCTTTTAAGGTACGCCGTTCTGTAAGCTACAAGCGAATAACAGGCGGCATGGGATTTATTGAAGGCGTATTTGGCAAATTCCGAGATCTGATCGAAAATAGCGCTTGCAACGCTCAGATCTATACCGTTTTTGCCGCAGCCGTCAAGAAAGTTCTTGCGTTCAGCCTCCATAACGTCCTTTTTCTTTTTGCTCATCGCTCTGCGCACCACGTCCGCTCTGCCGTAAGAATAGCCGGCGAGGGAGCGCAGAATCTGCATGACCTGCTCCTGATACACGATACAGCCGAAAGTATCCTCAAGAATCGGTTTCAGCTGAGACAGAGCATAATGCACCTTTTCGGGATGATGGGAATTTTCAACAAAGGTGTCTATCTGCTTTGCCGGCCCGGGTCTGTAAAGCGCGTTCGCGGCAATGAGATGTTCCAGCCTAGTGGGCTTCAGATTCATGAGCATCTGTTTCATTCCGCTTGATTCAAACTGAAAGATACCTTCCGTCTGCCCTCTTGCAAAGAGTCTGTATACCTCAGGATCATCAATGGATATCTCGTTAATATCTATTCCGGCATTCTTTGAAGCGTCGTTGATAACCGTAAGCGTTCTCAGCCCGAGAAAATCCATTTTAAGCAGACCGAGTTCCTCAAGCGTGGTCATTATATACTGCGTTACAACCAGCCCGTCATTTGTTGCAAGCGGAACATAGGAAGAAACGGGATCATGGGTGATAACCACGCCTGCCGCATGGGTTGAGGCATTGCGCGGCATGCCCTCTATCTTGCGCGCCGTTTCTATCAGCTCGTTGACACGGCCGTCCTCCTGCATAAGCGTACGCAGCCGCGAGGATTTTCTGACGGCTTCGTCTATCGTGATTTTAAAATCATTCGGCACAAGCTTTGCCACAGCGTCAACAGAGGCATAGGACATACCCATCGTTCTGCCCACATCTCTTATTGCCGCTCTTGTTTGCAAAGTGCCGAAAGTTACGATCTGCGCAACATGATCGGCGCCGTACTTCTGAGTAACGTAATCAATGACCTCCTGACGGCGTTCATAACAAAAATCTATATCGAAATCCGGCATCGAAACACGTTCGGGATTCAAAAAGCGCTCAAAAAGCAGATCATACTTCATGGGGTCAAGATCCGTTATACCCATGCAGTATGCAGCAAGCGAGCCGGCCCCGGAACCTCTGCCGGGTCCCACCGGGATACCCTTGCTTTTTGCGAAAGAAACAAAATCGGCAACGATAAGATAATAGTCTGTGTATCCCATTTTGTTGACTGTTTCAAGCTCGTATTCAAGTCGTTCCCTGTATTCTGCCGGCGGACTGCCGTATCTTTTGTTCAGTCCCTCATAACAGCAGCGCTTAAAATAATCAAAATGGCTTATATCCTCTTCTATTTCAAAATAAGGCAGTTTCGTGTTTCCAAACTCAAAATCAAAGCTGCACCTTTCAGCTATCCGGGCGGTGTTGTCTATCGCCTCGGGTATTTCCGGGAAGACCTGACGCATCTCCTTCTCCGATTTGAGATAGAATTCCTCCGAATGAAATTCAAGACCCGTATCCTCACCCAAAATATGGTTGGTGGCAATACATATCAAAACCTGCTGTATCTTTGAATCCTGCTGATGGATATAATGCACATCGTTTGTTGCGACCACGGGAATGCCCGTTTCGCGGCTGAGACGCAGTATGCCCTCTTCAACGATCTGCTGCTCCTTGATTCCGTGATCCTGTATCTCAAGAAAATAATTATCCGCTCCGAAAACATCACGATACCAAAGGGCGGTGCTTTTTGCTCCCTCATAATCCTTTGCAAGCAAGAGCTGCGGTATCTCTCCTGCCAAACAAGCGGAAAGGCATATAATGCCGTCGTGATATTTTTCAAGAATATCGTGATCCACACGCGGCTTATAATAATAGCCCTCCGTAAAGGAAAGCGAAACGAGCTTTATAAGATTTTTATATCCCGTTTCATTTTCGCAAAGCAGGATAAGATGGTTATACTCCTTGTCGAGCACCTTTTCCCTGTCAAACCTTGTGCGCGGCGCAACATAGACCTCGCAACCTATAATCGGCTTTATGCCGTGCTTCTTACACGCTTTATAAAAATCCACGGCGCCGTACATATTGCCATGGTCGGTTATCGCAAGCGAAGTCATACCCAGCTCCTTTGCGCGCAGAACAAGCGGCTCGATCCGGCAGGCGCCGTCAAGCAGTGAAAATTCCGTGTGCAGATGAAGATGAGTAAACATAGCTATTCTTCTTTCTCAGCAAAGCATATCAAAGGCAGTTTTCGATCTCTTCAAGCGGCTCCCTGAATTTCGCCGGGCACTTGGGCAGAACGCCGCCGTTTGTGCCGCAGGTGAAAACAGCCTTTTTATATTCGTTTGAAATTCCGTATCGGGAAACCGTTTCAATATATTCTTCGCGCTTATCGAGCGTTATGCGCTCCGCGCCCGACAGAGTGATTTCCACCTTATCCTGCGGTGATATGCCGTAAACATTTACGCAAACCGATTTATCCGTATCCGTTTCAGCCTGAACTTCTTTACCGTTTACGCGAACCGTTATAGTTTCCGCAGATGAGATATCAAAGAAATTGACCTTATAATCCCTTTTTTGCGGAACAACGGAGCAGTCGCCGGCAGTCGGATAAATAACAAACCTTATCCCGCCGCCGTCCGAGCCGATCTCAAATTCGGTTTCGGCAAAAGCGCCGTTTTTATAATGCATTGTCTCGCCGTCGTCCTCATAAAGCGTGAACTTCCCGTTGCCTGAAAACGCAAGCAGCTCAAGCGCTTTCGGATTTTCGGCGCCGTTATCCGTTTCATTCCTATCCAGCGGTATGATCGCGCCCTCTTTTGCGAGCAGAGGAAAGCTTTCAAGCGGGCGGAACATCTTAATAACTTTTCCGCCGCTGTATACCCTGCGTGTAAAGAGATCCGTATATCTGCCCCAGGGAAGCCAAACCTTTACGCAGGCAAGACCGGTCTGCTTATCCGCAGGGTCCGTCACAGGAGCAGCAATAAGCTCACTGCCGAAATAATACTGATTGCGGCATTTATACGCGTTTTCCGTTTCAGGATATGAATAATACATAGGCTCAATAAGCGCCCTGCCCTGCGTGTGCGTGCGGTAATTCATTGTGTAGATATACGGAATGAGCCTGCGTCTCAAGCGAAGGAAATCCGCCGCGATATGATACGCTGCGTATCCGTATTTCCAAGGTTCTTTGCCCATAAACTCATTGCTGGTTGAGTGAAGGCGGTTGATGGGGCTGAACACACCGAACTGAACCCAGCGCACATAAAGCTCATCGTCTTTTTTGCCCCTCATGTGCCCGCCGATATCATGGCTCCACCATGTATATCCTATATTGGACGCGGTTGCCGTTGAATAAGGCTGAAAACGCAGACAGTTCCAATTTATATAAGTATCGCCCGAAAATCCGACTGCGTATCTCTGGCTGCCCGGCTCCGCAAAGCGGGAAAGAATAAGTCCCCTTTTTCCGTCTCGCGAATTATCCGTATAATGATAGTGATTGAGCGCCCAGAGCGGGTCAAGACCTTTGATCTTGGATTTTTTGCCCTGCTGCCAGTCTATCCACCAGAAATCAACGCCGTCCTTTTCATATGGATGGTGGATAAGCTCAAAGTACGCCTCCATATATTTCGGATCCGTGCAGTCGAACTCTATACGCTTTTTAGAACCGGGATCCACTCCCATATACTGCGCAACTTCTTTATACATATCTTCAAAGAAACGGACCCCGTCCGCCGGATGAAGATTTACAGTGATTTTCAGACTCTGCTCTTTGAGCCATTTCAGCATCGCCCTGTAATCGGGAAACAGCTCCGTATTCCAGCTGTAACCCGTCCAGCCGCTGCGAAGATCCTTTGCATCACAGCCGGAAATATTTCCGAACTTCTTTTTCAGGTCCACCCAATGCCAGTCCATATCTATGGTGGCAACCGTGAGCGGAATCTTCTCCTCCTCAAAGCGTTTGATGAGATCTATGTATTCCTGCTGTGTATACGCTTTATATCTGCTCCACCAGTTGCCGAGCGCAAAGCGCGGAATCAGCGGAACTTCTCCCGTTAAATGCAGAAAATCCCTTACAGCGCCGCGGTAATCCTTGCCGTAAGCAAAAAGATAAACATCTTTTCCCTTATTTTTTCTTTCGCTTACCGTACCGTTCTTTTCAAGCAGGAGGGACTTTGAATCATCAAACACTGCCGTTCCGCTTTTTGAAATGACCCCGTCGCCGAGCGGAATCGCGCCCATAGTAGCGTCAAGCGTTCTGTAAGTGCCCTTTAAATTATCTCTTTTAACGTGTCTGATCCTTTTTCCGTTCCTTTCGGCATATGAAAAACTTCCGTCGGAACAGTTTACGGCAACACGGCACTGCGGCGTGGTTATGATGATCTTTCCGCCGACGATCTTGCTTTTAAATTTTGGCGCGTCAAAATTCCTGCACCATACTTTCTGCGTGGGCATATCGGTAAAAACGCCGTTCTCGGAATATTCCGCCCTGAAGAGCCGCTGCGTTATCACACTGACTCTGACATTTTTGTGGGTCACAACATATTTGTCATCTGTTTTGGCCGGCAAATTCATAGCAAACGCTTTCCTGAAATCCATAATGTTTTCCTCTCTTATAAACACTTAAAGTTCGCGCGCAATATCCACTATTCTTTTGAGCCTGTGGTTGAGTCCGCTTCTGCTGATCGGCGGATCACACATGGCGGCAAGCTCCGCAAGGCTGGAATCGGGATGATCATACCTCAGCTGCGCCGCGCTCTGCAGACTTTCATTCAGATAGTTTTTCCCTTTCAGATCCCAAATTTTTTCTATCGCCTGCATCTGCACCGCAACGGCGTTTACCATTTTATTTATATTTGCCGTTTCGCAGTTTGCCTGCCGGTTTGCCTTATTTCTGAAATCCTTGAAGATCTTGATATTCATCATCTCAAACATAGCGCCGGATGCGCCCATCAGATAAAGGCAGTTTTCAATAGATTCGCTGCCCTTGAAATAGACAACGTTGTATCCTTTTCTATTGGTGTATTTCGGGCTGAGTTCCATCTCCTGAAGCAAGGTAAAAAGACTTTTGGAAAGATTAAGATATGGTATCGTAAATTCAAGATGATAGTCCTTCTTCGGATCGGAAACCGTGCCGCAGGCAAGAAACGCGCCTGCAACGAACGCGTTTCTGCATTCCTCGCAGCGGAAATTCGTGTGATCGATTCTGAGGCTCCCCACGCCGTCATGCCCAAAGCTTTTAAAAAGTTTTTGGGCATCTGCTTTACTAAAAACAGATGCCGTAAAGTTTCTGCCGCGCGGTGATCTTATAACCTGCACGTCCGTATTAAAAAGCTCATGAGCCAGATCTTTGAAAAGTTCGGCGGCAGCCTCATTTTCCGTCTGGAGTGAAATGCTTTGAGAGGAAAAGCTTTTTCCGAAAATACACATCCCGTAAAGCAGCGCCCTTTTGCAGCAGGCGCGCTCATATTCTGTTTTTACAAGCTCGTTTTTGACCTGCATTGAAAAAGACATGTTTCTCTCCGTTTCAGCTTCTTGAAATATCCCTGTGATTTACGGAAACATTATCCCATTTCTTTTCGAAATGCTCTTTTAACGCTTCCGCGATTGCCACTGAGCGATGATTTCCGCCGGTGCAGCCGATTGCAAACACGATCTGGCTTTTCCCCTCTTTTATATAAAGCGGATTCAGAAAATCAAGCAGGTCTATCAGCTTGTTCAAAAGCTCCTTGGACTCTGCAAACGAAAAAACATAATCCGAAACTTCTTTATCCAGCCCCGTTTTATTGCGCAGATTTTCAACCCAGTAAGGATTGGGAAGACAGCGCACATCTATAACAAAATCCGCCTCGTTGGGGATGCCATGCTTGAACCCGAAGGATTCAACATGGATATTCATAATATCCTTGTCGTCGCCCACAAGTATCTGCGTCAGCCTGTTTCTGAGCTGGTTGCCCGTCAGATCGGAGCTGTCGATTATGAAATCGGCCCTAGAGCGCAAAGGTGTCATCGTTTCTCTTTCATACGCAAGCGCCTGCGCAATATCTCCGTTAAAGCGGTCCGCATAAGGATGCTTTCTTCTTGTGAGCTTATAGCGTTTGAGCGCGATATGCGTTTTAATATCAAGATAAACGACTTTGACGTCATATCCGTAGTTTTCAAGATTGTTGAGATTGCTGATAACATCGTCAAATTTATCCGTTGAACGTATATCAACAACGATTGCGACCTTTGATTCCTTTTGTTTTGAGATCAGTTCAAGAAAGGTCGAGAGCAGAGCGGGAGGCATATTGTCTATACAGTAATAGCCTATATCCTCCATAAAACCGATCGCCGTTGATTTTCCCGCTCCCGAAAGCCCGGTTATTATTACAAGTTCTTTTCTTTGATTAGCCATTATTCCGTTACCCTTATCTCCATTTCGAGCTTAACGCCCTTTTGTTTATATACCGTTTCGCTTACCTGTCTGCAAAGTTCAAGAATATCCGCGCAGGTAGCGCCTCCTGTATTGATTACGAATCCGGCATGCTTTTCGCTCACCCGTGCGCCGCCGACGGATCTGCCTTTCAGTCCGCACTCCTCAATAAGCGTTCCGGCAAAATAGCCCTCAGGACGTTTAAAGGTGGAACCTGCGCTCGGATATTCAAGCGGCTGCTTATCCCGCCTGCGCTGAAGCAGTTTGTTCATTTTTGCCTTTATACTTTCCTGATCGCCCTTTTTAAGTTTCACATAAATGCCTGTTATTGCGCAGCCGTTTTCATAATAAGCCGAATGTCTGTATGAAAGATCCAGTTCGTCTTTTTCAAGGGAGCCCGAATCTCCGTTTTTATCTATGTGCTCGCATTTTATGAGCACATCCTTCATCTCACCGCCGTAAGCGCCGGCGTTCATAAACGCCGCTCCGCCGCAGGAGCCGGGAATGCCGTATGCAAACTCAAGCCCTGTTAAAGAGTTTTCAAGAGCAAAGCAGCAAAGCTTTTTAAGAGAAGCGCCGCTTTCGGCAAAGAGGATATCTTCGCCGATCAGCTTTACATCTGAAAACGCATTTGAAAAGCAGATCACACAGGCGTCTATTCCGCCGTCAGCCACAAGCAGGTTGGAGCCGTTTCCGACGGGCAGATACCTGATCGAGTTTTCACGGCAGAATTCGATTATTTTTTGTACCTGCGAAACTTCTGACGGGAAAACGATCAGCCTTGCGTTTCCGCCCACCTTGAAAGAAGTGTGCCTGCTCATCGGCTCATTCTCGGCATATTTTACACCGAGAGATATTAAAAGTTCTGTAAGTTTATCCAAAAGATCACCGTTATTTAGCCGCTGAGAGCAATGCCGCGCCGATAACCCCCGCGTCGTTGCCAAGTTCGGCTTTCATTATTTTAGTCTGAATCTTGCTGTGTATTGAATATCTTTCAGCCTGAACGAATCTGCGAAGCGGCTTCATAAGCGTTTCTCCTTCATTGCAGATACCGCCGCCCACACAAATGATCTCAGGCTGCAGCGCATTTACAATATTTATCAAACCGCAGGCAACATATTTTATGTAGTTGTCCACTACCTTTATAGCCGCGATGTCGCCCTTTCGCATAGCGTCAAAGGCTGTTCTGCCGCTCACCTTGCCCTCCTGCTTGGCGATCTCGTGCATAGCGGAACCGGGATTCTCATCCATCGCCTTTCTCGTTTGCCTGATCAAAGCGGTTGCGGACGCATACGCCTCCCAGCAGCCTTTTCTGCCGCAGGAGCATGGCTCGCCGTCTACCACGATTACCATATGACCGCACTCGCCGCCAGCGCAGTTTACCCCGGCAACGATTTTGCCGTCCACGATAATGCCCGATCCGACGCCCGTGCCGAGCGTTACGGCAACAAAATTCTTTGAGCCGTTTCCGCAGCCCGCATAAGCCTCGCCGAGAGCCGCGCAGTTTGCGTCATTCTCAATGAAAACAGGTATATCGCCGAGTCTTTCAACAAGCATCTCGCGTGCCGGCACATTATTGAAGCCGAGATTATTTGCGAATTCTATAACGCCCTCGCTGTTTACGGTTCCCGGAGTTCCCATACCGACGGATGAGACATCCTGTAAGCTCAGCCCTGCTTTATCGAGCGCCTCGCGGCACATTGCGGCAATATCGTCAAAGATCTCCTCCGCGCTTCGCGGAACTGCCGTCGGCGTTTTGCCGGTTCCGAGAATGTTGTAGTTTTCATCCACGACGGACGCAACGATATTTGTTCCGCCCAGATCGATTCCAATGTTATACATAGCCATGTTCCCTTTGCCTTTCCACCCGCTTTTGAATTGAGCTGCCGCGCGGCGGGTATGCGGGCAGCCTTTTTATTCGGTAACTATATTAAAGGAATTTACGTTTAAAATAAATTCAAATTTGCGAAATTTTCATACACAATCAGGAATTTTTCCAGATTTCCAGTTCTTTTTCACCCGGCTCAAAGTCCTCCATACCCAGACCTATCATAAGTTCACGCGCAGCGTTATAGCCCATCTTTTTCTGACGGTTGTTCATAGCTGCCGTTTCTATTATAACGGCAAGGTTCCTTCCCGGATTGACAGGTACTGTAATAACGGGGACTTTGACGTCGAGTATTTTTGTGTACTCATTATCAATGCCCAGTCTGTCGTAAGCCTTGCCGGATTCCCAAGGCTCAAGGCAGATAACCATATTTATCTTTTCAGAATCCTTGACCGAACCCATACCGAACAGGCGACGCGCGTTAATGATTCCTATTCCGCGCAGTTCGATAAAATGCTTGATATTGTTGGGAGACGAGCCTATAAGCGTGCGGTTATCCGTCCTTCTGATTTCAACGGCATCATCCGCTATAAGGCGGTGACCTCTTTTTATCAGCTCAACGGCTGTTTCCGATTTACCGGCGCCGCTTTCGCCAATGATCAGCACACCTTCGCCGTAGACCTCGCACAGCACGCCATGGCGTGTGATCCTCGGCGCAAGACTCGTATTCAGAAACTGAATCAGATTCGCAAGAAACGGAGACGTTTCCTCCGACGTTCTCAAAAGCGGAACATCGTGTTTCACAAAAAGCTCTTCCAGATAAGAAGGGGTCTCCAGCCCTCTTGTTACCACTACCGCCGCCGGATGAAGGCTGAGCCAGTTATCCAGGGCTTTCATCTGATTTTCCCTGCTCATATTCTGAAGAAATCCGAATTCCGTCCATCCGAGAAGCTGTATTCTTTTAGGATCAAAGTAATCCAGATAACCAGCAAGCACTATGCCGGGCCGGTTCACTTCGTTCGCCTCAATCAGAATTTCCTCAGCGTTTTTCGGCATATATACGGTCTCCAGACCATGGGCATCTATTACCTTTTGAAGGGAGACCGAATAATGTTCGGACATATTTTCACCCAGCCTTTCCGCGTAAAACGCGCATTATGTATTCGCCGCTCTTATAGCTGTTACGCCGTTTGAGCCTGCCGTTGTATATATTATATAATAAAGCGAAGCTTATTATCAACCTTTTTATTAACAAATTATTTATAAGATTTACAAATTCACGATTTTATGATATATTACAATAAATTCTTGTTTATAAAGGAATGAAAAGATGAAAAGCAACCTAAAAATAGCAATAGGCACGGAAGCGTTTCCGCCGACGATCGACGGCATCAGCACCGTTGCGAAATGCTATGCGGATATCATTAACGACAAGCTCGGAGAAGCGGTGATCGTAACCCCCAAAAATCCCAATCAGGAGGACTATAAATACAAATACAGGATTTACAGATACAAAAGCCTTTTCACATTCGGCGAAGGCTATCCCGTGGGCTGGCCCTTTAAAAGGCAGTTCAGCGAGGACATAATCAATATGAATTTTGATCTGCTTCATTCCCACTGCCCGATAGCGACCAGTTATTTTTACAGGCGCGTAAACAGAATCCAGCGAATCCCCCAGGTGCTTACCTACCACACAAAATACGAATATGATTTTGATCTTCGTATTCCCGGCTATCCGCTCAGGCACAGGGCATACGGCTTTCTGCTCAACAATATTAAAAGCGCGGACGAGGTCTGGGTCACGAGCAAGGGAACTGCTCAATCTCTGCGGAAAGTCGGCTATGAGGGAGATTATATCATCATGCCCAACGGCTGTGATCTGCCGATCAGCCCGTTCACCGAGGACGACAGGGACATCATCAGAAGAAAGCACTCTATTCCAGCCGGTGTTCCGTTATTGATCTTTGTGGGCAGAATGATGTGGTACAAAAACATCAAAATCATAATCGACGCCTGCGCAAGGCTTAAAAGCAGAAATTTTGATTTCAGGCTGATTATGGCAGGCATAGGTCCTGACGAAAACGCAATAAAAAAATACACGAAAAAAACAGGGCTGGAAGGGAATGTGATCTTTACCGGCCAGATACTGGACAGAAATGAGCTTCAGCTTTATTACAGCGCTGCCGATCTGCTGGTCTTCCCTTCTGTTTTTGACACGAACGGTCTTGTTGTGCGTGAGGCGGCTGCCTCCGCAACAGCCTCGCTTCTGGTAAAGGGATCATGTGCATCAGAGGGAATCCGGGACGGCGAAACAGGCTTTTTGTGCAGTGAGAACGCCGAGTCCGTTGCCGCTTGTGTCCTTAAGGCATTCGGAAACCCGCAGCTGCTAAAAGATGTTGGGATCAATGCGCAGAACGATATATACATATCATGGGAAGAGGCAATAAAAAACGCCTATGAAAGATATCACGTCGTTATAGATCATTTCTATTCAAAAGGCAAAGACAAAGAGCCATACAAATACTGAATCAAAAACAGAAAAAGCGCCGTTTCGGGTCTACCGAAGCGGCGCTGGTTTTATTTGGCTGTATTTTCATCAAAGCTTTGAGATCTCCTCTATAAAAGCGGACGCGGAATCGAACTCTTTATAAACGGACGCAAAACGCACATAAGCAACCTCGTCTATCTCACGAAGTTTTTCCATAATAAGCTCGCCGATACGAACACTGGTGACCTCTCTGTCCGTTGCGTTCTGAAGCGTTGTTTCTATCTCCGATATAGCGGTTTCCAGCTCTCCCGAGGTGACAGGTCTTTTTTCACAGGCGCGAAGCATTCCCTTAAGCACCTTATTGCGGTCAAAAACTTCCCTGCTCTTATCTTTCTTTATCACGATAATGGGAACGTCTTCTATTACCTCATATGTGGTAAAACGCTTTCCGCACTGCACACACTCGCGGCGGCGGCGTATTCTTTCATTTTCATCCGTAGGACGCGAATCAATGACTTTGCTCTCCTCGCAGCCGCAAAAAGGACATTTCAAAACTAAAAACCCCCTTAACAGTTTTTAACAAAAAGCATTATAGCACAATATATAGTGAAATGCAAGTGTTTTTACTTTACACCAATATATTGATTCAATTGTGCTTTTTCAGCGAATGGGGCTTGTTATTGTATATAAACATCCACACAGCCATTGAAATAATGATAATATAACCTGCAAGGGACCACAAATCGGGCACATCGCCGAACACGAAAAAGCCGACTATCGCCGCGAATATGATCTGTGAATAATCATAGACGGAAATTTCACGGCTCGGAGCATGCGTGTAAGCGGCGGTGATGGCAAACTGACCTCCTGCGGCAAACACACCTGCCATTATAAGGGCAAACCACTGAAAAGCCGTCATATAATGATAATCAAAAATAAGATAAGGAAGCGTTAGGATACAGGAAAAAACAGAGAAGAACAAAACGATCAGCCGCCCGTTTTCGCCCTTTAATCCGAGCCAGCGCACACAAGTGTAAGCGCCGCCGGCAGCCATTCCGCCGCCGAAGCCCGCAAGCGAAGCTAAAAGATCCTCGTTGCCGAATGTGGGCTTTATGATAAAAAGCGCACCTATAAAAGCAACGGCTATTGCCACCGCCTGCTTGGGTTTTACTTTTTCTTTTATAAATACGGCGGAAAAAACCAGCGCAAAAAACGGACTCATTTTATTGAGCATTGAGGCGTTTGAAAGCTCTATTTTATCAAGCGCGTAAAAATTGCCGAAAATACCGGCAAGTCCTGCCGCGGAGCGGAGAAGAAGAAACTTCATATTGCCTTTTTTCGGCTTGAAGCTGTCCCCGGCCTTGACCATTGCGATGAAAGCAAACAGCATTGCAACGAAATTTCTGAAAAACACCTTCTGCATAGTGGGAAGCTCCCCGGAAAGACGCACAAAGGTGTTCATCCCGGTAAAACTGAGAGCGGACAGGATTATAAAAATAACGCCCTTTGTTTTATCGCTTAAGACATTGAATTTTGAAAACATGAACACACCTCAAAACAAACGGCGGGAGAGCACTCCCGCCGAATTTGCCGTTTTATTCCGCAAGCAGCTTTTCAGCCGCGGCAAGACGAACGCACACACACAGAAGTTCCGCTGCGATATCCAGTTCGTCAAGCGGAGGATATGTGGGGGCGATTCGTATATTGCGATTATTCGGGTCTTTGCCGTAAGGATAGGTAGCGCCGACTGTTGTAAGCACAACGCCCGCCTCCTTGCAAAGCTCGCCCACTCTTTTGGCACAGCCGTCCATAACGTCAAGACTGATAAAATATCCGCCGTTCGGCTCTACCCATGAGGCTATGCCGAGACCGCCGAGCTCATGTTCAAGATGCTTTACAACCATATCGAATTTCGGCTTTAAGATCGCCGCATGCTTTTTCATATGAGCAAGTATGCCGTTTACATCTTTAAAGAATGCAACATGGCGGTGCTGATTCATTTTATCATAGCTTATCGTCTGGGCATTGAGGCGTTTTTTGATTGCTTTGATATTATGATCGCTTGCGGCAAGCGCGGAAACGCCTGCTCCGGGGAAAGTAATCTTTGAAGTCGAGCACACCTCTATTACCATATCCTCATTGCCGTATTCGGGCAGAACGTCAAATATATTGAGCAGCGCATCCCCCTTTTCAACGATATCATGCACCATATAAGCGTTATCCCAGATGATTCTGAAATCTTTCGCGGCGGGTTTAAGAGCGGCAATTCTGCGAACGATATCATCGCTGTAGGTTATGCCCTGGGGATTGGAATATTTCGGCACACAGAACATACCTTTTACGGACGGATCCTTTACAGCTTCTTCTATAGCGTCCATATCGGGGCCGTCCGCCTTCATTTCAATATTGATCATCTCTATGCCGAAATGCTCAAGAATGGTGAAATGGCGGTCATAACCCGGTACCGGGCAAAGGAATTTTACCTTATCCAGCTTGCACCACGGAATATCTCCCGCGCCGTGCGTGAAGCACTGGGAAATGTAATCAAACATAAGCGTCAGACTTGCGTTCGGACCTATAATCACATTTTCCGGCTTTACCTGCATTAGATCGGCAAAAAGCTTTTTGCATTCGGGAGTGCCGTCCATCATGCCGTAGTTTCTGAGGTCGACCCCGTTTTCAGTGTAGTCTTTAACATCATTTATATCCTTTGAAAGGTCAAGCTGGTCTGAACCGGGCTTTCCTCTGCTCATATCCAGCTTTAAGCCCTTTGCTTTAAATTCGTTATATCTCTTTTCAAGCGTTTCCTTTTCCGCCTGAAGCTCGGCGGAAGTCATATCGGCATAAGCCTTTTTCATAAAATCGCCCTCCTTATCTTTTTACTGAGATATTTTACCACTTTTGGATATTCAATTCAATGTATAAAATAATTAGAAAAGCATAGGAAAAAAGCTTTAAAACTATAAAACATGCAGTATTTTCAGCAAGCCGGCTCTATAAACCACCTTGTTTCCTCAAGAAAAAGGTAAGTGAGCCTGCCTTCCACCGAGCAGGTATATCTTATGCCCGCTCCGCCGCTTTTCAGCGACGCCGCCGGACGGATATCCTTTATTCTGTCCACCTCATATTTGTCGTCGCCTATTTTTATCGCAAGCGGCTTTATATTGCCTTCTGTGTCAAATTTGGCATATACCTCTACATATTGCTTCATTTATTTACGCTCCTTTATACTCTTTAAAATAGCCTTCCGGGTGGATGGTGTGGTCATCATGCGGATTGAAACGGCTCAATCCCACATCCGCAAGCAGAGACGCTCTCTGAACCGCGTAGTTTCCGAAACGCCTGCGTATATCGTCCACCGTATGCTCCAGCCTTTCAAGCTTTTCATGTTTTTCAACCGTGCCGTTTAAATCAAACTGCAAAATGTCCTCGCCGAAATCGGAGACCGAAACGCCTATGCTGCGCAGCGGTTTTGCCCAGTCATAGTTTGCCCTGAAAAGCGCCATAGCCGCAGTAATGATTTCGGACGATACATCCGTGTGCGTTTTTAAATGCGTCCGGCGCGTGAAGCTTCGCAGATCACAGTCGCGCACGGAGATCGTAACGCTTCGTCCCTTTACTCCATGCTCACGCAGCCGTCTTGCGACGCTTTCGGCAAGAACGGTAAAAACAGTCTTAACATCATCGTCATTCACCATATCGCGCGGAGTGGTTGTGGAATTGCCTATGCTTTTGAGCGCCTGTTCGTCATTCATGTGGCACACGGGAGTTGTGTCTAACCCGTTTGCGAAGCTGTAAAGAATCTCCCCGTTTTTTCCGAACACGGATTTCAAAAAGCTCTGACCCGAATTCGCGAGTTCGCCTATCGTGTAGATTCCGTAAGAATTAAGCTTTCTTTTTGTGGCGGGACCCACAAAAAGCAGGTCCGAGCAGGGACTTTTCCACACGATATCCTTATAATTCCCCCGGGTTATGACAGTGACCGCATCCGGCTTTTTATAGTCAGAGCCGAATTTAGCAAAGATTTTATTCCATGAAACACCTATACTGACGGTTATGCCAAGCTCGTATTTTACCCTGCGGCGTATCTCCTGAGCAATCGCCGGAGGGCTTTTGGCGCTTCCCGTGATATCTATCCAGTTCTCATCCAGTCCGAACGGCTCTATATAGTCCGAATAATCTTTATATATGTTCCTCGCCATCTTTGAAAAGCGTTTATAAAGAGGAAAATTCGGCGGAACAACCACAAGCTCTGGGCATTTCTGCCTTGCCTGCCACAGCGGCTCACCCGTTTTAACACCGTATGACGCGGCGATCTCATTTTTCGTCAGTATGATGCCATGACGTTCCTCACGGCTTCCGCCCACCGCCACGGGCTTATCCCGGATCTCAGGTCTGTGCAGACACTCGACCGAAGCGTAAAACTTATTGCAGTCTATATGAAGTATTGCCCTTTGCATTGCCGTTTTCTCCTTTATCGAACATTTGTTTTATTATATCCCAAAACGGCATTTTCGTCAATACTTTAAGAACAAGTTATTCTAAAAAAATAAGGAATGATTATTTAATATTAAAAAGTTAATTAAATTGCCGCAAATGAGTTTCTGCTTGACTATACTCAGCGAATATTTTATACTGTATTAGAATTAAAGTTACATTTAACTAACTCAAAAAGAAGGTTACGAAATGGCAGTTTGCGATATAGCGGGACTGAGAGTAGATATTGAAAATATGACCGGCAGAACGGGAAAGCAGGCAAAGCCGTATCTTTCCGACAATCAAGATAAGTCCGACATAGATATAGAAATAAACGTTACGCCCGAGCGTGTTGACGCCATGAAAAGGGAGCATCCGGAACTGAACGGCGATGACTGGGAATATATGCTTACCGGGCAGGATTTTTACACCCGGCTCATTGATTTCGGCGGCATTCTGCTCCACTCCTCCTGCATCGCCGTGGACGGAATGGCGTATGCCTTTTCCGCAGACAGCGGCACCGGCAAATCAACACACACGCAGCTATGGCTCAAGCATTTCGGAGACCGCGCGCATATGGTGAATGATGATAAACCCGCAATACGGATCATTGACGGCAAAGTATACGCCTGCGGCACGCCCTGGAGCGGCAAATACGATTATTCCACGCCCGAGCTTGTTCCGCTTGCCGGAATATGCTTTCTTGAGAGAAGCGAGGAAAATCATATAAAAAAAGCAGACACTTCAAAAGCGATATACAATATCTTCGCCCAGACGGTAAGAAAGCTCGGAGCGCAGAAAATGGAAAAGCTCTTAACCGTGCTTGACGAGATATTCAAGCTTGTGCCGATATATGAGCTGGGATGCAATATAAGCGATGAAGCCGTTTTGACTTCATATAATGCGATGAAACCGAAAACCGGAGATCACAAATAAACAAAACCATGAAAGCTATTGACTTTTGCGTTTCAAAGTAATATATTGAGGGCAAAGGAGGTCTTGGCTATGATCGGTGTAATTATAACAGGTGCTCTTTCAATATTATGCCTTATTCTTTCGCTCGTTCTGCTCAGCGGACATGGCTCTTTTCTGATTGCGGGATACAATACGGCAACGGAAAAAGAAAAGGCGGAATACAATGAAAAAAAGCTCTGCCGCGCGGTCGGCGGATTTATGCTGTTCGTCGCAGTAATGACCGCAGGTCTGAGCCTTGCCGAATATTTGGTATTAAACGGAAAAATGGCTGAAAACACCCTGCTGATACCAGCTCTTGTCTTTTTAATCCTGCTGATCGCAGGCGCAGCCTTTTTGATTTACTATGCCAACACAAAATGCAAAAACAAACAATAATTCAAACAAAAGCGGTTCTTTACGAACCGCTTTTTTCTCATCTATATCAATAAATCTATTATTAAAGAACGGAAAGTACAGCATGTTAATTTCCGTTGCTTGATTTATACAGCCGCCCCATTATAATGGTGATATGGGAGGGATTGGAATGATTGAAAAAAATATAAAACGCCTCAGAAAGCAAGCCGGAATGAGTCAAGAGGAACCGGCAATCAGACTCGCAGTTGTCAGGCAGACGGTTTCCAAATGGGAAAACGGTCTGTCCGTACCCGACGCGGAAATGGTTATCAAAATAGCTGAATTATTCCATGTTCCCGTTACCGAAATACTCGGTACAAAAGAGGAGAACAACAACGAGGATTTGGAGCAGAAACTGGCTGAGGCGAACGAATTGCTGGCAAAGAAAAACGCTCAGATACGAACGGCAAAACTGATAAGCCGTAAACGCGGTCTGATATTGCTTTTTTCGTTTCTGGCAATGCTGGCGGTGCTGATATTTGAAAACGAGACCGTTTCCATCTTGCTGACGGGAATATGCATAGCCGTTGCAGTAATAATACTATTTAAAAATCTGAATCTGTTTGCCGAAAACGAGAATAACGCAAACATAAAAATTCAGAAGATCACAACGGTATTCAATTTAACAATACTTGCCATTTGCGTTTTAGCAAGCGTTTTGTGCAGTCTGGGCATAATCAGCATATCCGAAGAAAATGAATATTTAATTGCCCTGTTTGTCATAGCTGCAATCATGATTTTTACCGGAACAGTATCCCCAAAACTTCCGTTCAGTCGGCATACGGGTCTGCGTTTACCCTGGACGGTAAGAGATGAGGACACATGGAACATTGCGCACAAAATTATGGGATATATTTCAATACCCGTTGCAATGCTGTATATCGGAGCGGCACTGACAATAGAAAACTTCGAAATTGTTACGGCAATCGCCATAATCACCTGGATAGGTGTTCCGTCTTTGATATCATTGGTATTTTATTTAAAAAAATTCAAAAGCAACTGTTGAGTCCCAGCATAGCAAAAGGCAGACGATTTTGCGTCTGCCTTTATATTTTGGGTCAAATCGTATATAAATCATTTGCGCATGAAATCTGCCCATTCGCCTTTATAATCACACAGGTGCTCTTGCCAATAAAACAATTTATCTATGTATTCCTGTTTTCTGCGCTCAACCGTTTTTGTGCATGCATCCGCACCAAGACGGTAAACAACAGAAGTGAGATCATAAATGGGATAGCCTATTGCATGTCCGACTGTGTGGACAACCGAACAAGCCTGCCCCACAGCATGACAAGCAGCGATATCCGCTTTACAAGTGAGTTCTTTTGCAAGGGCGTGGCAATCCAGAATCTTCCGCTGAGCAATACGCATCTTTATGCTTCCCGCCGCCCATTCGCGTGCGCTCTCCAGCGCCTCGCGCGGTCTCGTTTCTTTCGGATATATGCTTTCAAGCATTGCGACCGATTCAGCGGCAAGATCAAGCGCCCATAAGACCAACACCCGATGCTCCTCATTTCGGAGCAGTTCGGCGAGGTCCTGAAGATAGGCACTGTCCTTTGCGAACAGGACTTGATTTTTTCTTTTGAGCCTTATATTGACTTCATCAAGCCAGTACATTTGATCTCCTTTATGAAAATCAGACGATCAGCAGACCGATACGGTAAACAATGAATGTTACGATCCAAGCCACGGCAAGCTGGAAGAAAGCAGTAAAGCCCATCCAGCCCCAGCTGTTTGATTCCTTGCGTATCGTGGCGAGCGCGGCGGCACATGGAATATACAGCAGGCAGAAGACCATAAGGCAAAACGCATTGAGCGAACCGAAGCCGATTCCCTGAAGCGCCGCGGAGAACGAATCCATGCCTGCCGCGGAGCTGGCGTTCACTATGCCGAAAAGCACGGCGCAGCTTGAAACAACGACCTCTTTTGCAGAGATGCCCGCAATAAGCGCCACAACGATCTGCCAGAAACCGAGACCTATGGGGGCAAATACAGGCACAAGCCATTTGCCGACCACAGCGCCGAAGCTATCCGCAGTATCCTGCGCGAAGCCCTGCGGTCCGAAATTGAGCAGCGCCCATATTATGATTGTGGCAAGGAATATAGTCGTTCCCGCTTTTCCGAGGTAGTCCTTCACTTTTTCCCAGACATAAATGCCGACTGTTCTCGCGTCAGGCATTTTATATTCGGGCAACTCTATAATAAGATAGTTTTCGCTTTTCTTTCTGTCTATCAGATGTATGACCGCGGAAACGGCAATGGCAACAACAATACCTATAAGATACATCGAATAGGCGACGAGCATAGCATTGTCGCCGAAAAACATTTCCGCAAAAAGGATATAAATCGTCAGCCTTGCGTTGCAGCTCATAAACGGCGTAACAAGCATCACCTTATAACGGTCTCGCTTATTTTCCAGAGCGCGGGACGCCATGATGGCAGGAACCGTGCAGCCGAAGCCGAGCAGCATCGGTATAAACGCCTTGCCGGAAAGGCCAAGCCTGCTCATAACGCCCTCCATGACATAAGCGACACGCGCCATATAGCCGCTGTCCTCCAGCAGTGCAAGGCATAAAAACAGAATAAGGATATTCGGCAGGAAAGTTATAATCGTACCTACTCCGGCAATGATTCCGTCCACCACAAGCGACGTAACCAGATCGCCGGCATGAATAGCCGTCAGCCCTGCTGTTGCGGCATTTGAAATCAAATCCACACCGAGTTCAAAATAGCCTTTTATCCAGTCGCCAACGGTAAAAGTGAGGAAAAAGATCACAGCCATAATGCCGAGAAAAACAGGTATGCCCCACACCTTGCTTGTCAGCACGCTGTCCACCTTTTCGGTAAAAATATCTCGGCTCTCCTTGTGTATGAGCACCTCGTCTATGATTTCGCCTATGAAATCATATTTCTGGTTGATTATATCGGATTCATAGCTGCGGTCAAGCACCTGCGGCATATCGACAGGGTATTTTTCCGTGATTTCTTTATCTTTTTCAAGCAGTTTTATGGCATGCCAGCGGTAATTTGTAAGAGCAGGATAGCGGTTTTCAAGCTCCGGGATAAGCCAGTCTATCTTGTCCTCTATCTCATCAGAATACACCATTGCGAATTCCGTGTGGTGATCATGCATATGATGTGATGAAGATTTATGGTTATGTATAAGACAATCCGGCTTTTTCGCGTTTTTATGATGCACGGCGGCATGGAGGAGCACATCAAGCCCCCTGCGTTTTCTTGCAGAAACGGGCACGACGGGTATGCCGAGCATTTCAGGCAGCCGGTGGAGATCGATCTCCATTCCTCGTTTCTCTACGATATCCATCATATTCAGCGCGAGAATAACGGGTTTTCCGAGTTCAAGCAGCTGAAGCGTAAGATAAAGACTGCGCTCCAGAGCGGACGCGTCAGCCACATTGATGATCACGTCTACCTCATCGCTCAGAATAAAGCTGCGGGAAACAGTCTCCTCCATCGTATACGAGGTAAGGCTGTATGTTCCCGGCAGATCCACAAGGTGAATATCCATATTATGCGCCTTTATCGCGCCCTCCACCTTTTCAACGGTAACGCCCGGCCAGTTGGCAACCTTCAGATTCGCGCCCGTATAGGCATTGAAAAGCGTTGTTTTGCCGCAGTTCGGATTGCCTATAAAACCTATCGTCATTTCTGAGCTCATCCCGCGCGCCTCACTTCTATATTTTTCGTTATATTGTATCCCAGCGCGAAACGTGTTCCCCTGAGTTTGATGATAAGGATTCCCCTGCCCTTTCTGTTCACAATTGAAACCGGCGTTTCCTTTGTCATGCCGAGCGACTCCAGACGGCGTTCCATCTGAAACGGCAGGTTTATATTCTCAACAATACATATATCCCCGATTTGCGCATCTTTCAGCAGCATAAGCCGCACCTCCCTCAAAATAAGCACAGCGGGTCAAGATCGCTGCAGTTTTGCAACTTAACTCATTAATATATTCTACATAACGCGGTTAAAACAGTCAATAAAAATTTGTCATACTGAAAAATAAAACGCACCTAAACGGCGCGTTCTCTAAAATGATTTAAAATACATATAATATTGGCATTTGATCATGCCGTTATACAGCTTGCGGCGCTTATCCGCCTTTCTTCCGAAGCATTTTTCAAATTCTTCATCGGGCGAAATGATTCCGTAGCTCCAGCCCTTGCGCCGTTCAAACCTGCCGCCCATCATTTTATAAAGTTTTTCCGCGGCGGAAATATCGAGCATCCTTTCGCCGTAAGGCGGATTCGTTATCAGCGTGCCCTTTTCGCTTGAAGGCGCAAAGTTCTTTATATCTTTCACTTCAAGGCGGATAAATTTTTCTACACCGGCGTTTTTGGCATTGCGAGCGGAAAGTTCAACGGCAGAACGTGAAATATCACTGCCGAAAGCAATAAAATCGGTATCCTTTTTAACAAGACTTTCCGCGCGCTCACGTTCTTCGCGCCATATTCTCTCATCAAAAAGCCCCCACTTTCGGGCTGTGAAATCTCTGTTGGCACCGGGGGCGATATGATTGGCAAGCATGGCGCCCTCAACAAGCAGAGTGCCGCTGCCGCAGAACGGGTCATACATCGTGTGATAATGGCGCAGCTTTGAAAGCGAGCACATCGCGGCGGCAAGCGTTTCCCTGATAGGCGCATCGTTTGCCTGCGGGCGGTATCCGCGTTTATGAAGGCCCGCGCCGGAGGTGTCAAGCATAATAACAGCCTCATCTTTGATTATGGAAAACTGGATCTGATGCACACTGCCGCTCTCCTCAAGCCAGTTCACGCCGTAATCCTCGGAAAGGCTGTCCGCGACCGCCTTTTTGATGATTCGCTGGCAGTCCGGCACGGAATGCAGCGCAGAAGAAACACAGTGTCCTTTAACGGGAAACGCATCATGAGCACCTATGAAATCGCTCCAGTTTATAAGCTTTACACTGTCAAAAAGCTCTGTAAACGAACGGGCTTCAAACCTGTCCATAACGATCAAAATGCGTTCGGCAAAGCGGCAGCAGATATTCGCGCGGGCAAGAATATTTTCATTGCCCTCAAAAAAGACCCTGCCGTTTTCTGCTGAAACATTCTCCGCTCCCAAAAATTTCAAATCATCAGAAACAAGCCCTTCAAGCCCAAACAGGCATGGGGCAACCATATAAAGATACATATGAATTCCTTTTTGTTTAAGCAAGAGAGATAAACCCGAAATCGTTTTTTATCTCTTACTTATATTTCCGCTGACGCATGGCGCGTTACGTGACAGCCAATATTTACTGCAACCGGCAGCCCTGCGATATGAGTCGGATAAGTTTCTATATTTACGGCAAGCGCAGTCGTCTGTCCGCCGAAGCCCTGTGGTCCTATATCAAGTGCGTTGATCTTTTCAAGCAGTTCGTTTTCCATAGCGGCGTAAAGATCATTTTCATTCCTTTGCGAAACACTGCGGCAGAGCGCCTTTTTGGCAAGCAATGCGCTGTATTCAAAATCTCCGCCGATACCTATTCCCACAACTATCGGCGGACAGGGATTTGAGCCTGCTTTCTTAACGGCGTCTACAACAAAACCGATAATATCTTCCCTTTTCGCGCTGGGGGTAAACATTTTAAGTGCACTCATATTCTCACTGCCGAAGCCCTTTGGGGCGGCTGTGATCTTTATTTTATCTCCCGGCACGATGCGCGTGTGAATGACCGCCGGCGTGTTGTCGTTGGTGTTCACCCTGTCAAAAAAAGGATCCCGCACAACGGATTTGCGCAAAAGTCCGTCCGTGTAGCCCTGTGCAACGCCGCGGTTTACGGCATCCTCGAAATTTTCCCCGGAAATGTGAACATCCTGACCGATCTCAGCAAAAATGACCGCCATCCCCGTATCCTGGCAAACAGGTATATCCAGTTCTTTTGCCGCAGCGATATTGCTCTCCAGATCGGAAAGAACCGATTTTGCCGTTTCGTTCTGCTCCTGATCCCTGAAGCAGGAAATGCAGTCCGCAAGATCCTGCGGCAGAATCTTATTCGCGTCGATAACAAGCTTTTTTACTGTTTTGGTTATTTCGGAAGAATTTATCTCTCTCATATTTTCTCCTCACACGGTATAACCCAAACGGAATATGCCGTTTTTTCAATTCCTAAAAAACAAGCCGAGAATACTCCCGGCTCTATTTGCTTATATGAACTTTCATCAGTTTCCGCTGCCGGAAATATCGTAAAAAACGATCTCGTCCGATTTCACGTAACCTTTTTCGCGTGCCTTTTGCTCAATATAGGCATCCCTGTCTTCGGAATCGAGTATCTGCTCAAGCTCCTCGTTTTCCGCCTGCTGCTGCTTAAGCTGCTCGGTGTACGCCGCCTCCTGATTTTTAAGCCTGCTGATATCCGAAAACTGCGATACGATGATTCCGCCGCACACAAAAAACATAACAATCAGAGGAACCGCTATAACCGTGGCTCTTGCTTTTCTATTTTGCTTTATCAGCGCGAGTAATTTTTTCATTTCTACGACCTGCTTTTGAGCCATTTGATTTACGCTTTCTTCGTAAAGGCTTTTTGCTTAACATAGAAATATTATAATACACACGCTTTATAAATTGCAACACCTTTTTGATACTTTTAACAAATTTTTTTATAACACCTCTTAGAAAAGCCGCTATACTGCTTTGAAAACGCCGGGTCAGCCTGAACACTGTGAACACATAAACAAGCAGTCCCAAAAAATAAGCTGTAAAGTATAGCGCCCTTACAGATCCGTTGTTATAACTGAGCAAAAGGATAAAGAAGAACAGCGCATAAACAGCAAAAAAAGAGAAATCAAATAAAAAAGCGGCAAATTTATTCGGGAATAAAAATCGGAGAAAACGAAAAAAATCGTAAATGATCCCCATTAAAAATCCGCATATCAAAAACTGGACCGCTGAATCAAGCACCGAAAAGCCTCTTAAATATATTTTTCTCTTTAGAGGTTTTACTGCTGTAGATAAGCGCAGTTACCTCGCCGTTGATCTCCAGTATCCCGTTTGCTACGTTAAGCTCCTCAACATGCAGATTAGAGCCACTGACGCTGAGACAGCCGTAATCCGTATATGCAGTAACATTTTCCTCGTCAAACGCGCCTATATCCGTTACACCGGTTAATTTAAGACCGCATCTGTTTTCAAGATGGAGGCAATGCGGCTTTCTGCTGAATTTATCTTCCATATATCAATCACCGTTAAAATATATGAAAGCAAAAGCGCTTTAATGATAAGCAAAGAACAGAAATCAGAGAAGCTTATACATTTTTGCAGCATTCTCTTTAAGCGCATGCTCGCTGACTTCAAGCACTTCATAACTTTTCGGCGCAATACCGATATTGACCGTTATTTTATCTCCGACCTTCACATCATAAGATGCGCGCTGAACTCTGCCGTTCACTTCTATCTTTCCGGCATCGCAAGCCTCGTTTGCAACCGTGCGTCGTTTTATGATTCTGGAAACCTTTAAATATTTATCAAGTCTCATAAACAATCCTTTATACTAAAAAAATTAAGCCGCCACAACGGGCGGCTTCATCATAAAATTATTTTACGGCGTTCTTAAGAGCCGCGCCTGCCTTGAAAGAAGGAACCTTGGAAGCAGGGATAGAGATTGTTTCGCCTGTGCGCGGATTTTTACCTGTGCGTGCCGCACGTGTTTTAACCTCAAATGTGCCGAAACCAACAAGAGCAACCTTGTCGCCGTCTGCAAGCGCTTCGGTTACAGCGTCGATAACAGCCTTAACTGCTGCTTCAGCATCTTTTTTTGAGAGATCCGCTTTTGTAGCAACTGCTGCTACGAGTTCTGTTTTGTTCATTTAAATTTCCTCCGTTTTCGCCTTTTCGGCAAGAATTATCTTTGCTTCGTTCCACAGCGCATCAAGTTCTTCGGCAGAAGATGATTTCATATCCATCCCGCGTTCTTCCGCAAGCTTTTCAACGATCAGATATCTGCTGACAAACTTATCGGTTGCGGCGGTAAGCGCCTCCTCGCTGTCTGACCCGATAAAACGGGCAACATTCACACAGGAGAAAAGCACATCTCCGAATTCCTCTTCCGTCTGAGCCTTACTGCCTGAGTCCAAAGCATTTTTCAACTCATTAATCTCTTCCTGCAGCTTTTGAAGAGCGCCTTCAACATTGTCCCAGTCAAAACCTGCCTTAGCTGCCTTTTGCTGAATCTTCTGAGCCCGCATAAGCGCGGGAAACTCACGCGGCACTTTAAGCATAGACTCGCTCTGCTTTTTCATGCCTTTTGTTTTCAGCTTGACCTCATCCCATCTCTGAAGAGCCTCATCACTGTTTGAGGCGGTAACATCCGAGAAAACATGAGGATGCCGCACAACAAGCTTTTTGCAAAGCTCATCTGCAACATCATTGAAATCGAACACCCCTTTTTCACGCTCCATTTCACAGTGAAGCGCAACCTGAAGCAAAACATCCCCAAGTTCCTCTTTAAGGCCTTCGGCATCTTTTTTGTTGATAGCCTCTATAACCTCATAGGTCTCCTCAATAAAATTCTTTTTTATTGACTCATGGGTCTGCTTCATATCCCAAGGGCAGCCGCCGGGTGCTCTTAACACCTGCACCAGCCGAATCAAATCCCCGATATCATAATGATCTTTGATTTCAAAATCGACTGACACATAAACACCCCTATCGATTAACTTGTTCATAACAATAATACTATAAATCGATGTGAAAAGCAAGTATTTAAGCCATTTTTTTACAATGTTGTAAAATTTTAAGTTCCGAGAGTTCAACTGTTTTTGACACAATAATCAGAAATGTGAAAATTGCTGTATAAATTATACTTAATGTGACAAAAACCAAAAGTTCGCTTTCAAAATGAAACAGCGCTCTGTAAGTGTAAAGACTTGCAAAATAAGAGATTATACTGCAAATGAACGGCTTCACAATCATTTTGGAAACAGTATATTTAACATTTGCGTATTTTGACAGTATATACAAATTTGAAACCAGAATGACCGCATACCCTGCAATATCGGATATTGCGGCTCCGTAAATGTTGAACCTGTGATCCGATACGAGCAGAAAATTCAGCGCCACTCTTATGACCGCGGCAACCAAAAAAGACGGTATACTTTTTGCCGCGCAGCCGATTGCCTGAACGGAAAATACCACAGCGCCCGTGAGACAAAAGAAAATCATAGTAAATCCGTAAAACTCCGAAAGCCGTGTGCAGCCAAGCACGATATCATAATTGGAGTTTTTATAAAGGATCTCCAGAATGTATCTTGCTGTCAGCGAGATAAAAAATCCTCCGCCGAAAGCGAACAGAGAAGTGTACTTAAATATACTGTTTATCAAGGAAGAAAGATATATACTGCTGCCGGATTCATATGCGCAAGTGATTGCGGGAACAGCGGCAACGCCAAGCGCCATTGTAAAACTCGGAACCAGCATTTTCAGATCGTTTGCGGAGGAAAACAGGCCGAAAATATACGTGACCGCATCTGAATCGGGAGTGGAACTAATGCGCAGACACTCGGCATAGGCCTCCCGGAGCGCCGACTGGTCGCAAAGAGTAAGACAATACTGTATGGACGCGTTATCCGCGAAGCCGGAGAGGCTCTGAATAAGCGAGGAAAGAATGATAGGCATACTGAATGTCAGGATTTCTTTGATCTCCGGCGCAGCGCTTCTGCCCTTTATACGCGGATAAGCAGAGCCGTATTTAACGGAAACATATGCAGAACAATATATCCAGCAGAGGAAAGCGCCTGCCGCGACTCCGCCTATCGCAGCGGCTGAGGTTATCGGGTAAATACAGGAAAGCGCTTCTTCCTCGCTGTTACAGACTGTTCCGAGAACGGTTCCCGTGTCAAGATATGCACTGTAAAGCGCTTGCATAGCGTATTTGGCGAACAAAAGCCCGAAAACCAGCTTGAAAACCGCTTCTATGACCTGCCCGGCAGATGTGGGCACCATGTTCATATGTCCTTCCGCAAACGCTCTTTTTGACGCCGCCATGGCAGAGAAAAATACAGTGGGCGCCATAACATATATTGCGTAAACCGATTTAGGTGAGGAAATGATATTAGAATACGGCTGTGCGGCAAACAACATCAAAACCGTGCCCAGAATACCTACGGCAAAAAACAGAATGTTTGACGCTCTTTTCAGCATATAAATTTTGCCGGCGTCTTTTTTTTCTCTGTATTTGCTTATAAGATGTGTGAGAGCAACGGGAAACGCACCCATGATCACGGCGTGAACAGGCATATACATATTGTATGCGGTATTAAAGTATCCGCGCCCCGTCGCGCCTATATAAGACGTCAGCGGTATTTTATAAACCGCGCTAATCGCCTTAACAATTACCGAAGCCACAAGCAGCAGAACAGCCGAGTTTATGTACTTTTGCTTTAGATTATTCAAAAATATCACCGAAACAAAAAGAGCAGCGCAAAGATTTTGCACTGCCCTTTGAAATTAGCTGATTTTAATTATTCTTTGTTTTCACTCTCAGGCTCCTCCGCATGGTTAACTTCGGTAAAATCGACTGTTACTTCTCGGTCTGAGCTGTAAGGAGCGCCTGATTTAACCGATAGCTGAACCGCTCTGAAGAAATCCTTTGCCTGCTGAACTATAACGTCTCTTGCTTCTTTTGAGGCTGTCTGAACCTCTTTTCGAAATTCCTCCGCGCCTTTTTTCAACTCTTCGGCATCCTTGTTTTTAGCCTCCTCAAGCTCCGCGGAAAGTGTTTCGGTACGCTCCTTAAGCGCCGTTATATCCGCAATGGAACAGGCGTATTCGTTCTCGTCAACCTCCTCGCCGATATAGGCGGAAAACTGAAGCTTGCCGAAATTTTCATAAGCCTTGGAAAGCTTTGATTTGGCGTCCATATACTCGATTTTCTTTCTTGAAAGCTCAAGATACATGGCTCCCTTTTTGTTAATGGTTTCAGCCATGCTTCTTGTTTTTGAAAACATCTCTTCAAAATTTGTAAGCTTCGGGGCGCTATCGTCTGCCTTTGACATAATCAACATCCTCCTGTCTTTCCAATATTATATTACATTTTGAATATTATTGCAATACAAAATGTAATAAATCAGATGTTGTTTATTATTTTTTTATAAAATTCCTCTATTTGATTTTTTCTTTGCAGCATTTCATGAAAATTCCCTATATATTCATATGGATATTTGTAGTTATAAATGCGTTCAATTTTTCCTGAATTCGGATTTTTAAGCCTTGTGACCGCCCCTGCGCCTGCGGCTAACACCGTGTGAGTCTCGTCCATCATAAAAACATTGTAAAGGCAGTCCCGTCCGGGCAGGCACCAGCCTGTGTTTTCAAGATTGCCGATCGATTTTCCCTGGCGGTACATATAGTAAGGTTTATAACCTGACGCAGTGAGACTTTCCCGGCTGAAATCCACCATTTTGCCGGCAAGCGTTTTATCAGGCATTCCGGCCGAAGTCATAAAAGCGCCGGTCTTCAGGCAGAGTGTATGAACGGTTATGCTTTCCGCATCAAGATTCAAAGCGGTCTCCATGCTGTTAACGAAAGAATCAAATGTGTCCTGCGGCAATCCTGCGATAAAATCCATATTAATATTGTCAAATCCGCACCGGCGCGCCGTTTCAAACGCTTCAAGCGTCTGTGCCGAAGTGTGCCGCCTGCCGATTGCATCCAAAACATCATCATTAAACGTCTGAGGATTGATGCTTATTCTGCCGACTCCCCCGTTTTTGAGCGCCGTCAGTTTATCTCTGTCTACCGTATCGGGTCTGCCTGCCTCCACGGTAAATTCCCGAAGCGTGCTCAGATCGAAATGGTTTTTCACCGCCTTGAGCAGTCTTTCAAGCTGTCTTGCGCTTAAAGTTGTGGGCGTACCGCCGCCGAAATACACGGTCTCCAGCCTGAGGCCGAATTCCGAAACGATTTTTCCCGTTTCTCTCAGTTCCAGCTCAAGAAGATTAACATAATCTTCAACAAGCGATGACGCGCGCTCTATACTGTGAGAAACAAATGAACAGTACGTACATCTCGTCGGACAGAACGGGATCGAAATATAGAGTGAAAAGCTTTCGGGACGTGAAAGCCTTATGATCTCATTTTCGCTTTCCGCCACCATGGATACAAGCCTGATCTTATCATCTGAAACAAGAAATTTACGTTTCAAAACTTCTTCGGCATATTTCGGAGAATGTTTATCCGCAAGGCTGTGAAAAAATCTTGCCGGTCTGACTCCGTACAGGATCCCCCAGGGATATTCATCGCCCGTAGCCTCGGAAAGGACTCTGTAAAAAAGAACTGACAGGGCGTTTTTCCTGTCAGTATCGGGCGCAAGCTGAACAGTTGAGCTGTTATTTTTTCCGTATACACTTGCAAAAACAGTGAGCTTATCATCTTGTATACCGCTGTAAACAACAATATCATCCGTTTCGTTGGGCGGCATATGTTCAAACATTTTTATTTTTTCATACGGGAAAAAGATTTCCGCAAGGTTCTCCGTATCATAGGAAAAGGCGTGATTTTCATTTACAAGTATCATAACATTATCTCATATAAGGATTATTCTGCTTTTCAAAAGCGATGGTTGATGTTCTGTCGTGCCCGGGATAGACCTTTAAAGAGCCGTCAAGAGTGGAAAGCCGTTTTAAGCTTTGCATAATCTCCGCTGAGGAGCCGCCCGGAAAATCGGTTCTGCCGCAGGAGCAGAAAAAGAGCGTATCGCCTGTAAAAATGCAGTCATCCAGCAGATAGCAAACGCCGCCTTTTGTATGCCCCGGTGTAGCAAGTACTTTGATTTTCGTGCTGCCGAGCATAATTTCGGAACCCTCGGATACAGTTATATCCGCCGTTATCTTTTCCTGGGCAATACCGAAGAAAGCAGAAAGACTTGATTTTCCGGAGGACAGCATGGGCGCGTCTTCGCCGCTGATAACGACCTTTGCGCCGTAATCCCTGCTGACAGCGGCAACGCCGCCGATATGGTCAAAATGCCCATGCGTCAAAAGAATATACGCAAGCTTGGCGTCGCCTATAAAGGCGCGCATATTCTCCGAATCATCGGTACAGTCTACAAGAGCGCTCAGCCCGCTTTCAACATCTGTTATAAGATAACAGTTGTTTGCAAGCTCTCCGAGCGTAATAGATTTTATTTGAGTCATTTGAATTTCCTTCCTGAAGATTTCGTAACTGATTTTCGGGCTTCACTTAAAATCCGCACTGTTGAGGATGATGGTGACAGGACCGTCATTAACAAGCTCCACCTGCATATCCGCGCCGAACGAGCCTGTCTGCACATCTGCTATGCCGTTTTCGGAAAGCCTGCGCACAAAATATTCATAAAGCGTATTCGCCTCCTGAGGAGGGGCGGAATCAGTGAAGCTCGGTCGCCTGCCATGGGAACAATCCGCGCAGAGCGTGAACTGAGAGACAACGAGCATGGAGCCGTTTACGTCAAGTGAAGAAAGATTCATCTTTCCGTTTTCATCCTCAAATATCCTGAGATGCACGATCTTGCTTACGAGTTTATCAGCCTCTTTTTCATCGTCACCTGCCATAACGCCGAGCAGGATAAGAAAACCCCTGCCGCATTTTCCTATGACCTCACCGTTCACGCTCACCTGCGCGCGGCTCACCCTCTGAACAACTGCTTTCATATTGATCTCCTCTGTTTTTATGTGAAACAACTCAAAACGCCGGCGCAGATAATCCGAGCGCTTTTGCTCAAAGCCCCGATCTCTCTATATGATAAACGCCGTCTATTTTTCTGATGATCCTTACTATATTATCAAGGTGCTCCCTGCTGCTGACGGCAACGGTTAATGTGGTAAGGCAGTTGCCGTCATGGATGGGCCGGGCGTTTATGGAATGTATTTTAACATGCATATTCATCAGCGTACTGGTTATATCAAGCACGATACCGTCCCTGTCTATGGCGTAAACATCAAGAGTGGACTGTGATTCGATCTTGACATTCTCATCCCAGTGCGCTTTGATCCACCGTTCAGGCTCGGCACAGTGCTCAAGATCTTCCGGCACGTTGACGCAATTTCTCTTGTGAATAGAAAGCCCATGCCCTCTTGTGATAAAACCGATGATCTCCTCGCCGGGCAAAGGCGAACAGCATCGTGCCATTTTTATCAGGCAATTGTCTATCCCCTCAACGATAACACCGTTTCCCGACGATCTTGTACGCGGTTTGTCAACGATATTGGGCGCAAGCGGCTTCTCTGTTTCCTTTTCTTTCCAGTTTCTGTTGTATTCATCCTTTATACCGGGCATGAGACGGTTTATCTGTATACCGCCGTAACCGACTGCGGCATAAAACTCGTCGACCTGAGCAAAATGCTGCTTTTCGGATATTCTTTTTATAAACTCGTCATACCTTGTGCCGCTTAGGCCTATAAAGTTTCTGCGCAACTCGCGTTTTACCGTTGCTTTGCCTTCTTCTATATTCTCCTCGCGCTTTTCCTTTTTAAACCAAGCGCGGATCTTGCTTCGTGCCTCGCCGGTCTTAACAATGGAAAGCCAGTCGCGGCTCGGTCCCTTGCCCTGCTGATTTGATGTCAGCACCTCAATTCGTTCGCCTGTTTTGATTTTATAGTCCAGGGGAACGATACGGCCGTCTACCTTGGCGCCGACCATTTTATTGCCGACCGCCGAATGGATGGCATACGCAAAATCTATAACGGTTGATCCCGTGGGCAGGCTTTTGATATCTCCCTTAGGGGTAAAAACATAGACCTCTTCAACGGAAAGATCGCCCTTGATGCTGGCAACAAGATCCTCAGCCGTGTCCGTGGATTCGCCGGTTTCTATCATACGGTGTATCCATGAGAGCTTACCGTCAAGACTGTCCTTTCCGCCCTTGCCGAGCTTATATTTCCAGTGCGCGGCAATACCGTATTCGGCTGTACGGTGCATTTCCCATGTACGTATCTGTATCTCAAACGGAATACCGTCCTTTGAAAGCACTGTGGTGTGGAGCGACTGGTACATATTCGGCTTAGGTGTTGAGATATAATCCTTAAATCTGCCCGGAATAGGCTTGAACATATCATGAACGATTCCGAGCGCGTTATAGCAGTCTATCATTGTGTCCACAATAATTCTGACGGCATATATATCATATATCTCCTCAAAGGATTTGCCTTTTATATAAACTTTTCTGAAAATGCCGTGAACGGATTTTACGCGTGAGGTTATCGTTGCGTTTTTGATCAGGGGGGTAATGCGTTCCTGTATCTGCGCTTTTATATCGTTTAAGAACCGCTCGCCCTCCTCTTTTTTCATGGAAAGCGAATTCTCTATTTCCTCGTACGCAATCGGGTCAAGATAGCGAACGGCAAGGTCTTCAAGCTCGTCTTTGATTGCCCTGATACCGAGACGGTGGGCAATAGGCGCGTATATCTCAAGCGTTTCCAGGCTTTTTTCGCGCTGTTTATAATCCGGCATATACTGCAGAGTGCGCATATTATGGAGCCGGTCTGCAAGCTTGATGATGATAACGCGTACATCCTTGTTCATGGCGATAAACATTTTTCTGATGTTTTCAGCCTGCACCTCTTCCCTTGTGGAAAGCGGTATCTTTCCGAGCTTTGTTACGCCGTCAACAAGGAGCGCGACCTCATCCCCGAAATTCTCCTTAATAAAATCGATGCTGACCTTGGTATCCTCAACAACATCATGAAGAAGAGCGGATATAATACACTCGTTATCCATTCCGAATTTAAAAAGGATCTGCGCAACGGCAACAGGGTGCATGATATACGGCTCGCCCGAACGGCGTTTCTGATCTTTGTGCGCGTCTCTGGCAATCTCATATGCTTTTTTTATTTTTTCTGAGTCATACTGCGGATTCTGCTGCACCTGTTCAAAAAAGGCGGCGAAGCCGTCGTCAAAATTACTCAATATCAAGTCTCCTTTTAAGAGCTTTCATTGTTTTTGTGTTCATCAGATCAACCTTTGAAGTCACCTGAGTCAATTTGATTTCTTCATTTTTCACCGATATCAGTCCGCACTCTGAAAATGCTCTGAGCGCGAACATCATTTGACCGTAGGTTACCCCGCTCAGGCAGAAATATAAGCTGTCCGCATCGGTAAATATGTTTTTTCTTGAGCGCAGCGCCTTATAGACCGCCGCGCATATTTCTCGTGCGGGATAAACATTTCGCGAATCATTCTTTTTCATCAGAAACAGCTCGTATTCCTCTTTCTGAGAAAAATATGCGCCGTCATCTGCCATGTGCTTTTTTATATCGACCGCCTGAACGGAAAGATATTCCCTTGCGTTATACAGATTCACGCCTATTTTAACAGCCGCGTCTACATTGTCGCCGACAGTGAACGGAAACTTATCCGCCGGTGTGCCGAATTTGACGATTCTGATCTTTCTGCCTTTTTTTTCACATTCGATTCTGATGTGTTTGTCATTGCCCACAGGCGTGATGTCGGTTATCGTTAAATTTACAAGCGCAAAGACTGCGCGTTTGTTCCCCTCGCCGTATGGCTCGAGCAGGGAAAGCGCCTTAGCAAGCTCAACATTCAGATAAAACGGGGATATTTTGAAATCCACATAGACTTTCTGAGCAGGCATAACGGGATATTTTTCCGCCGCATACGCATTTATTCGCGTTCTAAACGCATCTGTTTTATCGCCGTCAAGACTCATGCCCGCCGCACCCGGATGACCTCCGAAATGCACAAGAATATCCGAACAGGAAGATATTGCTTCAAAAATATTGAACCCCTCTATGCTGCGCGCAGAACCTCGTGCCTGATTCTTTTCATCTATTCCTATAATGACTGCCGGCTTTGCATACCTTTCACAGATTCTGGACGCCACTATACCCACAACGCCCTGGTGATAGCCTTTGCCGCAGACAACTATGACCCTGTTTTTCGCAAGATCGGGTTCTTCTTTGAGCTGACGCAGCACATCGTCAAATATAGTTTGTTCAAGCTCCTGCCTGTGTATATTATTTTCGTTTAACTGAGCCGCAGTAAACCCGGCAGCTTGTTCATCCTCGCACACAAGCAGTTCGACCGCCTTTGCGGCATGCTCTATCCTGCCCGTTGCGTTTATCCTGGGGCAGAGACCGAAAGCGATATCGGAAGAAGTGATCTGTTTATCGGAAAAGCCGGATGCGTTTATCAGTGCTTTGATACCTGTTCTGGGACTACTGTTTATCCGTCTTAACCCTGCTTTTACGATCGTTCTGTTCTCATCCGTAAGCGGCATGATATCGGCGATCGTGCCGAGCGCCGCAAGATCAGCATAACTCTCAAGAATATCGTCTATATCGCCGTAAAGCGCACAGGCAAGCTTAAAGGCAACCCCTACGCCTGCAAAGTCCGTAAACGGAAGTTCACCGTCCTGCCTGTGAGGGTTTACCACCGCTTCCGCTTTGGGAAGCCTTTCGGGCACCTGATGATGATCCGTTATGACAAGCTCCATTCCGAGCGAATAAACATACTCCGCCTCTTCAAGTGCGCTGATACCGTTATCCACCGTAACAATAAGACGTGTTCCCGAGTCAGCGATCTTTTTTACGGCGTGCGGATTCATTCCGTAGCCCTCGGTTTCCCTTGAGGGTATATAATAATCCACATCGGCGCCCATATCCCTGAAAAGCGAATACAAAAGCGCCGTTGAAGTCACTCCGTCGCAGTCATAATCGCCGTAAACGGTTATCTTTTCTCCGAGTGATATCGCCTGCTCTATTCTTTCAACAGCCCTGTCCATATCCGCCAGCTCAAACGGGTCTGAAAGGCGAACGGACGAAGAGAGAAAGTCGGATACTTTAAGCTCATTGTCTATTCCCCTTGCAACAAGAAGATACGCCACAAAGGGATCTATATTGAATTTTTCACTGAGAGCGGACGCTGTTTCCTTATCCGCGTCCGCAATGATCCATTTTTTATGCGCCATTATGAATTTTTATCTACTTTGTGAAATTTTTTCAGATTTGAACGTTTAGCGGCTCTTTTTTCCAGCTCCGTCTCAACATCCTCCGGGGTGATCCCCTGATAAGCCATCATCACAAGTACGTGATAGATAAGATCCGCTATCTCATAAACGGTCTCTTCTTTATCGTTGTTTTTGGCTGCAATAACGGTCTCCGTACACTCCTCGCCCACTTTTTTGAGTATCTTGTCTATCCCCTGCTCAAAAAGGTAGGAAGTGTAAGAGCCCTCGGCTTTTTCATTTTTTCTGTCTATAACTACCTGATATTCGTTTTTTATCAAATCCATACTTGTCACCGTTTTTTCTTAAAGTTTCATGATAGGCTCAGCTGTCAAATTCTTTTATCTTATTAAAAAAGCAGCTGTGGCTGCCGGTGTGGCAGGCTGCGCCTGTTTGGATGACCTCTATAAGCAGGGTATCATCATCGCAGTCGCCGTAAATCGAAACGATTTTCTGAAGATGACCGCTCGTTGCGCCCTTATTCCAAAGCTCCTGCCTGCTTCTGGACCAGAACCAGGTGTAACCCGTTTCAAGCGTTTTTTTAAGGGATTCCCTGTTCATATACGCAAGCATCAGCACTTCGCCGGTGCCGTGCTCCTGAATAACAGCCGGTATCAGATCGGATTTTTTAAAATACTTTTCAATCTCCACTTTCACACACCTCCAGCGCCTCTTTCAAACTGAGACTGCCGCTGTAAATGCTTTTGCCGCAGATTGCGCCGTACATTTGCTCTTGTTTCAGCTCTTTTATATCGTTGATATCATTTATGCCGCCCGATGCGATAATATTGCATGAGACCGCGTTATTGATTTCTTTGAGTTGTGCAATGTTGGGACCGCTGAGTGTTCCGTCTTTGGATATATCGGTAAATATGATCGTTTTTACGCCCATGCTTTCCATCTGCTTTGCAAGGTCTGTAAAATACACATTCGATGTTTCCGTCCAACCCTCCGCGGCCGCATATCCGTTTTTCGCGTCTATGCCCACGGCTATCCGATCGCCGAATCGGGCAACGGCGTCCTTTACAAGCTGAGGATCTTTCAAAGCGGCAGAGCCGAGGATGACCCTTGCTATTCCGGATTTTATATAAAATTCCACATCCTCAAGGCTTCTTATCCCTCCGCCCAATTCCACTTTCAGCGAAGTGTTTTTTGCAACGTTAATAAAAATTTCAGCGTTCACACGCTCTTTTTTCAGGGAACCGTCAAGATCGACCATATGTATCCACTCCGCTCCGTCGCGCTCAAACCGAACAGCCGTTTCAAGCGCGTCTTCGGCAACCTGTGAGGCGGTTGAAAACTCGCCTTTATAAAGCCGGACGGGTCTGCCGCCCATAATATCCACTGCGGGTAAAATGATCATTACAAAACTCCTTTTGTAGAGAGGATTCCGCCCTCCGTGCGTGAAACGGCAATGCCGAGCGCATGGCCGAAAGCCTTGAAAGCCGCCTCAATGATATGATGTGTATTGCTTCCGTAGATCTCATTTATATGCAGGGTAACGCCCGCGTTTACGGCAAAGGCACGAAAAAACTCCGCCGTGCAACAGGTTTCGTAATCGCCGCATCTTTCCTCATTGAAATCGGCATTGAAAACAAGAAACGGTCTGTTTGAAACATCAAGCGCACAGTGCACAAGGCTCTCATCCATCGGGATATAAAACGAGCCGTAGCGCTTTATTCCGCCCATATCGCCCAGCGCCTGTTTGAATGCGCTGCCGAGCGCGATACCCGTATCCTCAACCGTATGGTGCGTATCTACCTCAAGGTCGCCCCTGACAACAAGTTCAAGCCCGAAACCGCCGTGAACGGCAAAAGCCGTGAGCATATGGTCAAAAAAGCCTATGCCTGTATTGACGTTCACATCGCCGCCGTCAAGCGACAGGGTGAGTTTTATATCTGTCTCTTTTGTTTTTCTGTTGATCTGAGCCGTTCTCATTGATCTGCACGACCTTTCCGAATTTTATTCTTCTGTTTTATTAAAAAGTGATCTCAATCTGCCGGAATTTTGTTTTTTCAGTTTCTCCGTCAGCTCTTTGTTCACCTTTATATCAATCACATCGCCCTCTGAAACATTGGGGAAGATCCGTGAGGGCACCTGCAGCAGCTCGCCGTTTTCCAGCTCGCACACCGCGATCTCCCTTTCCATTCTGTTTATAATGATTCTCATGGTCTGCTCTCCGGCGCGCAAATTCCGCAAGGCTTATACCCTTCAGACTCAAGCTGCGAAATACTTTTATCGGTATATTCCATATTGCTTTGGGATATAGACAAAACCGAATAACAATCGGGCATATGTATCTTTTTTGAAGAAGTGTTCAATACATATGTATATTCCCCGGTACTCTGTTTATCCTGCAATAAACCGCTGTTAACGGTTTCCGACTCCGGCTGAGAAACGGTAATACTGCTGCCGTCTGAAGTGATGATGATATTGCCGAGTTCATCCGTGCGCAGCACATGAGCGCCCGCGCTTTCCCATCGGCTGACCGTCTCGTCCGACGGATGCCCGTAAGGATTATCCTCCCCTACCTCGATCACGGCATAATCAGGCGACACCCTTTGAACAAAGCGTTCGCCCGATGACGTATCCGAGCCATGGTGACCCACCTTTACAACGTCAGCGGATATATCCGCTGTGATTTCATTTTCGGAAAGCGCCTCCGCGTCGCCCGTAAACAAAAAGGATTGATCACGGTACGTTAGTTTCAGAACTGCCGAATAATCATTTAAACTGCTGTAAGAACTTTCACATGGTGCAACAAAATAAGCATCCAGATCATCACTGTCCATAACGCTCACACCGTTTTTCGCTTCAACAACATTACAGCCCTCCTGCTCAACACAATCAAGCAAGGTTTTATAGATCTGTGAGGAGGAAGCCGCGTCAGGCAGATAGACATTTGAAACATCAAAATTCTCGAACACGGCAGGCAGACCGCCGATATGGTCCGAATGCGGATGCGTTGCGACAAGATATGTTATTTCGCTGTATCCGAGCGCGGAAATATATTCCGAAACGGTTTCGCCGTATTCACGTTCGCCGGCGTCTATCAGCATGGTGCTGCCGTTTGGCAGTTCTATAAACTCGCTGTCTCCCTGACCGACGTCAAGAAAATGCACTGCCAGCATACCGTCGGCCGCCGAAACTGTATTTGCGCCGGCCGTTTCCCTTTCCGGCTGAACGGGAAGCGAACAGGAACACAGCAGCATTGCCAAAGCTGCGCAGAGCACTGCGAGATATTTTTTTGACCGCATATCAGAATCTTACCCTGATACTGTTGGCATGGGCTGTAAGCCCTTCTGTTTCGGCAAGGGTTATGATTTCATCCTTATCCTTTTCAAGCTGCTCCTGCGTGTAATAAATAAACGACGATTTTTTAACAAAGCTGTCCACAGACAGGGGACTGAAAAATCTTGCCGTTCCGCTTGTGGGAAGCACATGATTCGGTCCTGCAAAATAATCCCCGAGCGGCTCGGGAGACCAGTTTCCGAGGAAGACAGAGCCTGCGTTATCTATCATACCTATATATTTAAGAGGCTCTTCCACGCAAAGCTCAAGGTGTTCCGGCGCAAGCTCATTCGCGAATTCGATTGCCTGATCCATGTCTTCACAAACGATGATTTCTCCGTAATCCTCAAGCGAGCGCTCAATAATCTCCTGCCTTTCAAGGAATTTGATCTGCCTTTCGATCTCCTTAACGGTCGCACGCGCGATATTCTCCGAGGTAGTGAGAAGGATTGCGGAAGCCATTTTATCGTGCTCCGCCTGACTCATCAGATCAGCCGCAAGAAACGCGGGTTTTGCCGTCTTATCCGCCACGATCAATATTTCCGACGGACCTGCGACCATATCTATATCTACAACGCCGTAAAGAAGCCTTTTTGCAGTTGCAACGAAGATATTGCCCGGACCGACTATCTTATCGACCTTGGGTATCTTTTCCGTGCCGTATGCCAGCGCGGCAACAGCCTGCGCGCCTCCGCACAAAAATACTTTATCAACGCCTGCAACAGCGGCGGCAGCCATAATATATGGATTGGGATTACCGTCCGAACCGGGCGGCGTTACCATAATAATCTCTTTCACGCCCGCGATCTTTGCTGGCACGGCATTCATAAGAACGGAACTCGGATAAGCCGCAGTGCCGCCGGGCACATAAATGCCCACTCTGGCAAGTCCTCTGATGCGCTGACCCATAATCACTCCGTTATCCTCTGTTGTGAGCCAGCTTTGCTGCGCCTGTTTCAGATGAAAACGGTAAATATTTTCTTTAGCGTCACTTATTGCCTTTTTGAAATCATCGTCAGCCTCGTTAAGATATTCCGCCAACTCATCTTTCTCAATGACGGTCTTTTTCGGCACACTGCCGTCAAAACGCGCAGTATACTCCCTGACGGCTTCGTCTCCGCCCTCTTTTACGCCGTTAAGGATTGACGTTACTATATCAACAATCTTCTGATCGGTCTCGCCGCTTCTTTTTTTCAGACTTTCAATAAGGGCGTACTCCGTTTTACCGTTTGCCTTTGTAATTTTCATTGCAAAACCTCTTTTACACTTTACTTGCAAGCTCAAGATCGGCAAGAAAAGATTCTATCTCCTGCTTTCTGAGCTTCATTGAAGCCATATTGACGATTACTCTTGCGGAGATCGGAAGTATCTCCTCGACCACCTCAAGTCCGTTTTCTTTGAGTGTTGAGCCGGTTTCAACAATATCCACGATTCCGTCTGCAAGACCGAGAAGCGGAGCCAGCTCCACACTGCCCTCTATTTTGATCACATCCACGTCCATACCCTTTGAACGGAAAAACTCCTTTGCCACCTTGGGGTATTTTGACGCGACCGTTTTTCTGGAATATCCTGAAAAGAAATCCTTGCCTTTCGGGCAGGCAAGCGCAAAGCGGCATTTGCCTATATTCAGGTCAAGCACCTCATAAAATGAACTGCCATGCTCAACAATGGTGTCTTTACCCACAATACCTATATCGCACACACCATGCTCAACATAGGTGATTACATCGGGCGCCTTGGACAAGACCGCCTCATACCCGTCTACGGGAAGGATCAGTCTGCGGCCCTTATTTTCAAGTTCCGAGGTATCCAGTCCCATTTTCTGAAAAAGACGCATAGACGATTTTTCAAGTCTTCCTTTTGTGAGGGCGATTCTGAGAGGTCTTTCAACATTGATGATCTCATGCATAACATCGCACAGCGCGTTAACGTCAACGGCAAAGCCGATAGCGGGCGCGTCCAGCCCGAACTCTCCAACAAGATTATCATATCTGCCGCCGGAAAGCACGGTCACGCCTGAGCCCTCCGCGTAACCGCGGAATATAACGCCCGTATAATAGTTGGAGCGGTTCACAAGCCCGAGATCTATGATTATATTATCCTTGAGACCGAGCGCGCAAAGCTTTTCATAAATATTTCCCAGGTAATCAAGCGCGGCGTCCGATTTTTCGCCGGAATACAGCTTCTTTGCTTTTTCAAGCACTTCTTCGCCGCCGAACAGCCGCGGAAGTCTGTGAAGCACTTTGGTCTGGACAGTATCGCCGATCGAATCGAGCAAATCGCTCAAAGCGGCATAATTCTTGCTTTCCGTAAGCGAACAGATCTCAGACTTAACGGACTGCTCAATATCCATATCCTCAAGTATGGCGCGGAAAAATCCCGCATGACCTATCTCAAACGAAAAGGAATTCAGCTTCGAACGCCGCAGTGCCTCAACAGCCATAGTCAGCACTTCCAGGTCCGCTTGTGCGGAGCCGTCCCCGATCAGCTCTATACCGCTCTGCGGAATCTCGTCCGTTCTGCCGGCGTAAGCTTTATTACGCACAAAAATATTTTGATTATAATAAAGCCTTACCGGGAAATCCTCTTTGCCGAGCCGGGTCGCAACAAGACGGGCTATCGGCATGGTATTATCCGGGCGCAGAACGGTCGTTCTGCCGTAGGCGTCCGTGAGCTTATACATAATATCGGACTCCATGCCCGAATCATCGTTTTCAAACACATCAATAAATTCGATTGCCGGCGTAATTACCTTTCGGTAATTCTTTTCCTTATAAAGAGCGGAAAGCGTGGTCTCTATTTTTTTTCTGTCGTCGCACTCCTCAAAAAGCAGATCCCTGCTGCCCTGAGGCGTAAGTCTTGCATATTTTTTCATAGGCATGAACTCCGTTGTTTTACTTTAGCGTGTTAGCGCTTTAATATGCTATCACATTAAAACGGCCTTGTCAACCTAAAAGCCGAAAAGAGAGATCTGGTTGCTGTCCGGCAGATCGCCCAGAGCGCCGCATCCTTTCAGTGAATCGACTACGCTCTGCCCTATGCCTGCGCGCGCCATAAGATCATCACAGGATATAAAATCACCTGCGCCGTCATTTACGGCGGCAACGATCTGCTTGGCGGCGTTTTCGCCTATACCGTCTATCGCCGTAAAAGGCAGACGTATTTTACCGTTTTCGATCTTATAAACGCGCCAGTCGGATTTATACAGATCAACAGGCAGAAATTCTATTCCGCGGCAAAGCATTTCAATAACGATCTGAAGAATGACATAGGTATCGCTTTCTTTGGCGGTTATCGTGCCGGCGTCCTTATGCGCCTTTATCTCGTTCATTCTTTGCTTTACGGCGCTTTTTCCGGCAACAGCCGCAACAGCGTCAAGATCTCCGCCGCGGACTGTGAAGAAAGCGCTGTAATACTCAACGGGATAATAGATCTTGTACCAACCCAGCCTCAGCGCGGCTATAACGTAAGCCGCGGCATGTGCTTTGGGGAACATGTATTTTATCTTATAACAGGAATCTATATACCACTGCTCAACGCCTATCTCTCGCATTTTATCCTCGTACGGCGGAAGCTCTTTGGGGGCTTTGCCCTTTCTGGTATACTCCATGATCTTAAAACAGTCTTTCTTTGAAAGAGGAGAAGTCTTGCCCGTCCTTTTTTCATAATCCTCCGCTTTATGTATCAGATAAGTCATAATTCCGTCTCGGCAGCCGATAACTTCCGAGATCGTGCAGGTGCCGTTATGTATAAGCTCCTGCGCGTTGCCGAGCCAAACATCCGTGCCATGTGAAAGACCTGAGATCTGAAGAAGGTCTGAAAAGGTTTTCGGCTTTGCCTCAACCAGCATTCCGATAACGAACGGCGTGCCCATTTCGGGAATGGAGAGCGTACTCGTGGGGCAGTCTATATCCTCAGGTGTAACGCCTATCGGTTCGGTGGAAGTGATCATCTGATACAGCTTCGGATCACAAATATCCACATCCATAACGGGAATGCCGGTTGCGTCCTCTATAAACTTATACAGCGTGGGAACATCGTGGCCGAGCTCGTCAAGCTTCAAAAGCGTATCATGCAAAGCGTTCTTAAAGTCAAAATGAGTCGTCAGTGTTCCTTTGGACGCATCGTCGGACGGATACTGAACGGGAGTGAAATCCTCAACCTCATATTCCTCGGGCACAACGACCATGCCGCCGGGGTGCTGACCCGTGGTGCGCTTGATACCCGTGCAGCCCACGGTGAGCCTGTCCTCCTCCGCCTTGGAAACCTTAAGACCACGCTCCTCAAGATATTTCTTTACATATCCGTAAGCGGTCTTATCGGCAACCGTAGACATCGTTCCGGCTTTAAACACGTGTGTTTTTCCGAACAGTTCTTCCGTAAAGCGGTGTGACTGCGACTGAAAATCGCCGCTGAAATTCAGGTCTATATCAGGTTCTTTGTCCCCGTCAAAACCAAGGAAGGTCTCGAATGGGATCTCGTGGCCGTCTCTGTCCATAGGAGCACCGCAATGCGGGCAGTTTTTGGGCGGCAGGTCAAAGCCGGAGCCGACTGTACCGTCCGTTATAAACTCGCTGTGCTTGCACTTGGGGCAAACATAGTGAGGCGGCAAAGGGTTGACCTCGGATATACCGCCTAAATGCGCAACAAGCGAAGAACCTACCGAGCCTCTTGAACCTACCAGATAACCGTGCTCCTCGGAATTCTTAACAAGTCTTTTCGCAATTACGTACAACACAGCGTAACCGTGCTTTATTATCGAATCCAGTTCTTTTTGCAGTCTCGGACCGACCTCTTCCGGAACAGGATCACCGTATTTTTCCCTGGCGTTTTTCCAACAGGTCTCCGTCAGTTCCTCCTCCGCGCCGTCAATATGCGGCTGGAAAGTGCCGGGAGGAATAGGAACCACGTCATTCTCTACCATATCCGCTATCTTATTCGGATTATAGATTACAAATTCCTTTGCCCGTTCGCCCGCCCAGGAAAAATCGGAGAGCATTTCATCAGTCGTTTTAAAATAGAGCGGCGCCTGCTGGTCGGCGTCCTCAAAGCCTTTTGACGCCATAATGATTGCTCTGAATTTGGCGTCATGCTCATCAAGGAAATGGACGTCGCCGGTGGCAACGGTCATCTTGCCGAGCCTGTCCGCGCAGGCAATGATGCGCTTGTTTATATGGATCAGATCTTCTTCGGTTCTGACTTTCCAGTAAACATTTTTTCTTTCCTCGCCTTTTTTGGTGAGTATGTATTCCTCGTTGCTGGTGCGCAGCATAAATTCGTTGTTGCCGTTTGGCTGAATCTCAAGGTAATCATAAAAGGAGGCGATTCTGTCAAGCTCATCGTCATCCGCACCGTTCAGTATAGCCTGATAGACCTCGCCCTGCTCACAGGCAGAGCCGATAATGATCCCGTTTCTGTGCTCCCTAAGCGCCGATTTGGGTATCAGCGGTCGGTTTTTAAAATATTTGATATTGCTGGCGGAAATGTGCTTATAAAGCACCTTTCTGCCCTCTAAATTTCTTATAAGAAAGATGATATGATAACGCTTGAAATCGCGCACTTTCATATTCATGAAATCGGGATATTTCTCGTCGTCAACAAGATACCCCTCCATACCGCAGATGAGCTTTATACCTGCTTTTTTAGCGGCTGCGTTCGCCTCTGGCAGAGCCTGAACAACGCCATGGTCTGTTACGGCTATCGCCTTGTGACCCCATTTGGCGGCACGGTTGATGAGCGAAGTGGGAGACGAAATGGCGTCCATTGCGGAAAGTGAGGTATGCAGATGAAGCTCTACTCTTTTTTCGGGCGCGTTATCCTCCTTTTCCGCTTTAAGAACAGATGCTATACCGTTCGGGCGCAGCACATAATCATTCGCGAAGTTATCAAACTGATAGAGACCTGTGACCATGACCGTCTTTGCACTAGCGAGTTTATCCACGATAGAATCGATAACGCTGTTTGAATCAAACATTTTTACCGTGATAGAAGAAGTGTAATCGGTTATATCAAAAGAGAAGATCTTATTTCCCCCTCTTTTTGTCTCCTTTTCCTCGTGCTTGAGCACGTCTCCCCACACGGTTATGATTCCGTCGTCATATTTAACATCGGCAATCGCCTTGGGCATTTCTTTTATATTTTTGCCGAAGATATTCTTTTTTGTATCTCCGTATATCGGGAAATCACCGAGCAGAGTGTGTTTAACATTTTTCTGCTGCTCCTGCTTTTCCTGCTCTTTATGCGTCTGTAACTCGGCATAGGCTTTTTTAACTTCTTTTTCAATATCGTAATTTTCGGTCTCCACAAAATCGGCTTTGATCTCTGTGCCGAAGAGATCGAAGATCACATTTTCTATATCCTCGTTTACCTTTTGGGCAAGCAGGATATCGCGCCCGCCCTTTTTTAGATAAACTGTCATTTTCCCATTTTCAACCTGCACGTCACAGTTTTCAAAAAAACCGTTTGCCGCAGGATTGTTTCTTTTCACAAACTCAACGATACTGGGAAGATAGGAGCTTTCAAAGAGATCGCTTACATATCTGGGCTTGATCGTTACCTTTGAAAGCTGCATATTGGCTTTTATGCTCTCCTCAGCCTCCCTGAAAACGGAATAATCCACAAGCTCGCCGAGCGACAGCACAATGCTGAGCTCGCGCGAGGAACGCTTTACGGTGAAGCGTTCTATTCTGCCGTTTCCGAGAGTGGAAAGCTGAAATTGATCCACATAATCCGAAAAATAATCCTGAAAAAAATTCATTATAACTTATCTATCTCTTTCATCAATTCATCCAGTAATTCATTTTCAGGCACCTTACGCAGCACCTGACCTTTTTTGAAAATAAGACCGCAGCCGTCGCCTCCGGCTATGCCTATATCCGCTTCGCGCGCTTCGCCCGGTCCGTTTACAACGCATCCCATAACAGCCACTTTGATAGGCTTTTTGCAATCGCGCAGTCTTTCCTCCACCTGCTTTGCAAGTCCGATAAGGTCTATCTTCGTTCTGCCGCAGGTGGGGCAGGAAATAAGATAGGGACAGTCATTTTTCAGCCCGATCGCTTTAAGAATATCAAAAGCGGCAAACACCTCTTTAACAGGCTCGTCGGATAGGCTTACCCGAATCGTATCGCCGATTCCGCGCGTGAGCAGTGAACCGATTCCAACCGCTGATTTTATGATTCCCATACGTTCCGTTCCCGCCTCGGTCACGCCCAGATGGAGCGGATAATCGCATTTTTCCGCCGCGATCTCATAAGCGGCTATCATTGTGTTTACATCGGAGGATTTGATTGAAATAACGATATCGCCGAAATTGAATTTTTCAAGCAATGACGCATGATACAGCGCCGATTCCACCATAGCTTCGGGCGTGGGAGAACCGTATTTTTCAAGGATATGCTTTTCAAGCGAACCGCTGTTCACACCGATTCTTATAGGTATCTGTTTTCTTTTGCAGATATCCGCAACCGCTTTTACCCTGGATTCATCGCCTATATTTCCGGGATTTATTCTGATCTTATCTATACCTCTTTCGGCAGCGCCGATCGCAAGTCTGTAGTCAAAATGAATATCGGCAACAAGCGGAACATCAACGGCGTTTTTGATAGGCTCTATAAGCTGAAGAGCCTGTTCGTTCGGAATAGCGAAACGAATGACCTGACAGCCTGCCGAGGCAAGTTCCTTTGCCTGTTCAACAGAACGCTCGATATCGCTTGCCGGTATATTAAGCATGGATTGAACAAGTATCGGCGAATCGCCGCCGATATATGTATTGCCGAGTCTGTACTTTCTTGTTTTTCTGCGTTCGATCATTATAAACACCAAATCCTTTTTGCTGCTTGCGCACATCACCCTGCCGCAGACGGCAGGGCGTGCTTGTGAGTTTTATTTGTACGATCCTTTATTCTTTAAAATAATTTCGTAACGTCTGAAAAAGTTACAACTACCATCAGTCCGAGCAAAAGCACAAGCCCCGCGGCATTGATCACGTATTCCCACTTGGCAGGCAGTTTTTTCCTGAATATGCCCTCTCCGAGCAGCATGAAAAAGCGCCAGCCGTCAAGCGCGGGAATCGGGAAAAGATTGAAAAGCCCTATATTGACAGTGAGCAGAGCCATAATTCTGAGCATAGACGTGATACTCGTTTTAACGGCTGTTGAAACCACTGAAACGGTGCCCACGGGACCGCTGAGATCGGATATACCGTATCTGCCGGTGAGAAGATCGTAAACGGAAAGAAAAATCATTCTTGTGTATGACACAAAAGTTTCCGCGCTGCTTTTCAGCACACCGCCGACTGTTTTTTCCTTGCCGAGCAGCCAAAAATCCATGTTTATAAACTGCTGACCCTCATATTCCTGCATGCCAAATGTTACGCTGAGGGAAACAGTCTCTCCGTTTCTGTCCACGATCATATCAACCGTTCCGTCCGGGGAACGGCTGAGACCCGTTTCAACATCGGTCGAAGTAAAAACTCTCATTGAGTCTATGCTTTTGATCGTGTCCCCTGCCTGAAGTCCGCTTGCGGCGCTGACGGCATTATCGTCAAATTTTGCGACGGTCGGCGTGCCGATAAGATTTTGACTGCATACGATACATACGATAATAAGGAATCCGAGTATAAGGTTCATTACCGCGCCGGCAACCACAACGAACATCCTTGCCGGCACACTCTTCTTAGAAAAAGAGCCGCTTTCATCGGAGTCCTCATCCTCGCCCTCCATAGCGCAGTATCCGCCGAAAAGTATCCATCGCAGGGAATATTTTGTATCCCCTTTCGTAAAAGAGAATATTTTCGGACCCATACCGATCGAAAACTCATTGACCTTGATCTTCATAAGCCTTGCGGCAACAAAATGACCGCCCTCATGGACAATTATGATCAGTTCAAAAAACAATATCGCAATCAATATGGGGTAAACCGTGTTCCAAATCGAACTCAAACTCACTTCATCGCCTCATCGGTAGTTATTTATAACATATTCTCTTGCCGCTTTGTCCGCGCAGAGAACATCATCAAGCGTAAAATTCGTTTTTTCTTCCGCTTTTAACATAGCTTCCTCATTAAGATATGCAATATCCGTGAATTTAATTTTACCTTTGAGGAAAAGTTTTACACTTTCTTCATTTGCGCCGTTTGCGGCTGCCGGATGAAGCCCGCCCATCTCAATCGCCTTCTTGCAGACATCCATACATCTGAAGGTTTTGTAATCCGGTTCAAAGAAAGTGAGCTTTCCGTATTCGGCAAGCGAAAGCGGCTCAACGGGGCTCGGCTCACGTTCGGGATAAGTCAGAGCGTACTGAATGGGAATTCGCATATCGGGAACTCCAAGCTGCGCGATCATAGAATTATCCTGATAAACGATTGCCGAATGTACGACCGATTCGCGGTGAACAACGATTTCAATATCCTCATTCGGCAGATCAAAAAGCCATTTTGCCTCTATGAACTCAAGCCCTTTATTCATCATGGTAGCCGAATCTATGGTGATTTTCGCGCCCATATTCCAGTTCGGATGCCTGAGCGCGTCCTGCACGGTAACGTTTTCAAGTTCCGAAAGTGTTTTTCCGAAAAACGGACCGCCGGAGGCTGTAAGAATGATCTTTTTTACTGCCTCCTTTCGAGGTGAGCCCTGCATTGCCTGAAAAATGGCGGAATGCTCGCTGTCCACGGGCAAAATGGAAACTCCGTTCTCCCGCGCTGCTTCAGTCACAAGACTTCCCCCGGCAACAAGTGTTTCCTTATTTGCAAGGGCTATTGTCTTTTTTGCCTTTATAGCTTCAAGCGTCGGCGTCAGCCCTATCATACCCACAACGGAATTCAAAACGGTGTCCGCACTCGGATATACGGCGCATTCAACAAGTCCTTCCAGTCCCGAAACGATTTTAACGCCTGTGTCGGCAACACGTGTTTTAAGTTCGGCGGCGGCATTTTCATCCATCATGCAAACCAGTTCAGGCCTAAACTCGCGTATCTGGCTTTCCATTGCTTGAACATCGGTATTCGCAGTAAGGCACTTTACATTGTATGAATGCATACGGCACACATCAAGAGATTGTGTTCCTATTGAGCCTGTTGAGCCTAAGATCGAAAGATTTTTCATAATCGGATAACCTTTCCGCGCTCAGCAAAACGCCGCGAGCGCCATTATATATGTAAGCGGAAGCGTGAATAAAACCGAATCAAATCTATCCATAACGCCGCCGTGACCGGGAAAGATCTTCCCGAAATCCTTTACGCCGAAATTGCGTTTCAAAACGGAGGCGCTGAGATCGCCCATCATTCCCATAAAGGAGATGGGAACACAGCATACAAGAATTACCGTTGCGCCGAAGGAATCGATCTGCGCTGCCGCAAGACGGTTATAAAGCACAAAAGCAACCGAATTTAATATGAGCGACAGCGCAATTCCGCACGCAGCGCCCTCAATCGTTTTTTTAGGGCTGATATTCGGGCTCATCTTATGCTTTCCAAAAGCCATACCGCCGAGCTGAGCGCCCACATCCGTTCCGAGCGCACAGATCAGAGCAAAGAAAATGAGATAAATTCCGAACTGCTCGTTTAAGAACATATCCCTTAGCCTGATTATGATTGAAAATCCGTACGGTACGATCACGCTTGCAAAAAACGCTATGGCGACATCCTCAAATTTGGTGTGTGAATAGCCCCTGAGCATTGCAAGCAGATAAATCAAAACTACGGCAATGATATAAACAACGCCGGGAACCGCGGATATAAACGCCCCCCATTTTTCCCGAGCAACAAACGGTTCAAGCACACGGGCACTCGCAAAAAACGGGAAAACGGCTGCGACCGCAGTTCCGAATATAAAAATAAATTTGTTTGACACCTTTGCGCAGCGCATGATTTCATTAGCCGCAACGCCGCTCAGAAACGCGACAACCGCCAACAGCAATGGCGTATTGATCTGCCATACGACCAATGCAAGCACGAGCAGCAGCACAAGGGCAGTGATAACTCTTTGCTTCATTACTAACCTCCGAATCTTCGGTTTCTTTTTTCAAAATCCGACAGCGCCGAATGCAGATCTTTTTCGGTGAAATCAGGCCAAAGCACATCGCTGTACCAAAACTCACTGTATGCGCACTGCCAAAGCAGGAAGTTCGAAAGCCGCTCCTCTCCGCTCGGGCGGATGATGAGATCGCAATCGGGTGAAGTATAAAGCATGGAGCTTATATCTGCTTCACTTATATTCTGTTTACCTGACGCCATAAGCTTATTCACGGCGCTGACGATCTCTTGCCTGCCGCCGTAATTGACCGCCACATTGATCAGCGTGCCGTTCCTTGAAGCCGTTTCCTGCTCCGCATCGCGCATCAGTTCAAGCAGTTTCGGGTGCAAGCCCTCTTTTTCTCCTATAAACCTGACACGTAGATTTCCGCTTCCCTGCAAATCGTTTTTAGCCTCAATAAGATAATCATAAAACAGGCGCATAAGCGTTTCTACTTCTTCTTTCGGGCGTTTCCAGTTTTCCGTGGAAAATGCGTAAAAGGTGACTTCGGGTATCCCTATCCTGCCGCATTCCTTGGAGATCTTTTTAAAAACATCCGCGCCGACTTTATGCCCCGCGGTGCGCGGAAGCGCTCTTTTCTTTGCCCATCTTCCGTTTCCGTCCATGATAATACCGAGATGACGGGGGAGCACGGAAAAATCGACGGACGGAGCTTCTTTTTTATTGAACAGCGCCATATCCATTCTCCTTTAAAAATGACAGAACGGCGGAGAGCTTCCCCGCCTGTGACTGCCGTTTTTCACAACTCAGCCGCAGATCAAACGCGACCGAAAGTTTAAATGGAAAGAATCTCCGTTTCCTTTTTCTTTTCCATTTCTTCTATCTGTTTAACAAAGTCGTCCGTAATATTCTGAAGCTTTTTTTCGCCGTCCTTGAGATCATCCTCTGTGATCTCATTGTTTTTCTTAAGCTTTTTGATATCATCCATAGCGTCTCTGCGCACATTTCTGACGGCGACCTTTGCTTCTTCGGCGCGCTTTGAAACATCCTTTACAAGCTCTTTACGACGCTCTTCGGTAAGGGCAGGAAAAACAAGCCTGATTACTTTTCCGTCGTTGCTGGGATTGATACCGATATCGGAAGTGTTGATAGCTTTTTCTATTTCTTTTAAAGTAGATGCGTCCCACGGCTGGATCATAAGCATTCTGGGTTCGGGAACACTGACCGCAGCCATCTGATTAATGTAGGTTGGGGTGCCGTAATAGTCAACCGTTATCCTGTCCAGCACGGCCGGATTTGCCCTGCCTGCACGAATCGCTTTATAATCTCTTTCAAGAGAATCAAGGCACTTATTCATTCTCTCTTTTGTTTTCTTGAATACTGTTTCCATATTTGTTCACCTTTCCGCCCGCTTTATTGCGGCGCCTGCGGGCAACGGCGCGCAAACTGCCTACTTAGCTGATAATCTTTCAGTTTGTAACAGTTGTACCTATATTTTTACCCTCAACGACCTTAACAAGGTTTTCAGGCTCATCCAGATTAAATACAATAATGGTCATATCGTTATCTTTGCAAAGCGAAAACGCCGTGGAATCCATAACTTTCAGATCTCTGTTTATCACTTCCCTGAATGTTACAGTATCATATTTAACGGCGTCTGAATATTTATTCGGATCCATGTCAAAAACACCGTCAACATTGGTTGCTTTCAGCAACGCGTCCGCATTCATCTCAACGCTTCTTAACGCGGCTGCCGTATCCGTTGAGAAAAACGGAGAACCGGTTCCGCAGCCGAATATAACGATTCTGCCCTTTTCAAGGTGGCGTATCGCTCTGTTTCTTATATACGGTTCCGCGATCTGGCGCATTTCAATAGCAGTCTGCACACGCACATCGGCGCCGAGCTGCTCCAGTGCATCGCACAAAGCAAGTGAATTCATTGCCGTTGCAAGCATTCCGATGTGGTCCGCTCTTGCTCTGTCCATACCCTCGCTTGACCTTCCGCGCCAGAAATTTCCGCCGCCGACAACAATGCCGACTTCAACACCCAGATCTGCAACAGCCTTTATAGATTTGCAAATGGTTACAACGGTATCGTTATCTATCCCCGTTGCGTTCGGACCGGCAAGCACCTCGCCCGAAAGTTTCAAAAGAATTCTTTTATAAACCGCGCTCATAAACCAACCTCCAGTCTTTATTATATATTAATATATTTTAATAATATTGTAAATAGACAAAATTAAAAAGGCAGTAAAAATTTACCGCCTTTTTAAGACTGTAGATAGAATCGGCAAAGGCATAAGCCGGCTCGATTCTCAAAGCCTTTTGATCCGTTATCAGCTTACGGCAATATAACCCTTAACGATCGTATAGTCTCTTACGGTGATATAGCCGTCATTATTCACATCGTAGAGATAACCGTTTGTTACATCCTCAACGGCAGCGTTCATATAAAGCAGAAAGCCTGCCTCAACAGTTGTCTGAAAAGCATCCGTGCTGCCGCCGCAGTTTTCGCACACGTAATTCAAACGCGTTCCGAAAGTGCCTGTGGTTATCTCCGTGAAATGGTATCTGTGGCCCGTTGCGGGCACGGATATTTCATTCTGAGCGCCGCACACTGTGCATGTTTCAAGCGCTGTGCCCTCTTGCGTACAGGTGGGCGGAGTAACGATCACCGCGTTTTCGCTGTCATAATTATGCCCCGCCGCCGGTATCTCAACTTCAACGACCTCGCCGCAGTTCGCGCAGGTTCCGCTTGCAGTGCCCGGATCGGTGCAGGTTGGCTCATTAACGACCGTGTAATCCGACGAATCGGTTATATTGTGGCCGAGTGCAGGTATCTCATATGTAGTTGCGGCCGTGCATCTTGAGCACTGCTTTGAACCTGTTCCGGACGCGGTGCAGGTTGGCTCCTGCAAGATCACATCAATACTGTAATCATGACCGAGCGGGAGTATCGGAATATCATACGAATTACCGCAGTTGGCGCAGGTATACGTCGTTGCGCCGGACTCCGTACAGGTCGGCTCTTTCGTTACAACGCCGCTGTCATACGCATGCCCCGTGGGCATAATATTTTGCGTTTCTGTCTTGCCGCAGACTGTGCATTTTTTCTCTATGCTGCCCATGGAAGTGCAGGTCGCCTGTGATACGACCTCCTCGGTATAGTAGCCTTCTATCCACGCATTGTGGATACATTCTTCCGTCTGCTCCGAACAAACGGAGCATTGATATGTGTTATAAGTATGACCGTCTTCCGTGATATTCGTACTTAGAAGCTCGTTTGTATGACCTGTTGCCGGAAGAGTGACCGTTACCGTCTCTCCGCAGGCTGTGCACACTCCTTTTCTGTATCCGTCCTCCGTACAGGTAGGCAGCGCCTGCTCCGTATAGTTTTCAACATTATGACCTTTAGCCGGAACAATGGTGGGTATGCTTTTTTGACCGCATACGGTACAGGTTCTCGTCACGAGTCCGCCCGCTGTGCAGGTCGGCTCAATCGTGTAATTTTCCGTATAATACCCTTCGATCCATTCTTTGTGCGTCGCAACCGTGTTTTCCTTCTGACAGCGCGAACAAGCCTGATATTCATAGATATGCCCGTCCTGCGCGGTCTTATCCTCGGTTTCAAGAGTCACAAAATCATGACCGAGAGCTGCAATCATTTCTGTACGCACTACAGCGCCGCAGTCAAAGCATATGATCTGTTTCTCGCCGTCTGTCTCACAGGTGGGTTCAACGGTTATGTTTTCATACATATTTTCGTGTGCACATTCATCAATGGAAACGAAATGATACCCGTGTTCCTCGGCATAAGTCTGCGTGGTAGACTGCGAATGCCCGTAGAAAGTGAGACTCTGCTGGCTGCCGGCAAACGGGTCATCACCGATTACGCCGTTAAAGCTGCAAGCATCATTATATATGTACACTTCATATAAAGTAGGGATTTCCGAAAACGCCCGCATCCCAACCGAAGCGATAGTTTCAGGCAGTGCAACAGACGTAATGAAAGTACCGTAAAAAGACCATTCGCCTATCGTGGTAACGGTATTTCCGAAATCAACATGTTTTACGCCTGAATTTCTGAACGTCGCGAGACCCGTATCGGTTAGACCCGAGCCGAATTTTACGCTTTCAAGATTCGGGCAATCCGCAAAAGTAAAGCCTGTCTCAACATTTCCGATACGTGTGCGCCCTATGCTGGTTAAGCTGTCCGGGAAAACGACCTGCGTAATTCCGCTCTTATTAAACGCGTACGCCCTGATCGTCGTAAGATTCGGGGGCAGATTGATTTCAGAAAGATTCGTGCATTCGGCAAAAGCATAATCGCTGATTACGGTCAGCGTGCTCGGCAGTGAAGCGCTCTGCAAAGCGCTCATCTGATAGAACGCTCTGTCTCCGATGCCTGTAACGCCTTCCCCGATAACAAGCGAGGTGCACTCGTTTCGGTAGTCATACCACGGAACGCGGTCAAAGATCGTGATCACGCTGTAATTTTTGATGTCCCCGCTGCCGGATATCGTAAGCTGTTTCGTGTTCGTGTCGTAAGACCAGTTTACACTGCTTCCGCTCGCGCCGCAGCTTCCGCTGGTGGCTGCGGACGCTGAAGTGGTATAAACGCCGAAAAACGAGACGGCGCAAAGAATAACGGAAAGAAAGATGGAGATTACCCTTTTCCCTTTAGACATAACATCAGCACCCCTTAAAAACGTATATGGATTTTGACAAATATACACAAAATAATTATATCATATAATATAAATTATGTAAACAATTTATAAGAAATATATTTGTCTCAAAGATATTTTTCAGTGTATTCTTTGTAAGCGTCCAGCATAAATTCCACTGTCGATCTGCTTATTTTCGCATACGGAGCAAGCATATCATACGCATGAAATCCGCCCTCGGCAACAAAACATTTAACCTCAGCTCCAGATTTTTCTATATTACCGAAAAACATAATATCCTCGGCATAAAACGGATCTATCGTGCCGACCGCTGATATCACAGGCGGTATATTCGAAAAATTCGTTTCCCTTGCAGGAGCGGCATATACAGGTACGCTGAGATTCATAACGCGGTCTCCGAGATAGATTTTCCACGCCGATTTGTTTGATTTTGTGTTCCAGACCGGAGCATCATTATCGGCAGAAGTCCGTGTCACCCGGTCATCCAGCATTGGATAAAGCGGAATCTGAAACCCGAAGCAGTTTTTGCCTTGATCCCTTGCGTAAATCGCAAGCGCAGCAGCAAGTCCTCCGCCCGCGCTCTCCCCGCCTACAACGATCTTTTCCCCCGCAAAGCCGAGCAGCTGCTTATGTTCAAGCATCCATTCAAGAGCCAAACAAGCGTCGTTAAAAGAGGCAGGATATTCCGACTTTGCGGAAAGAGTATAATCAGGAGAAACAATAACGCAATTAAAGTTTTTAAGCAGGTGGCGGGGAAAAGACATGGCCGCCATCTCCGGCGCACCGAGCGAATAACCGCCGCCGTGGAGCCATAATATACCGACTTTACTTCCGTTTTTGACCTGCGAATCAAACACACAGATGCGCATGGCTGAGCCGTTTTTGCGCATGATACTGATTTTTTTACAATGAAGATGTTTCAAGCTGAGCAGAGAAAGCGCCCTGCCAGAAATGGGAGAAAGAATGCGCTGGATCTTTTCGCTGCCCAGCGGACTTATTGCTCTGAGAAGTTCGCCCTGCACGCGTATCTGCGCATCCATCTGCTTGCTTTTAATTTTCATTCACATTCCGCCTTTGCTTTATATCCTGAAAAAATCCTCGTCAATCTCTTTGCTGTCGGCGCGGAAAAACACAGGGATCGTATCCAGTTCTGCGGGAACTGAAAGCGTTTGACCGCCGTCATAGAGTTCCCCTGTATACGCATTGACCCACATGACCCCCGACGGCAAATAGACATCTCTTTCTCTCGCGCCGTATTCGGTCACGGGCGCTATTAAAAGGTCGCTTCCGAACAGATATTCATCATCAATCTCCCAAACGGCGCTGTCTTTTTGAAAATGAAAAAACAGCGGTCTGATAACAGGCGTTCCTTTTTCGCTGCAGATCTTCATCATTTTTCTGATATACGGTTTCAGTTTCTCGCGAATAAAAATATATTTTTTCATGATCTCATAATTTTCTTTGCCGTAAGACCAGATCTCATTGCTTGCGCCCGTCCCGCATTTTGAACCTATCACAGGCTTGTGGGGATCGCGGTCTCCATGCATACGCATGACAGGCGAAAACGCGCCGAACTGGAACCATCTGATCAGCAGCTCCTGAAATTTTTCATCATGGATATTACCGTTTGAAAATCCCCCTATATCCGTGCACCACCACGGAATACCGGCCATAGCCATATGCATTCCGCAAATAATTTGTGTTTTGAAGGATTGAAAAGTGGACTGAACATCACCGGACCAGACAAGCGCGCCGTATTTCTGGCTGCCTGCCCAAGCGCTTCTTACCAAGCTTATTACATCCTTTTGCCCGATTGAACGCAGACCGTCATAAAAGGTTTTTGAATACATTGCGGGATATTCATTGGCAACCATCAACGCATTGCCTTTATGATAGTGATAATTCTCAAAGCTGTAATCCGTGAATTCAGGCTCTGCCACATCAAGCCAAAAATCATAAATGCCGTACTTGCAGTAATTCTCTTTGATCCTGCTCCAAAAATACGCACGGGCTTTGGGATTCGTTACATCAACAAATGAGGTGTCGTCAATCATCTTCATATGGATATTCACACCGGCTTCGGTCTGAATCAAATATCCATTTTCATTCATTTTTTCATAATTCTTAGCGTTGACCGCAACGGTGGGCCAAACAGATACCATCACCTTAATGCCCATCTTCTTGAGCTTTTTAACCATATGTCCCGGGTTTGGCCAGAACTTACGGTCAAAACACCAGTCGCCCTCCTTGGGCCAGTGAAAAAAATCGATAACTATAACATCAAGCGGAATGCCGCGGCGAGTGTATTCGCGCGCAACATTCATTACCTGTTTTTGGTTATAATAACGCAATTTGCACTGCCACAGACCCAAGCCGTATTCAGGCATCTCGGGCGGCCTACCTGTTACATGCACATAATTCTCTAAAATCTCGGCAGGGTTGTCTCCGCACGTGATCCAGAATTCGATCTGCTTTGTACTTTCAGCCTCCCACTCTGTCATATTGGTACCGAAACACACCTTGCCGATCGCGGGATTATTCCACAAAAATCCATAGTTTAGACTGGAATATAAAAACGGTACGGATGACTGGGTATTCCGCTGCGCAAGTTCCAAAACACTGCCCTTCAAATTAAATATTCCGTTTGGATACTGACCCATACCGTAAAGTTTCTCTTCAGGGTTTGCATTGAACCGCATTACGGCTTTAAAAACGTCCCCAGACACACAGTTCAGTTCTCTCGACTTAATGCCTAGGCAATTCTTTGTATCCGCCAGATATTCCTCCAGCAAAACTTTACCGTCCGCTCTTTTGAAGCTGAGCTTGCCGTCACTTGTAATGACCGCCATGATCTTTCCGTTTAGGATACTTGCGGTATTTTCGGAATGCTTCCCGGGAAATTTCCTGCTCAAACCGTTTGCACAACCGATTTTGATCTCGCAGCTTTGCTCTTTTTGAGGTATCAGCGCCCAGTTTTCACGGATAAATGCATGATTTTTGTAATGCGCACCCTAAGGCTGTTCTTTCCATACGGCTCAACGGCAACTCTCTCACCGCAGTATTCACGCATGAGCATGTTCTCTTTTTGATACAGCATAGCGTTTTCTCTTTCCTGAAAATAATTTGTAAAATTTAACAGATACAACTTAAATGAACGTCTTTCGCACAGAGCCAATACATATCAAACAGCAAATCATCACATCCATTCGTAAACCGCGCATTCACAGGGCTTTAATTTCATGCAATCATCAGGCATCGGCGGATTTTCCGTATTTGACAGAATTACCCTGCGCTCTCCGTAAAAAGCCATATGCGGCTTGAATTTTACAGCTTTGGGAGACAGGCTGCAAACGATCAGAAGCTTTTGTTTTCCGTCATCACGGATATAAGCAAAAACATTATTATCGCCGGAATGCACGGGCAGATATTTTCCGTCCCGGATAACATCGCCATAGTCTTTGCGCACTTTAAGCGCTTTTTTATAAAAATTCAAAACCGAGTTTGGATCACGCATTTCATCCGCCGCGTTTATTTCAATGTAATGATCATTTACTTTTGCCCAGGGGGTCCCTGTTGTAAATCCCGCGTTTGCCGTATTATCCCATTGCATGGGAGTTCTGGCATTATCACGGGCATATCGTTTATAGAAAAACATAACAAAAGGCAGAATGAGCTTTCCGAACGGCATTTTCTCAATATCATTCATAAAATTTATCGTTTGAATATCACGATAATCCTCGCGCTTATACCGGCAGTTCGTCATACCCAGCTCCTGACCCTGATAGATAAACGGCGTTCCTTTTTGGAATAAAAGCGATACTGCAAGACTCTTTGCCGCCATTACGCGGTGTTTTCCTGTCGGCGCAAACCGGGGCAGACTTCTCGGCTGGTCATAGTTTTCATAATATACCGCGCCCCAGCAATCTTCCGGCATCCCCTGCCATTTTGAAAGAATCTTTTTGAACGGGCGCAAGAATGTGAATTTTTGGCTGAAAGAGCATACGGGACGAGCGCTTACATGCTCAAAATGAAAAAGCATATCCAGAAGGCTGCTGCCCTCTTTTGTGATCTCGCAGGCGCGTTTAAAATCTATTCCGGCAGCTTCCCCGACAATGAGCGTATCATACTTATCCCAAGAATTACGACAAAGCTCGTTTATATACTGTTTCCAGCGGGGACCAACAACCACCTCATTCCACTTCGCATGATAAAGGTCATCGGGTTTTGAGATATATGTGATAACATCACAGCGAAAGCCGTCCACACCTTTTTCAAACCAAAAGTTGCATATTTCTTCGACCTCTTTGCGAACCTTTGGGTTTTCCCAATTCAGATCAGGCTGTTTCTTGCTGAACAGATGCAGGTAAAACTGACCTGTTGCCTCGTCATATTCCCATGCAGAGCCGCCGAAGCAGGCTTTCCAGTCATTCGGCGGATTTTTCTTATCTTTTCCTCTGCCGTCACGCCAAATATAATAATCGCGGTATGGATTATCTTTGCTTTTTCGGCTCTCAATAAACCATTTATGCTCATCGGAGGTATGGTTTACCACCAGATCCATAATGACCTTTATGCCGCGGCTGTGGAACGCATTGAGCATCGTTTCCCAATCCGCAAAGGTGCCGAATTCGTCCATGATATCACGGTAATCGCTTATATCGTATCCGTTGTCATCGTTCGGAGATTTATAGCATGGCGAGAGCCATACGGCATCAACGCCTAAATCTTTGATATAGTCGGCCTTTTGCGTGATTCCATTGAGGTCTCCGATACCGTCGCCGTTTGAGTCCTTAAAGCTGCGCGGATAGATCTGATATACGACCGCGTCTTTGTACCATCTTGTTTTCATAGCCGAGTGCTCCGTTCAAAAATTCTGATTATATTGTACACTTTACGGACGGTTAAATCAACTTATAAAAAGGTAAAAAAAGAGCATCTCAAACGAGATGCTCTGAATTATGATATACAATTAGCCATTAATTTGCTTTGCGATTTCTTCTGCAAAGTTTTCCTGGCGTTTTTCAAGGCCTTCGCCTCTGGTCATACGGATGAATCCGTTGATCTTGATCTCTGTGCCGAGCGTTTTGGCAACGGAATCAACATAGCCCTTAACATTGCCCTCGAAGAGGTCGCCGCGGACGAATTCCTGATCAACAAGGCAGTTCTCCTTGTAATACTTGCCCATCTTGCCTTCTGCGATCTTTGCAAGAACAGCCTCCGGCTTGGATGCCATTTTGGGATCTTCCTTCATCTGTGAAGCAAGAATGCTCTTTTCGTGAGCGATAATCTCTTCCGGAACGGAAGCTTCGTCAAGATAAGCAGGGCTCATTGCCGCAACCTGCATAGCAACGTTTTTGCCCATATCCTTGAACTCGGCTGTTGCTGCTTTTGAATCATCGGCAACGTCAAAACCGACCATAACGCCAACGGAACCGCCTGCGTGAACATAGGTTGCAAGCACGCCGTCCATAACCTCAAAGCGGCGGATCTTCATATTCTCGCCGATGGCAAGGATCAGATCGTTAAGGGTTTCCGCAACGGTTCTGCCCGTGCCCATATACTCGGCAGCGGCAAGCTCTTCAACAGTTGAAACGCCTGTTGCAATGATTGTTTTGGCGCAGTCCGTTACAAAATCAACAAACTTTTCGTTCTTGGCAACGAAGTCTGTTTCCGAATTTACTTCTATAACAACGCCCTTTTTGGCAGCGTCATCGGAATAAGAAAGAACGATACCCTCGGCGGCAATTCTTGCTGCCTTTTTCTGTGCTGCGGCAAGTCCTCTCTCGCGGAGGAAGTCAACCGCCTTGTCCATATCTCCGTCAGCTTCCGTAAGAGCCTTTTTGCACTCCATCATACCAACGCCCGTTTTCTCACGAAGCGCTTTAACATCCTGAGCTGTAAAATTCATTTCAATTCCTCCAAACTAAAGCTATATAACAAATTCAATCTATTATTCAGCAGCTGTTTCAGCGGTCTCAGCCTCTGCCTGAGGAGCAGCCGCCTCCTCTGCGGGAGCCTCCTGAACTGCCTCGCCCTCGGAATCAACTGCAACATCGCTGCCGTCTCTGCCCTCGATAACAGCAGATGCCATTGCGCCTGCAATAAGCTTTACGGCACGGATAGCGTCGTCATTTCCGGGGATCACATAGTCGATCTCATCGGGATCGCAGTTCGTATCAACGATAGCAACGATCGGGAGACCGAGTTTCATAGCCTCGGATACGGCGATTCTTTCCTTGCGGGGGTCAACGATAAACATAGCGTCCGGAACCTTTTTCATCTCCGTGATACCGCCGAGATATTTTTCAAGCTTTTCGATCTCAAGTTCAAGACCGGCAGCCTCTTTCTTTGTAAGAAGATCAAATGTGCCCTCTTCGCGCTGCTTTTTAAGCTGAGCAAGACGGGCCACACGACCGCGGATGGTTTTGAAGTTTGTGAGCATACCGCCGAGCCAGCGCGCATTTACATACGGCATTGCGCAGCGCTCCGCCTCTTCCTTAATGGATTCCTGAGCCTGCTTTTTCGTGCCGACGAAAATAATCGTGCCGCCTTCTGCAGCGAGATCGCGAACGAACATATAAGCCTCATCAAGCTTCTTTACTGTTTTCTGAAGGTCGATGATATAGATGCCGTTACGCTCTGTGAAAATGTACTCCGCCATTTTGGGGTTCCATCTTCTTGTCTGGTGACCGAAATGAACACCGGCCTCCAAAAGCTGTTTCATTGAAACTACGTTTGCCATTATGAATTCCTCCTTTAGGTTATTCCTCCGCCGCGCCTATGGCAAAGCGCCCCGAATAATCACCAAGGGGAGCAAAGCGCCGCGTGTGGATTGCACATATATTCTTTTGTGCTGAACTATATTACCATAACAGGAAGGCAAAATCAAGAAAAATTTTAAATATATATAATTAAATATACAGATCACGGATCTGGCGGCGGGCAAGCACCTCCAGCGAGCAGTCAAGCGGCGCGAGCGACACGTTATCATATTTTCTTTCAAGTGCGCTTTTTATGAGCATATCCGCGAAATCCGGGTTTTTCGGCAGCATAGGACCATGGCAGTAGGTGCAGAACGTATTTTTATATCTTGCTCCCTCTGTTTTGTCCGCCGCGTTGTTGCCGAAGCCTTTGATGATTTTGCCGAGCGGCACAACTCCGCTGCCGAGATGCGTTCGCCCGGAATGATTTTCAAAGCCGATGATTCTCAGCTTTTCGGCTGTTTTAAACTCGTAATTGCCTATAAGCCTTTTACTGCCGGATACCGTATACAGGTCAAGTATTCCCGTAAACTCAAGGCATTCGCCGGAGCTGGTTTCATATGATTTGCCGAGCAGCTGATAGCCGCCGCAGATTGCCAGCACAACCGTACCGCTCTGAACGGCGTTATGGAGCGCATCTCTTTTTTTAACACTTAGGTCTTTGAGCACGAGAGACTGTTCCCGGTCCTGCCCGCCGCCGATAAAAATAATGTCAAAATCATCAAAAGTGAAGTCATTTCCTGCCGTCAGCGGCGTGACCTCACAATCTATCTGCCGCCATTCACATCTTTTTCTCAGGCATAAAATATTGCCCGAATCGCCGTAAAGATTGAGCAGATCGGGGTAAAGATGGGCTATTTTTAATCTCATTTCCAAAACGCGTCCTTTTTATACTTCTGCGCGAAATACGGGCGCAGAGCCATCATAGCGGTATAAGTGGGAATGATCACGGTGTTTTCCTCATCGGTTATTTTTTTGAATTCATCGTAATTTTTTATTACAGAGACATCACAACCGGCATATTTCAGACGCAGCGCCATATCTCCCGAACGGATCCCGAAAGCGTATATATTCTTCACCTTATCGCTTATATTTATTTCAGCGTCCCATATCCAGGAAACATCTTTTCCGTCCGCGTCATTATCGTTTAAAACGAATACCAGATTATTGATTTCAAGGGGATAGATATAATTCACCGTCTGTGTGAAACCGGCAGGGTTTTTAACGAGCAGCATTCTTACGGAGCCGAAGCTCTCCATTCTGCCGAAAGCGCCGCTGAACGAGGAAAACGCGTTCTCTATGGATGAAACATCCGTGTCAAACAAAATCAAAGCGGCAGCGGCGGCAAGGGCGTTATAAATATTGTAAACACCGCCGAGATTTATGTTTAAGATTGCCGATTTTCCGTTTAAATCCGCGAATACGGACGAACTGTCGGGAGTTTGGTCGATAATTTCCTCTGCCGAAAAATCGGGCGCTGTTCTGGAATATCCGCAGGACGGGCAGGAAAAGCCGCCGAGCTGGCAATAGGTTCTAAAGCTGTAATCATACGGTCTGCCGCAGAAAACGCAGTATTCGCTTTCGCCTTTGCCGCCGAGTGAAAGCTGCTTGTTTATGCCGAAAGAAACAGATCTGTTTTCAAGACGTGAAAGGCTGAACGAAAGCGGGTCATCTGCATTGAGCACAAGCATGGCATTTTTCATATTCTGCGCACCCTGCCTTATTGCGGCAAGCGTGGAGGTCACCTCGCCGTATCTGTCGAGCTGATCGCGGAATATATTCGTTACCACCAGTATTTCGGCATGGATACAGAGGCTCACTTTTTTGAGTGCGTTTTCATCACACTCAATGACTGCGTATTCGTAATGGCACCTGCCTTTGAAATCGCAGTTTGAAAGAAAGGAAGCTGTTATTCCCGTAATAAGATTGGCGCCGGAGCGGTTTAAAAAGCAGCTTTTCCCTGCCTGTTTCAGCCCCTGCTCTATCATTTTGGCGGTAGTGGTTTTACCGTTTGTGCCCGTGACGATCACGGTTTTCACGCCGCGGGAAAGATAGAGCAATATGTCTTTTTTTAAAAGCAGCGCGATTTTCCCGGGAAATGTGGTGGCGCCCCTGCCGAAAAGGCGCAGCAGCTTTTCGCATAATTTAGCGATAAAAATTGTTATAATCATAATAAAGTATATTGATAATAAATTTTTATATGATAAAATATTTACTGAAAAAATATATTAAAGGCGGAATATTATGCTTGATAAAATCATTGAAGCCGTGCGCGGCGCGCAGCAGATATATAAAAGCGCCCATGGCAATTTGGGAATCAAAACAAAAGGTTCGGATGTTGACCTTGTTACCGAATATGACGGAAGAATTCAGGAATATCTTTGCGGCGAACTGAGCAAAGTTATACCCGGCTGTTCTTTTTTAGGCGAAGAAGGAGGCGGCAATAAGGAGCTTTCGGACGGATATTGCTTTATCATCGACCCGATTGACGGCACAACGAATTTTGTTAAAGGCTTTCAGCACAGCGCTGTCTCGGTTGGTCTTGCGAAGGACCGTGAGCTTATCGCAGGTGTGGTGCTTGATCCCGATCTTGATAATCTGTTTTATGCCGAAAAAGGCAAGGGCGCTTTTCTGAACGGAAAACCGATACATGTTTCAGACTGTGATCTTCAGCACAGCCTTGTGCTTTTCGGCACCTGCCCTTACGAGCATGAACTTGCCAAAAAGACCTTTGCGCTGACCGAGGAGATCTTTTACAACTGCCTTGAAGTGCGCAGAGCAGGCTCTGCCGCGCTGGATATATGTTATGTTGCCGCGGGAAAAGCGGACCTGTATTATGAGCTGATCCTGCGCCCATGGGATCTGGCAGGCGCAACCGTTATACTGCGTGAAGCAGGCGGAATATGCAAAACGATCGACGGCGGAGAAATTGATCTGACCAAAATACAGTCTTATGTCTGCTCCGGCGGCAATAACCTGGATGAATTTTTTAAGAGAGCCAATGGAATATTACAGCTTTAATCAGTATTTAAAAGAAAAATTCGGGTGCAAGGTCTATAAGATCTGCATAAATGCAGGCTTTACCTGCCCGAACAGGGACGGAACGCTGGATACGCGCGGATGCATATTCTGCTCCGCCGGCGGCAGCGGAGATTTTGCGGAAAGCGCAGCGCTTTCCGTTACCGAACAGATTGAAAAGGGCAAGGCGCGTGTAAAAAACAAAATCAAAAGCGGGAAATACATTGCTTATTTTCAGGCGTTCACGAACACCTACGCACCCGTTGAAACACTCAGAAAGAAATTTACTGAAGCGATAAACCACCCTGATATCGTCCTGCTCTCCGTTGCAACCAGGCCGGACTGCCTGCCTGAAGAAGTAATAGAATTACTGAAAGAACTCAACAGGATCAAACCGGTTTCGGTTGAGCTGGGGCTTCAGACGATCCACGAAAAGACAGCGGCTTATATAAGGCGCGGCTATCCGCTTGCATGCTATGACAGCGCGGTAAAACGGCTGAAAACGGCGGATATCGACACCGTTTGCCATATTATTTTAGGGCTGCCCGGCGAAAGTGAACAGGAAATGCTGGAAAGCGTAGAATACGTCTGCAAAAGCGGGATAAACGGCATAAAGGTGCAACTGCTGCACGTGCTCAGGGGAACAGACCTTGCGGTTGACTACGCCGCCGGAAAATTTGAGGTGCTCACAATGGAGGAATACCTGAAAATCATAAAAAAGTGCCTTGAGATAATACCGAAAAATATTGTAATACACCGTCTTACGGGAGACGGCGCAAAAAAAGATCTGATCGCTCCCCTTTGGAGCGCGGACAAAAAAGAAGTGTTAAACGCGATCTCAAAGCTTTAACAAATGGAAACGCATTATAGAATAACAAAAAGGATCAAGAAATCATTAAAGACAACCTGATCCTTTTATTGTTTTACTTCTTTTTGTAGACACGCACATAATCCACACAGAAAGAATATGTTTGATCTCTGTCATTTTTATCGGGATTGCCGTTCCATGCGCGTTTCAGTTTTCCCTTTTGATCAAACTCTTTGCCCGGATAAACTTTTCCGTCCCTGTCCGCGCCGGCCGTTTCGCAGGAAAGCAGAATATATTCCGGGGTGTGCGAAACATTATTATACCGATTTCCATTTTTGACGGTTTCGCTCGTTCGCCAGCTTTCAACGCCGTCTATATAGAAAACATAGCCGTTTTCATCCCATTCCACTCCGTAAGTATGATACGTATCATACAGGTCTTTATAATAAAAATTCGGTGAGCCTATGCTCTTTAAACCATCGCCGTAACCGCCGATATGAACGGCATGCGTAACACTGTTTTTCATAGGATAAAACGGAGAAAAGCAATACATGGATTCAAACACATCCACTTCACTGCCGTCTCTGCCGCTGTTTTCGTCACAGCCGTCGAAATTGCCCTGCGGCATAAGCCAGAAAGCCGCCCATGCGCCTTTGATCTTCGGCACGCGGCATCTGGTTTCAAAATAGCCGTACTTTTGCAGAAAGCCTTTATTGGAGGCGGTCGGTTCTGTCCTGACAGCACCTGTATACCAGCCTGCGCCGAGAGAGCCGTTTTCCCTGTAAACAATATCTATAACAAGATTCGAATCGCGCACGCTTATGCAGGAATCATCCCAAAAACCGCCTCTGCGCACAGCCGGCTTTCCCTCGCCGGACCAAACCCTGCCGTCCGGTTCTGTACCGTTAAAATCGTCCTCGAAGGTCAGTTCATAATCCGTAAGATCCAGCCTTTTTCTTTTATCGCCATCTGTTTTGAACGGAACAAACTTTTTTGATAAGGCAAAACAAATCATTCCCGCCGCCAAGATCAAAATAACAGTAACTGCAAAATAGATCATACTATCACTCATAGAAGCCAATTTCGGAAATGACCGGCGTGCTGCGGCTCTGGCGGATTATAAAACGCGCGCCGACGCATTTTTTCTTCTTGATGACGGCTATTTTTTTGGAGCCGATGACCGTGCCGGAATAAACATGCTCGTAATTGCCGTTTGCTTTCTTTATAAATATATCAAATGCTTCTACACGCTGTGAATAGCGTATGTCCTCGCTTATAATTACGTATTTCAGTTTTTTTTCGCTGTCAAAGCTGAAATCCAGAATACCATCCGTTTCCTTGAGCATTCCGAATTTTTCGATAATAATGGGTTTGGAATACAGCTCTTCTATCTTATCTCCGAGAGAACGCAACACCATAGCGTCCTTCATATGAATAACGCCTTTATCCGTGGGCGGAACATTCAGCAGCAAAGTGCAGTTGTTGCCTACGGAATTAAGATAGATCTTGAACAGCTTTTTGGCGCTTTTAACGGTCAGATTGCCTTTTTTGGCATAAAACCAGCCTTTGCGGATAGAAACATCCACTTCCGCCGGATACCAGCACAGATCCGGGCAGTTTTTAAGAAACTGCCGGCTGCCGAGGTCTTCATCGGTTGAAGTTTTCTTTTGCAGACTTTTTGCATCCGCCGCGGTATGCTGGCTGTTTTCCGATACTGTTTCCGCCAGTTTAAGATAAGCAGGCACAACGGAAAATTCAGATTTTCTGGTTCTTCCGCCCTCATTGCCGACCCATCGGATATCGGGACCGCATACGGCGATATTTGCGTCCGGCTGCAGTTCTCTAATCAGCTTATAGTATCTCTGCCAGTCATACTCAAACGCCTTGGCGTCCGCTCCCTTGGCGCCGTCAAACCAGACCTCGGATATCGTTCCGTAATTCGTTAAAAGCTCTGTGAGCTGATTACAGAAATAATCATTGTAATCGGGCGTTCCGTAGGTAGGCTCGTGCATATCCCAGGGCGAGAGGTAAACGCCGAAGTCAATCCCCTCTTTGTGGCATTCGTCAGATACCATTTTCACAATATCGCCTTTAAACGAACTGTACTTCACGGAAAAAGAGGTGTAATCGCTCGGCCAAAGGCAAAAACCGTCGTGGTGCTTGCAGGTGAGCAGAATTCCTGTTGCGCCGACAGATTTGGCGCACCTGACCCACTGTTCGGGTTTGATCTTTTTGATCGAAAAATTCTCCGCCTTTTCGTTGCCGGCTCCCCATTCCCTTGCGGTCGCCGTGTTCATACCGAAATGCATAAACAGATAAAACGGTTTTTCCGCAAGCTCAAGCTGTCTTTTGCTGGGCACAACGGAAATGAGCCTGTCAACCTCAGGTGAATTCAGTTCCGCCCCGTTATTATAATTTGTCCAGTTATGTTCAAATGGATTTTTCACTTTTTTCTTCCCCTATTCAGCGCGGTGATGAATTCATCTTTATCATTCAGATTCCAAACGCATTTGTACCAGCAATAACGAACGAACTCACCGAATGTCATATAAAAGGTCTGCTCGCGGTCTTTATCAACCTCATCAAAGGTTTTTGATACGATTGCGCCGGACGTGCCTTTGACTTCTGTTGCGGCAAGCACAACAATATTTTTATCGACCGGCAGGATCACGTTTTCTTTGCCTTTGACATCAAGCTCCGCAATATAGAAGCAAAGCCCTTTTGCCATATTGTCCCTTCCCAGGGTATGGCTGTGTGTTGCCTGAAATCCGAGCTTTCCGCGCTTAACGTACGCGACATCGCCCAGATCCGGCAGATCCCAGCCTGCAAAGTTTTCCGAAACGCTCAGAATTTCCTTTGTCACGGTCTCGCCGTCTATATCGAATTTCACTTTTTTATCGCCGTCAAAGGACGCGCAAAGCAGGCATAATTTATCCGTATCGGGGGAAAGCTTTATCGTCTGACCTTTCATAACGGCTGCGTTTTTATCTGTTTTTGAGATCTCAAACCATGCACCGTTTGCCAGCACCTTTTCGGGGGCAAGCTCGCGCGGGATATTCATTTCAAAATCTCCGCCTCTGTCCCCGTTTGAAGTGATTATATTTTTATCGAACACAAGATCCGCAGGGGAACTAACAGGCTTTTTACCGCTTACGCCGCTCTTTTTCAGGGTAAGAGCAAAGCTGCGTATCTGATAAGGCGTAAACGAAGTGACGAGCTTTCCGTCTTCAACTACGGCATCGCCGAAGGGCTCCTCGCTTGCGTAGATTTCCCTTGCGCTTTCTATTCCTTCGCCGAGAGTGAGCGTATATCTCTCGAGCGATTTTCCTGCTCCCTCATTGAGGCGCACAACGATCTCGTCGCTGTCCTCCGCCTTTTTAATCGCGCGGATTATAACACGGTTTGAAGAAACGGAGCCGAAGCTGTAATTCGTTGATAGCGCGCCGGCATGCTTCGAGCACTCGTAGGCAGTGGGCGGCTGAACGAATTTTCTGGCTTCAAGCTGTGTTTCGCAGAGATCCGAGCCGGCATGACTGAATATCGCGAAAGAATATCTGTTAAGCCCTATATCCATCATAGACTGCATGGAGTCGATACGGTAATTCTTGAGCGGCGTATGAACCACGGTCAGGCGCAATGTATCATCCTTGAATTTATCCCAGCCGTATTTACACTCGCTGATAACAGAAACGCCGAATTCGCCGCTCTCATCGGTGATATCAGCCCACTTCTGAGCCGGCACCTCAAACAGCTTTTCGTTCATGTTTTCCCTTTGTATAGCGCCGAGCCCGAGATCAAAGGTGGCTTTTTTATTTGAGCAGGTGAAAGCAAATCTGTGCTTTGCCATGGTACAGAGATTCTGCCATTCGATCTCCGAATAGACCTCAACGCATTTTCCGCCGCTCGTAAGCGCAATATAATATGTAAAATGCGAACGGTTCTTATCCTGCTGAACAACCTTGAAAGCAGCCCTTGCGGGTCCCGTTTCTTCTATTGAAATGCTTACGGGGCGCGCAATCCTGTCCGCCTCTTTATTTGCCTGTTTGAAATTCATTTCCCAAGCAGGCCAAGCCTTTGAACCCGTATATTTGAACAGACCGAGTATGACCGGCTCCTTGAGCAGTTCTTTTTCACCGAGCGATTTATCAAGGATCGAGCAGATATTACCTGCTTTATTCAGTGTTACGATATATTTTCCATTCTCGATTCTATTATCCGTATTTATGGCCAAATCGCTCTCCAGTCGGCATGGCACATCGCTGGGACGCACATCATAAACACGGTAGCCGAGGCTTTTGACATCAGCTATAAACAATATTTCTTTTACGCCGTTCTTTTCGGAATTGACCTGACTTTTAACCTCTTTGCCGCTGTCATCAAACACGCGCACATACTGCGATTTGATTCCGCTTAAATAGATCGTTACCGCGCTTTGCATATCAGCCTCTATCGGATTTGAGACCATCACAGGCGTGCCGGAGCAGAAATCGGTCTTCATAAGAGACGCCACACCGAGCGCGGCTGTCTCAAGTTCTGAAGTAAACTGATTTGCGGAGAGCGCATAATCATTCCAGCTGCGGCGGTATGCGCGCTGCACGCTTGTGCCGGGCGTATCATCGTGAAACTGATGGGCTATCGCACGTTTCCAAGCCTGTGTGAGCACATCGGAATTGTATTCGGCAGTGCCGAAATATGACGCGGCAACGCTGTTCCTTTCGGCAGCGTCCGCAAGCTCCTCGCAGCGCCTGTTCCACCTTTTGCCCACTGCTCTTGAGGTATAGCCGCCTACGCCGTGATTCTGCATCACAAGCTCTGTTTTCCATTCGGGCAGTTTAGCCTTCTGCTCGTCCGTCAGCGTTTCATCCATATCGCGGAAGATCTCGTCCGCCGTTGCAACATAGACTTCAACATCGCTGTTTTTATTTTCGGCAACCTCTTTTTCTACAAATGCGACCGATTTTTCCTTCGGAGCGCCGCCGCGGTCTCCGATACCATGGAAAATATAGGTCCAGTCCAGATCGTATTTTTCGTTTACCTTTAATTTATTCTGCACAAAATCCCATTTGCGCAGCTGAGTGAGAGTAAAGTAATAATCATGCGGATTTGCGCTTGCGTAGATATAATTGCCGTCCACGCCGTACCATTTGCCCAGATCAAACGGCACGCCGTATGCGCTGCCCCATGCAAGCTTCTGCGTAGTGAATCCAAGCAGGTTTGCATGGTGAGCAATTGACGGCAAAGCCCAGCCGAAGCCGAAGCAATCGGGCAGAAAGATATCCTTGCTGCGCTTGCCGAAGGTCTTGTCAAAATAGGAATTGCCTATAAGAATATTTCGAAAAAGCGCCTCGGGTGACGGGATATTCGTGTCTCCGTTTTCGAATGCCGAGCCGCACACGTTCCATCTGCCGCTTGCAACATATTCTTTCATCTTTTCAAAAAGATCGGGATAATATTCCTGCATCAGCTCATATCTGTATGAACCCTCAAAATTGAACTTATAGGTCTTGTACTTTTGAAACAGCTTGAAATTATCTACAAGCGTGTTATATATGTAGGTCGAGACTGTTTTCTCAAAATCCCAGCTCCATATGGTGTCCAGATGGGCTGTTGCGACCGTATAGATCTTCTTTTTTTTGCTCATATCGTTACCTCTCAAAAAAACACGCGGCGGTCTCCCGCCGCGCCGTAATCAGAATTAAACCGCAACTATGTTTACAAGCTTTCCGGGAACATAGATTTCCTTTTTAATTGTTTTGCCCTCAATCAGCGCTGCGATCTTTTCATCCGCCTTTGCTAGGCTGAGCACTTCATCCTTTGGCATATCCGCCGGGATCGTTACTCTTGAGCGAACCTTGCCCATAAACTGAAGCACGATCTCCACGCTGTTTTCAACCGTTTTGGCGTCATCATATTCGGGCCACTCCGCTTCGTGCACCGCGCCGCCGAAATCCATTTTTTCCCAAAGCTCTTCCGTTACATGCGGAGCAAAGGGGTTAAGCAGGATGGTAAACGTTTTCAGCTCGCCTTTTGTTATGCTCTTCTTTTCATAGACCTTGTTTAACAGCGTCATCATAGCCGCGATTGCTGTATTGCACTTGAGATTATCTATATCCTCCGAAACTTTTTTAATTGTTTTATGCATAAGCGCCTCGATATCCTCGCTGTATCCGTCGCCGTCGGTTACGATCTCCTGAAGGTTCCAGTAGCGCTCAATGAATCGTTTGCATCCCTTTATTGAATCCGAATTCCATGGGGCAGCCTTTTCAAAATCGCCTATAAACATTTCATAAAGACGCATCGTATCCGCTCCGTAGCGGTCTACGATATCATCGGGATTTACAACATTCCCCCTTGATTTGCTCATCTTTTCGCCGTTCTCACCGAGGATCATACCATGAGAGGTACGCTTCCTATACGGCTCTGAAGTCGGCACAACGCCAATATCATACAGGAATTTATGCCAGAAACGGCTGTAAAGCAGGTGGAGCGTTGTGTGCTCCATTCCGCCGTTGTACCAGTCAACGGGAGTCCAGTAGTCAAGCGCCTCTTTGGAAGCAAGCGCTTTGTCGTTATGCGGATCGGTATACCTTAAGAAATACCAGGATGATCCCGCCCACTGCGGCATGGTATCCGTTTCTCTTTTTGCGGGACCGCCGCAGCACGGACAAGTGGTATTGACCCAATCCGTCATCTTTGCAAGCGGAGATTCGCCCGTATCCGTCGGCTCATAGGAATCCACATTGGGAAGTCGGAGCGGAAGCTCGCTTTCAGGCAGCGGAACATAGCCGCATTTTTCGCATTTTACGATCGGTATCGGCTCGCCCCAGTAACGCTGGCGGCTGAATACCCAGTCACGCAGCTTGAAGTTCACCTTTTCGCGGCCCTTGCCCGCTTTTTCCAGCCACTGTATCATAGCCTTTTTAGCGTCTTCAACGCTCATGCCGGTTATAAAGCCGCTGTTTACGAGCTTACCTGTTGCGCAGTCTGTGAATGCTTCTTTCTGAACATCCTCGCCGCCGGCAACCACCTCAATGATCGGCAGATCGAATTTCTTTGCGAATTCCCAGTCTCTGGTATCGTGCGCAGGGACTGCCATAATGGCGCCCGTACCGTAGGAGGTCAGAACGTAATCCGAAATGAAAATCGGGATTTCCTTCTCGTTTACGGGATTTATGCCCATAACGCCGTCAAGCTGAACGCCTGTTTTATCTTTATTGATCTCTGTGCGCTCAAAATCGCTCTTCTTTGCAGCTTCCTGCTGATAAGCGCGCACTTCATCCATATTTTTAATATTCGGCGCCCATTTTTCGATCAAAGGATGTTCAGGCGAAATAACCATATATGTTGCGCCGAAAAGCGTATCGCAGCGGGTGGTATAAACCGTAAGTATGTCGCCGAGCGTCGTTTTGAAATCGACCTCCGCGCCGTGGCTCTTGCCGATCCAGTTTCTCTGCTGAACTTTGACACGGTCTATAAAATCAAGATCGTCAAGATCCTTAACAAGGCGGTCCGCATATTCCGTAATCTTGAGCATCCACTGGCTTTGATTCTTTCTTATGACCTCTGAGCCGCAGCGCTCGCACACTCCGTTTACAACCTCTTCGTTTGCAAGAACACATTTACATGAGGTGCACCAGTTGACCGCCATTTCTTTTTTATAAGCAAGCCCTTTTTTGAAAAGCTGTAAAAATATCCACTGCGTCCATTTGTAATATTCGGGATCCGTTGTGTTGATCTCCCTGGTCCAGTCAAAAGAAAATCCCAGAGACTGAAGCTGACTTTTGAAGTGGGCAATGTTCTTTTTTGTTACCTCTGCCGGATGGACATGGTTTTTGATGGCGTAATTTTCCGTGGGCAGACCGAAAGCATCCCAACCCATAGGGTAAAGCACATTATAGCCCTGAAGTCTTTTCTTTCTGGCAACGATATCAAGCGCCGTGTATGAACGCGGATGCCCTACATGAAGCCCCTGACCGCTCGGATACGGGAATTCAACAAGGCAGTAGAACTTTGGAAGCGAATAATCGTCCTTTGCGGCAAAGGTATTCTGAGAATACCATATATCCTGCCACTTTTTTTCAATCTTTTTAAAATCATATTCCATAGTGCTGATGCTCCTCCTTATAGCAATCAATCATCAATGAACTGACCTGCGTCAAGCTCTTTTCCGTCCTCCCACAGGCGCTCAAGCTGAAAATACTGCCTTTGCTCTTTGTGGAAAACGTGAATAACGACTGAGCCGTAATCCAGACATATCCAGCCCGATCTGCGGCCCTCTATATGATGCGGCTTTTCACCCGCCTCGCCGAGCTTGAATTCGATTTCTTCGGCTATCGCTTTTGTCTGGGTATTTGAATCACCGCTTACAAACATAAAATAATCAGCAAGCACGGAAATATCGCTTATTTCAATAATACGTATTTCATGTCCCTTTTTGCTGTCTGCCGCTTTTGCGGCGCATTTTACAATTTCAAGTGTAGTCATATCTCAATCCTTTATTTTTTCTTCCAGTAAATCATTATAGCATTCAAGTGTGTCGGGATGTATCAATTCGGTTTTATCAACAAGTTTATTTATCGTGTATTTAAGCGAATAAAGCATAGCGCTCTCAAGACTCATCCCGGCAAGGCGCCGCATTTCGTCAACATCCGGATAACTCCTGTCTGCCGAAATGAAATCGGCGGTGTAGACGACTCTTTCAAGCAGCGTCATTCCGCGCCTGCCCGTAGTATGCCAGCGGACAGCGCCGAGCACATCACAGTCGGTTATCCCGAGTTCGAGCAGGCAGTATGCCGCTCCCGCTTTCTGATGGATAACAGACGGATTGTTCCGCTCAAGCTTGGAAATGCTTTCTCCGCCTTTAATAATATATCCATATTGAACATCAAGCGGCGTCTCTTTTGTGATATCATGAAGAATTCCGGCAAGACGCGCTTTGTTTTCATCTGCGCCGTATTGTTTTGCAAGCATCACGGCGCTTTCGGCAACATTCAGGGAATGTCTGTATCTGTATTCGGAAAGACGCTCTTGTATGAGGCTTTCATATTTGTTAAAGTCATTCACGGTAAAGCCTCTTTTCATTAATATAATCCAAAACGCTTTCAGGTACAAGCCCCGAAATATCAATATTTTTTTTTATTTTATCACGTATCTCGCTGCTGGAGACAATCACAGGTTCAAAATCCGCTATAAACACCCGGGCACTCTGTAAATTTTCGTGCGCGAACGCATAAAGCGCATCGCGCGAACCGCGCTCCCGTGCCGCAGTGCACAAAACAACTTCCTTTAGGAGAGAAGAATAATTGTACCATTCTTTAAACTTAAGAAACTGATCCTGACCGACGATAAGATAAAACTGTGAATCCGGGTACGATCTCTTAAGCTCAAGCACAGTATCATAGGTATAGCTCTTTGTATTGCGTTTAAACTCAATATCCGATACCGTTACTTTTTCATTTTCTGCAAACGCCGCATTCAGCATATCGAACCTTGCCTTCACGGGCGCAAAATCCGCGCATTCTCTGTGCGGCGGAATCGCGGTGGGTACAACAATCAGTTCATCAAGCGCTAAAAGAGAAATGAATTGGTTTGCAAGATTGATATGTCCGTTGTGAACGGGGTTGAAAGCCCCGCCGAAAACGCCGATGTTCAATGCCTTTCTCCCCTGCCGCCGCGCGGTCTGCTTTTATAAGACGGATTTTCAGTCTGTGAAAACCTGCTGCGCATTCCTTTTATTTTCACATGCTTTTTGGCAGGCTTTTTGTTTTTATTTGCAGCCGCCGCCTTTTTTGCGCTTATCTTTTCTTTATCGGCTTTCCTGTAAAGCACGATAACACCGCCTATCACCTGAATCACCTCAGCACTGAGCGCTTCCTGAAGCTTATCAGCAAGCTGACGCGGTTTTTCGGGAGCGGTTTCCAGATGTACGCGTATTTTTAGAAGTTCCCGTGCGTCGAGCGCGTCGTCAAGCTGTGAAATCAGATTATCCGAAACGCCCTCTTTGCCTATCTGAAATATGGGCTCAAGCGGGTTTGCTGCGGCTCTAAGCGCCGCTCTTTCCTTTGAAGTCATATGATTTTCTCCAGTTCGTCCTTTAACATTCTCAGTGCCTTTCCCCTGTGGCTGATCTTATCCTTTTCCTCTGCCGAATATCTGCCGAACGATCTGCCGTTGATTATGAACAGCGGATCATATCCGAAGCCCGCGTTACCGTCTCTTTCAAAACCGATATGCCCCGGGCACTCGCCGCGCACGGTTATCTCCCTGCCGTCGGGGAAAACACAGCAGGCGGCGCACACATAATGCGCCGTGCGCTTTTCCACCGGCACACCGTTTAATTTTTCAAGCAGAAGATCGTTATTCTTTTCATCGTTGCCATGCTCGCCGGCAAACCTTGCGGAATAGATACCCGGCGCTCCGCCGAGATAATCAACGCAGAGTCCGCTGTCGTCCGCAATGGCGGGGAGCTTGGTTATTGCACAGGCGGACTCGGCTTTTATGTGCGCATTCTCTTCAAAGGTTGCGCCGTTTTCCTCCACCTCGGGCAAGGTGATGCCAAGATCTTTTGCCGTAAGCACATTGATTCCGAGGGGCGAAAGTATTCTTTGCAGCTCCTCAAGCTTTTTCATATTGTTGGTTGCCAGAATAAAATCCATCATTTCTCCTCATCATCAAAAAGTCCTGCGGCGAACGCGTCCGCGTCAAACGGCTGCAGATCATCTATCTGCTCTCCGACTCCCACAAATTTAACAGGCACGTCAAGCTCGTTGTTTATGGCAAGCACTACGCCGCCGCGCGCGGTTCCGTCAAGTTTTGTGAGTATTATGCCCGTGATTCCCGCCGCGTCCTTAAAATCCTTTGCCTGATTGACCGCATTCTGACCCGTGGTCGCGTCAAGCACGAGCAAAACTTCCTTAGAAGCGTCCGGCAGTTCACGGTCAATCACACGGCTTATCTTATTCAGCTCATCCATCAGGTTCTTCTTGTTATGCAGCCTGCCGGCAGTGTCGATAATAATAACATCGGCGTTTCTTGCCTTGCCTGCCTGAATTGTATCAAAAACAACAGACGCGGGATCAGAGCCTTCCGCCGATTTAATCAGATCGACATCCGCTCTGTCTGCCCAGACTTGAAGCTGTTCTATCGCCGCAGCCCTGAATGTATCCGCTGCGCCCAGTATAACGCTTCTGCCCTGCTCCTTGAGCCGTAGAGCCAGCTTGCCGATTGTGGTCGTTTTACCGACTCCGTTCACTCCGATCACAAGAATAACGGAGGGTCTGGTGCGCAGTCTTAAATAACTGCCTCCCCATACGATACCCGAAACGATATCCTTAAGCGTTTCGCGCACTTTTTTAACGTCTGTTATCCTGTCATTTTCAACCTTTTCACGAAGGCTTTTTATAATTTTTTCAGCTGTGGGGAATCCCACATCCCCCATAATCAGGATCTCTTCCAGCTCTTCATAGAGATCATCCGTGATCTGCTCATAGCTTTCAACGACCTCGTTGATCTGAGCAGTGATACCCTGTTCTCTTGTTTTTCTGAGACCTTTTCGGAATTTATCAAATAAACCCATAAGGAATACACCTCTTCTTTCAGATATAGCAATTAAGCGTCAAGCCCCATCTGGGCGGCAAGCTCGGCGGACTGAAGTTCAAGCAGCTTGGAAACGCCCTTTTCCTGCATCGTAACACCGTAAAGAACGTCCGCTTCTTCCATCGTGCCGCGCCTGTGCGTTATGGATATGAACTGTGTTTTATCGGTCATCTTACGCATATATTTCGCAAAACGCTCAACATTTACGTCGTCAAGCGCCGCCTCGACCTCGTCATAAATGCAGAACGGTGACGGCGTAACCTTTAAAACGCTGAACAAAAGCGCCATAGCCGCAAGCGATTTTTCGCCGCCGGAAAACAGATTGATATTCTGAACCGATTTTCCGGGAGGCTGTATCTTTATTTCGATCTGGCTTTCAAGGCAGTTATCCGGGTCCTCAAGGATGATCTCTCCCTTGCCGCCGCCGAAGAAATCGGCAAAGCAGGTTTTGAACTCCTCATTGATACGCCTGAACTGCGCCATAAATTTCTCGCTCATAGAAACAGTCAGATCGTCTATGATTCTCAAAAGCTCCGATTTGGACTTTTCAATATCGTCAATCTGCTCTTTTAAGAATGTATAGCGCTCGGAAACTTCCTTATATTCCTCAATCGCGCCCACATTGATCGAGCCGAGTTTCTTGATAGCGACCTTTATTTCATGAAGCCGTCTCTTTGCCTGATCCATATTTTCTATCTGTATATTGAGTGCTTCCGCTTCTCTGCGAGTAAGCTCATACTGCTCAAAAAGCATATCGTTCAGCTCATCGTATTCCTTGCGCATCGCGATCTTGCGTTCGTCAAGGCGAACGATCTCGGCGGAGAGTTTTTCGCGCTCCTGGCTCTTATTTCTTTCAAGCGTGCGCAGATCCGCGGAGCGTTTGTCCGACTCGTTTCTGCGCTCTATAAGAGACTCCACCTCGGCGCCGGACTGTTTGGATCTTTCACGCAGCTTCTCTGCCTGTGCCTTTATGCTCTCGATCTCGGAATTCAGCACGCGGTTTTTTTCCTCTATCTGCAAGATTTCGCTTTCCACTGTTTTAACATGGTCTGACTGGGTGCTTTTGCGCAATTTCAGCTCTTCTATGGAAAGACTTGCCGCCTGTGAATCCTTGGCTGTTGTTACAAGTTCAAGATTGATCTGCTCCGTTTTCAAACGCAGTTCTTCTCTTTTTTCCTGAATATCTCTTGTGTTATCCGAAACGCCCGAAAGCTCTTTTTCCGTATCGTCTATCTGCGCCTGAACCGCCTTTGCGTTTGCCTGCGCTTCGTCATACGCTTTCTTAAAGAGTGCGATTCTTGTGTTTGCGTTCTCCTTTTCGGAAAGCAGGGAATCCAGCCTGCCTGAAAGCGTTTCAAGCTTTTCGCTTATAAGCCTGTCCTCGCCCTCTGCACGGATAAGCTCTTCCTTTGCAGTCATCAGATCTGCCTGAGCCGCCTGCATCTGCGCGGCTTCTCTGGAAGAGTCCTCTGCCGCGGATTTGTATTCTGCGGCGAGTCTGCTCTCCTGTGCGGCAAGCTCTTTCGCCTGTTCGCCGAGCTCTTCTATCATATTCGCTCTGGACAGTATTCCCGCGCCCCTTGCCCGGCTTCCGCCTGTCATGGAACCTCCGGGATTGATGACCTGCCCGTCAAGCGTAACAATCTTAAACCGATTGTTATATTCCTTGGCAATGCCTATTGCGCTGTCCATATCATCTGCAATTACAACACGTGAAAGGAGATTGCTGATGATATTTCTGTATTTTGGGTCGCACTCAACAAGCTCGCTTGCTATCGCAACAAAGCCGAGATTGTCGTCAAGACCCTTTTCATCAAGGCTTCTGCCCTTTATATTGGAGATCGGAAGAAAGGTGGCGCGCCCAAGGTTGTTGGCTTTCAGATATTGGATAGCTCTTTTTGCGTCTGCCTCAGTTGAGGTAACAACATTCTGCATAGCAGCGCCGAGCGCCACCTCAACAGCTGTTGAATACGCATTCTGAACCTGAATAATCTGCGACAGAACCCCGTGTATTCCGCCTAAAGCGCCCGACTCGGCACGGCGGATCACCGCCTTGACCGCTCCCGAATATCCTTCCATATTCTTTTCAAGATCTGAAAGCATCTTGGCTCTTGACCGTTTTTCCGAAAGCGCGGCGGAAGTTTTTTCAAGCTGTTCCTTTATCTTTTCGGCTTTTTCCGTTTTGCTTTTCAGCTTAATTGCAAAACCGTTTAAAGCATTGTTATTTTCATCGATCCTGTCTTTGAGTTCACGCAGCCTTTTTTTGCTCTTTTCGCTGTTTTCATGTTCCGAAGAAAGCTCCGCCTCAAGCCGGTTTACGGAATCGTCTACAGTCCCTTTCCTGGATTCAATCTCCTCTATACTGGACTGCGCCTGCGTAAGCTTCACACGGAAATCCGAAAGCCTGACCGTAAGAGCTGCAAGCCGTGAGCTCAGCTCTGCCGACTGCTTTGAAAACGCCTCGTTTGAGCTTACAAGATTTTCCATCTGCGCAGTTACTGCTTTCAGCTCCTCTTTGCCGGCAGAGGATCTTTTTTCACATTCAAATATCAAAGCCTGTTTCTCGGCAATGGCAGCGTCGATCGAGTCATTGCCCTGCGCGGCGGTCTCTATATCCGAACGCAGTCTTTCAACAGTCTCTTTATTGTGGCTGAGCGTTGCCTGAAGAACAGAGATCTCGCCGTCTTTTTTCAAAGCTTCCTCATCAAATCCGGCAGCAGTACCCCTGATCTCGTCTATTTGAGCATTGATCTTAACCGTCTCCTCAAGCGCAAGCTCTATATCGTTTTCTATGCTCTTGAGCTCGCTCTCGCAGATCTCATAGGACTCGTTGGCAGCGTCTATCTTATGCTCCTGCTCACGGAGTTCATTCGTAAATTTATTTATTTTATTGATCCAAACGCCGATTTCCAGCGTTTTCTTTTCGTCTGAAAGCTTTATGAACTCCGCGGCTTTTTCGCTCTGCGCCTTAAGTGGACCCACACGGCTCTCAAGCTCACCGAGAATATCAAGCAGGCGAACAAGATTTTCCTGTGCCTGATCCAGCCTGCGCTGCGCGTCCGTACGCTTATGGCGGAATCTTGATATTCCGGCAGCTTCTTCAAAAAGCTCGCGGCGGTCCTCATTTTTCGCGGAGATGATCGAATCTATTTTTCCCTGACCGACCATAGAATAACCGTCCGCGCCGAGACCCGTATCCATAAACAGCTCATGGATATCACGGCGTCTTACGGTTTCCCCGTCTATCTTGTATTCGCTTTCTCCGCTTCTGTAATAACGGCGTGTAACGGTTACGGTATCGCCCTTATCCTTAAGCGTTTTATCGCTGTTATCCAGAGTCAGACGCACCTGCGCAAAACCCACGGGTTTTCTTGTTGACGTTCCGCCGAAGATGACGTCCTCCATCTTTGAGCCTCTTAAATTCTTTGTGGAGGTCTCGCCCAGAACCCAGCGGACTGCATCCGATATATTGCTTTTTCCCGAACCGTTTGGACCGACTACAGCGGTTATTCCCCTGCCGAATGAAAGCTCCGTTTTATCCGGGAAGGACTTAAAGCCCTGCATTTCAAGTGTTTTTAAGACCATTTATATTACCCTCAGCTCGTTCGGCTTCAAGGCATTGTTATATTTTATGTCTATTTTATAACCAGCCTCATCAAGTGCCGCAAGATTTGATTTTCTGTTTCCGAGCAGTTTTGAAATCGATTTTTCGTTGATATAGACTTCATGCTCTCCCGGCGGAAGCTGCATGATACGGTTCAGCATCATTTTTGAGACTACCATTTCGCCAAGGCATTCATGATAGCCGCCGGCAAGCATATTGCTTTTTACATCTTCACTGGAATGGAGGCCTACTCTTATGACCTCAACACCATGCGCTTCAAAAAATTCAACAAGATCGGCGCACAGCGCCACTGTTTTATTCAGCGCTGACGGCTTATACGCGCCGCTCTCGTAAAGACGGGCAAGATATGTATCTTTAAGCACTACCGTTGGATAAATCCGAACGGTTTTCGGCTTGAGCTTAACAAATTCTCTAGCGGTAGCAAAATCAAGCCCTCTGTTAGACAGATAAAGATCCGTCATCATCTGAAGCCCCAGTTCAAAGCCTCTTTTTTTTATGAGCGCGCTTGCCGTTTTAACGTCTTTTGCCGTATGACCGCGAAAATTGGCTGAAAGCACCTTGTCGTTCATATTCTGCGCGCCGAGTTCAATCGACGTTACGCCGTATTTTTTCAGCACGGAAAGGATCTCATCATTTATGAAATCGGGACGGGTGGATATCCTGATACCCGAGACCGAACCGTTTTGAACATACGGATAAGCCGCTTCGAGCAGAGACACCATATAATCCCTGTCAATAGCGGTAAACGAACCGCCGAAAAAGGCGATCTCATATTCAAATCGGTTGTCTTTATTAGACCTTAGCGCCGTTTCAACGGTGTTGACAACATCCTGCCGGTCAGGCGCTTTTGTCTGCCCCGTAATGGTGTTCTGATTGCAGAAAGAACATTTATGCGGACAGCCTATATGAGGCACAAAAATTGAAATATTGCTCTTTTTCATAATCCCATTAATTGCAAAGCTTCCCTTGCAGCCTCCTGTTCCGCCTGTTTTTTACTTTTTCCCGATCCTCTGCCGATAACGTTTGAATTGAGATGAACTTCCGCGTCAAATCTTTTATCATGGTCCGGGCCGCTTTCCCCGGTGATAACATAATTCAGCGTTTCCTCGTGATTCTGCTGAATAACTTCCTGAAGCAGCGTTTTGTAATCCTTAAAGCTGATGTGATGCGTTTCTATGCTTGCGTTGAGGAATCTCAGAACGAACGCTCTTGCTTTTTCAAGTCCTCCGTCAAGATATACGGCGGCGATGAGCGCTTCAAACGTGTTTTCAAGATTTGAAGGTCTCTGCCTGCCCCCGCTGTTTTCCTCACCTTTTCCGAGAAAAAGAAAATCACCGAGAGATATGCGTTTTGCATAATCGCACAAAGATGATGTGCACACCAGACCGGAACGCAGCTTTGAAAGCTCGCCTTCGGGCATTTCCGGGAATTTTTTAAACAGGTATTCCGCAGTTACCAACGACAGAACAGCATCCCCCAAAAACTCAAGCCTTTCATTGAACGGTCCTGTTCCCCGGTTCTCATTCGCATAGCTTGAATGCGTAAGCGCCTGTTTCAGCAGCAGCTTATCTTTAAAAACATATTCGATTTTATCCTCAAGCTGTTTCAGATCTTTATTCATCGCAACCAAACGCCTTCTCAACTTCTTTTATAAAATCCTTCTCCAGAAACCATACCGCCTGTTTTATTGCGTTTTTGAAGGTTCTGGCGTCCGCCGAACCATGCGCTTTTATCACGGGTTTTCTGACCCCGAGCAGAACAGCGCCGCCGTATTCCTTATAATCGAACTGCTTTTTCATATCATTGATTCCGCCGAGCACACCGACTGCCGAAAGCATTGTAAAAATGTTTCTTTTAAAAACGGATTTGATGCCGTCCATAAGCACCTTTGCAACGCCCTCGTACATTTTCAGTATAAGATTGCCGGAAAATCCGTCCGCCACAACAACGTCAGCGTCTCCGTACGGTATACGCCTTGCCTCTATATTGCCGACAAAATTATAATCGGCGTTTTTCATAAGTGAATATGCCTCTTTGACCACAGGCGTTCCTTTTGTTTCTTCCGTACCGTTATTGGCAAGCGCAACACGCGGGCTGTCAACACCCATAATATGCTTCATATAAAGGCTGCCGAGCCGCCCGAACTGCTCAAGAAAATCCGCCCGGCACTCTGCGTTCGCTCCGCAGTCGAGCATCAGAAACGGCTTTGCGGCGCTCGGCATAACAGATGCGATACAGGGTCTTTTTATACCCTTTATCCGCTTTGTTATCAAAGTGGCTCCGACTGTTATGGCTCCCGTGTTTCCCGCTGAAACAAAAGCGTCTCCCTCTGAACTGTTAAGCAGTTCAAAACCCTTTCCCATGCTTGACTGCGCCTTTTCACGCAGCACGCATTTGGCGTCATCTTCCATGGTAACAGGCTCGCCCGGCGCATTTATGATCTCTGTATTTTTCAGATTGATGTTATTTTCTTTTACACATTTGTTTATTTTATTCTCATCGCCCACAAGAATGATATCCACACCGTATTCATCAACAGCCATCATTGAACCTTTGATGATCTCAAGCGGTGCGTTATCTCCTCCGAAAGCGTCAACGATTATCCTCATTTCCGATCGTCCTTTCCAAAGAGCAGAGCGCTCTTTCAGACAAAGCCGCGTAACGCTGCTTCTTGTCCCTGATCTTCGGCTCGATCGGCGGCAAAACGCCGAAATTCGCGCCCATAGGCTGAAAATCAAGAACGGTTTCATCACTTATATATCCTGCAAGGGCGCCCGTCATCGTGTCCGGCGGCAATATCATCAGAGCCTGCCCTTTTGCAAGGCGTACGGCATTTTTTCCTGCAATAATGCCGGAAGCTGCCGACTCCATATATCCCTCCACGCCGGTTATCTGCCCTGCAAAGAACACATTCGTCTGTGTTTTCAGCTGAAATCCGGGATTGAGCAAACGCGGCGAATCGAGAAAAGAGTTCCTGTGCATAACGCCGTATCTTACGAATTCCGCGTTTTCAAGCCCCGGTATCATGGAAAACACCCTTTTCTGCTCGCCGAATTTCAGGTTGGTCTGAAAACCGACAAGATTAAACATGGTGCCTGCCGCGTTCTCACGTCTCAGCTGCACCGCCGCCCACGGTCTGTGCCCCGTTCTCGGGTCGGTAAGACCGACGGGTTTCATTGGGCCGAAACGGGGCGCGTCAGTTCCTCTCTTAGCAAGCTTTTCAATAGGCATACAGCCCTCATACACGTCAAAATCATGAAGCACTGCGCCTTCGGCATGCACCAGCTCGTTTATAAAGCGCTCATATTGCTCTTTGCTGAACGGGCAGTTCAGATAATCCTCCTCTCCGCCTCTGCCGTAACGCGAAGCGCCGAAAACGATATCTTTATCAATGCTCTCCTCAGAGATGATCGGCGCGGCGGCGTCATAAAACGAAAGGCAATCTCCGCAAAGCGCTTTTATACTTTCACTCATTGCGCCGTCGGTAAGCGGTCCCGTGGCTACGATGGTTATCTCGTTTTCATCACATGGGATGGAGTCCGCCACAAGAGGAACAACGGTGATATTCGGGTGTGATCTTATCTTTTCCGTTACCGCTCGGGAGAATTGATTTCTGTCAACAGCAAGCGCGCCCCCTGCCGCCACAGCGCACTTTTTTGCCTGCGGCACAGTCAGCGAGCCGAGCCGTGACATCTCTTCTTTCAAAAGCCCTGCCGCGGAATCGATACGTAAAGCTTTAAGTGAATTGGAGCACACAAGCTCGGCAAAATCGTCCGAACTGTGCGCAGGAGATCTTCTGAGCGGTTTTTGCTCATACAGCGTAACCTTTTCGCCTGCGCAGGCAATCTGCCATGCCGCCTCTACGCCTGCAAGCCCTGCGCCGATAACTTTAAAATTCATATTTTACTCTTCGCTCTTCTTTTTTCTTGATACGGGCTTGGTAAAGCCGCAGCCCTCGGTATCCGGGCAGTAAAGCACATTGCCCTTTCTTCTGAACAGGGATTTTCCGCATCGCGGGCACACCTCGTCGCTCGGCAGATCCCAGGTCATAAAATTACAGTTGGGATAATTGGAACAGCCGTAAAAAGCCGCGCCCTTTCTGGTCTTCTTTTCTATAACATCTCCGCCGCATTCGGGGCATTTCGCCTTGGTTCTGAGCACAAGCGGTTTTGTGTTTTTACATTCCGGATAGCCGGGGCAGGCAAGGAATTTTCCGAATCGTCCTACCTTAACGACCATTTTTCTGCCGCATTTTTCACAGACTTCATCGGTCTCTTCTTCCTTGAGCTTTATTTTAACGCCCTGCATATCCTTCTTTGCCTGTTCAAGAGGTTCTTCAAATTCATCATAATAGCGGCGTATCATATCGATATAATTCTTTTCGCCGCTGTCTATCTTATCGAGATCCTCTTCCATTTTTGAGGTGTATTTAACATTTACGATATTCGGCATTCTGTCTTTAAGAAGCTTGATGACCGCCTCGCCCAGCTCCGTGGGCACGAACTGCTTGCCCTCGCGCTTAACATATTCACGCGCAACGATCGTTGAGGTGATCGTCACATATGTGGACGGTCTGCCGACTCCGTTTTCTTCCAGCGCTTTTGTAAGGCTCGCTTCCGTGTATCTTGCCGGCGGCTGCGTAAAATGCTGGTTCCCGAGCAGCGATTTCAGCTTCAGCTTATCGCCTGTTTTAATATCGGGCAAGGGCGCCGCGGAATCGTCTGAAGCATCGTCTTTCGACTCCTCATAAAGAACTGTAAATCCGTCGAATTTAACCGTATAGCCCGAAGCCGTAAATGTGTAATCGCCTGCTGTGATCTCAACACGCACTGTTTCCTGAAGGCAGCTTTCCATAAGGGAGGCAATAAAGCGTTCCCAAACGAGCTTATAGATCTTATACTGATCGTTTGTGAGGGAGGATCTGACCTGTGCCGGAGTAACATTCGGCATAGACGGACGGATCGCCTCATGCCCGTCCTGCACATTGCCCTTGGTTTTGAAATAACGCGGCTTCTTCGGCAGGTATTTCTCCCCGTAGTGATCAAGAATAAACTGATTTCCCGCAGCGCGCGCCTCTTCGGATATCCTCAGTGAGTCCGTTCTCATATAAGTGATCAAACCGACTGTTCCGAGTCCCTCCACATCAACGCCTTCATATAATTCCTGCGCCGCTTTCATAGTCCTTCTTGCCTGAAACGAAAGTCTGCGGGACGCCTCCTGCTGAAGCGTGGAAGTGATGAACGGCGGAGTGGGACTTTTCTTTCTCGTTCCTTTTTTCACAGAGGCAACGATGTACTCCGCGCCTTCAAGATCTAAAAGAACTTTATCGCTTTCTTCTTTATTGGAGATCTTTATCTTCTTTCCGGCTCTTCCGTAAATGGCTGCGGCAAACACCTTTTTGCTCGGAGGATCCGTGAATTTTGCGTCTATTGACCAATATTCCTCAGGCTGAAAGGCTCTTATCTCCTCTTCCCTGTCCACAACGAGGCGAAGAGCCACGGACTGGACTCTGCCGGCGGAAAGACCGCGCCTTATTTTCTGGCTGATGAACGGAGAGAGCTTATATCCTATCAATCTGTCAAGTATACGCCTTGCCTGCTGCGCATCCACCAGATCTATATCGATGCTTCTGGGGTGCTCCATTCCCTGCTGAACGCCATGCTTAGTTATTTCGTTAAAAGTAACTCTGTTTTTATCATTCATATCCAGACCGAGAATCGTTGCAAGATGCCAGCTTATCGCCTCTCCCTCACGGTCCGGGTCGGTCGCGAGATATACGTAGTCCGATTTATCAGCTTTTTTCTGAAGCTCTTTAACAAAATTTTCTTTGCCCTTGATGATAGCGTATTTCGGTGCGAAATCATGTTCAATATCAACCGAAAGGCGCGCTGAAGGCAGATCGCGGACATGACCCATCGACGCCACAACGTCATATCCCTTGCCGAGATAGCCCTTTATATTTTTCGCCTTTGCAGGCGACTCAACGATTACAAGCTTTGACATATATATTTGATTCCTTTCAGGATAGTTTGTATCTTTTTCCGCCGGCGCTGACCGCAAGTCCGGCAATCTCAAGCGCAGTGAGCGCTGTCAGCACATCGCCGACAGAGAGCTGTGTTTTGGATCTAATTTCATCTATGTGTAAGAATTCTTCCGAAAGCGCGCGGTAAACCGTCAGTGTATTGCCGCTTAAACCGGCCGCCGCCTTATGTCTCTCCTCTCGCTTTGCCCTGCTGGAAGACAGATTTTCAAAAGATATATTACGCGTATTATCTGCGGCATTCACGGTTTTCACGCGTGTTTCATTCAGAATCGTTTTCACTTCCTTTGCTTTTGCGCTGTCCACACCGAAACGCTCCGCATAAGGGAAGATCAGGTCAGACGGCTTTGTCACCACAATTGCACCGTCGTCTATCAATTTATTCGTGCCGGCGAATTCCGGCTCAAGTATGGAACAGGGCACCGCGTAAACATCTCTGCCCTGCTCCGCGGCATAATTCGCCGTAATCAGGCTTCCGCTTCTTATGCCCGCCTCCACTACAAGAACACCGAGCGAAAGCGCGCTTATGATTCTGTTTCTGACCGGGAAAGTGTATTTGGAAGCCTTTGTAAACGGAGGGAATTCCGAAACCAGCGCGCCGTTCGCGGCGATTGAATCTCGTAAAGGCTTATTTTCCATAAGATACTTTGTTCCCAGCCCGCAGCCGAGCACTGCAACGGTTTTTCCGCCGGCAAGTATTGCGGCCCTGTGCGCAGCCGTATCGACTCCGAGCGCACCGCCCGAGACGACCACAGCTCCCATTTCGGAAATGCCGCGGCTTAAGACTTCGGTTGCCTTCACGGCATAATCGCTTGCCTTTCTCGTTCCCACCACGCCGATCACGATACTGTTGTCAATATCCGGCAAAATGCCGTCAACATAAATTACGGCAGGCGGATTTTCGATATCCGCAAGACGTTTCGGATAGGCTTCATCACCGTAACAGATAACGGACCATCTGTTTAAGCGGCAGGTACACAGAATATCCTTAGCCTGCGCGAGAGAAGCCGAAGAAAGACGCTCCACCTGCCGCGGAACAAGCACGGGGCTCATTCTCCATTCGGTCTTTCCGGCTTCGTAAAGCTGTTTCGCGCTGCCGAAATATTCAATTATTTCTCTTATTCTGGCGCCTGCGCCGAGCGCGCTCTGGAGCCAGACGGAATACAGCGCATTATCTTTCAACGAAGCATCTCCCACATAACGATTGCAGCGGCAGCAGAGGCATTCAGGCTTTCCGCTCTGCCGAGCATATTGATTGTAACAAGCTGATCACAGGCGTTTTTCACTGCATTGGAAACCCCGTTGCCCTCGTTGCCGATAACGCAGACATCCGAGCCTGAAAAGCCGACGGTTTTTATATCCGTCGCATTTGAATCGGGCACAGCGGCAAAAGTCGAAAATCCATCACTTTTAAGCCCTGTTATCTCGGCGGCAAGATCACTGCATATCATAACCGGGAAACGCAGAACACCGCCCATGGAAGCGCGCAAAACCTTGGGATTATAAATATCACAGCAGCCGCAAAGTAAAGCTCCGTCTATTCCGAGAGCCTCGGCGGACCTGATGACGGCGCCCAGATTTGAAGGATCCTGGATTTGGTCAAGCGCAATATATTTTTTGCCCTTTTGGGGTGAAAAATCCTTTTTTCGCTGGGAGCAAATTGCAAATACGCCCTGAGGCGTTTTGGTATCGCCGAGATAAGCCGAAATATCTTCCGATATAAAATAGGCGTTTTTAAAAGAAGGAACAAGCGCGCGGCACTTATCTTCATATTTTTCATATGCAGCTTCGGTCAAAAGCAGAACAAGCGGCTGGCAATCTGAATTCAGAGCATCAAAACAAAGCCTTGCACCCTCCAGCGCGAACTGTGCATTTTCCGTGCGCGCTCTGCGGGAGGTGAAAAGCTTTTTGATATGTTTTATTAAGCTGTTTGATCTGCTTGTGATTTTTTCCATACCGATTCCCCACGGCTAATAAAAATTTCTGTTTAAGAAAACCACGCACTATTAAATAAATAATATATTTAATATCTATATTTTAAGATATAGATTATAATACATTATAATGCAAAAAAGTGCAACACCAAAAATTAAATTTAAAAGGATTTTTAATAATTCTTAACAAAAAAATCTGAAATCCGGCAATGCACTTATAAAAAATTCCCCGAAGATAAAATCATCGGGGAGTTCTTGCATTATATTTTAATTTGAAAATTAAAGTGCAGCTTTTGCTGATTCTACAAGCGCTGTGAAAGCAGCGGCATCCGAAACAGCGATCTCAGCAAGCATTTTTCTGTTCAGATCGATACCTGCTTTTTTAAGACCGTTCATAAATGTTGAATAGTTTGTGCCGTTTGCCTTGCAGGCAGCGGAGATTCTTGAGATCCACATTCTGCGGAAATCTCTCTTTCTCTGCTTTCTGCCGATATAAGCATACTGACCGCTCTTCATTACAGCCTGTTTTGCTGTTTTGAACAAACGGTGCTTGCTGCCGTAATAGCCCTTAGCGGCTTTCAGTACTTTCTTTCTTCTTTTACGTGTGGCCATAGCGCCTTTAATTCTTGCCATAATCTGTTTACCTCCGATATATCAAACGTTTTGTAATCTTTAAATCATCCCGCACAAATCAAGGAGCAGGAAATATTCTGTTCAGCAAACAACAGTAACTGCGGTTTATTTGTAAGGAACGAGCCTCTTCATCTGCTTCTGATTCGTTACATCGCCCACTGTTGTTTTGCGAAGATTTCTTTTACGCTTAGTGGTCTTTTTTGTAAGAATATGAGAGGTATAAGCATGCGCGCGCTTTACCTTGCCGCTTTTTGTGGTTTTGAAGCGCTTTTTCGCGCCGCTGTGTGTTTTAATCTTTGGCATAATTTATTCCTCCAGTTATATATTTTTAATTACTTAGAAGGCTTTTGGGAAACAAACATAAGTATCTGCCTGCCCTCAAGCTTCGGGGCTTTATCAACATTAATATCCTCGCCGAGTGCCTGAGCAAACCTTTCCATATTGGCAACGCCGAGATCCGAATGAGCCATCTCTCTGCCGCGAAGGCGCAAAGAGACCTTTAATTTGTCGCCCTTCTCAAGAAATTTCTTTGCCTGATTCACCTTTGTGTTGAAATCGCCAACATCAATATTCAGCGAAAGGCGTATTTCTTTGGTATCGACCGTTTTCTGCTTCTTGCGGTTTTCCTTTTCGCGCTTAGCCTGCTCATAGCGGAATTTGCTGTAATCCATAATCTTAACAACGGGCGGCTTTGCCTGAGGAGCGATCTTAACAAGATCCTGCCCTCTGATCTCGGCCTCGTGCTGCGCTTCCTTTGCGCTCATGATACCAAGCTGCTCACCGTCTGCAGTGATGACACGCAATTCCTTGTCTCTGATTTCTCCGTTGAGCTGCGGAATTTCTCTGCTGATAAATAACACCTCATTTAAAATAAAGACCTGATCTGCCTGCAACAACTCAAAACCTATCGGTTCAAAATATGCAAACAATAATAAAAGTGCGAACATAAATGCCCGCACTTCAATAAACCCAAACATACAAAAGGATATTGCCCTTTTTGCCTGCGCTTAAGGGGAGAACGGGAAAATGTTCTTCTTTGTTGTGGGATTATACTAACACAATAAAACAACTTTGTCAACAACAAAATATAATTTTTTAGCTATAGCTTACTTTTTTCATAAATCCACGCATACATTCTGAAGTATAAACGTTATAAAAAATCTTTTGAATAATCAATGTATCCCGTCTATTTTATTGACAGGAAGATAAATTTCAATAAATCTTTCCTCTTTCTCTATCATTGTCCAGTTTGTTACATAAAGCTGGTTGCGTTTGTCATCCAGTTCGAAGCCTGCGTCTTCGAGCCATTGATTATCAATTAGGGACGAATAGTAAGCGCCCTTGAGCTGTTCGGTAGGATATTTACACCTTTCGGTCGTTATCTTTGCATAAAGACCGCCTTCAAAATTCACCCGCTCACAGCCGGTTGGTATTTCATCACAGCCGGAGCATATATAATGCAAATAAGTATCATCATCCTTTTTTCTGTAAACCTCATACCAGATATGGTCATCTGTCAGCAGTTCGTTCTGCTGTCTGCGGGTGGCTTCCCAAGTCTCGTCATCATTGTCCCAGCGTTTGTCGATATCTTTATTCATATTGCCGGATGCTATGGTTCTAATACCGGCAAAGCTTTTGTTTTTAAGTTCGGTGATTTCAAAGTTCATTTTGTTTCCCCCATTCACTTTGATCTCAAGCGTGATTTTATTGAACAGATAAAAACGCCCTTTTCCTGTTTTAATCACATTCGGATTAACGCCGTGAAATTCCCTGAACGCCCTTGAAAATCCCTCGCTGCTTTCATATCCGTATTTCAAAGCGATCTGGAGCACGGTATTTTTGCCGCCGGCAAGTTCCGTTGCGGCAAGAGTCAGCCTGCGGTTTCTGATGTATTCACCCAATGTCAGCCCGGTTATACCCAAAAACGCTTTTTGAAAATGAACAATGCTCATACGGGTGACTGCGGATATCTCTTCATTGCTTATCTCGTCCGCTAAATGGCTTTCGATATAATCGATCCCGTTTTGAAGGGTGTCTAAGTGATTCATAATTTTTCCTCCTTTCACGGATATGATATCAAAATTCAAATCACATTTCCCGACTTTTAAAATCTATTTTCATCAATCAGCAAAATAAAGGTTTGACCGATAAAAATGCGGTCAAACCTTTATCCTTGATACAATTATTTTTTTGTGTAAAGCACGTGGGAAAATCGAACGCCGTTCTCCTCGTGCTCCGCCAGGAGCTCACGTGTATAAAGCGACTTGTCAAACTGCGGAAAGAACGTATCCGCGTTCGGGCATTCATCGTCTATCTCCGTTAAGTAGATTCGATCGGCAGCCGGAAGAAACTGCGCATATATCTTTCCGCCGCCGATCACAAAAACAGTATCGTTCTGCGCGGCGTCAAGCGCCTCTTGAATACTGTGAACGACTTCAGCCCCGTCGATCTTCAGATCTGTATCCGAAGAAATCACGATATTGCGCCTGTTGGGAAGCACCTTCGGCAGGGACTCAAATGTTTTTCTGCCCATTATAACGGTGTTGCCCGTTGTGGTCTCGCGGAAGAACCTCATATCGGCATGGAAATGCCAAATAAGGTCATTTCCCCTGCCGATCTCATTATTTTTTCCTACCGATAAAATCAATGATATGCTCATAAAATTACCTTTAAAATGATTACTGTGAAATCTGAAAAGCAATCTTTCCGAGATGCTTATAGCCTGTCAGCTTGATATCTTTTATATCCCTGCTGTTATCGAACGCAAAGAAATCCTTTACTTCGGGATTAAGCCATAATTCGGGAGCGGGCAGATCGCCCTCTTCTTTCAGACGGCGAAGCTGTTCTCTGATGCCGTCCACCTGATTTACATAGATATGCGCGTCCTTTATGCTCCAGTCGATCGTTCCCGGCTGCAAGCCGGAAACATGCGCAAGCATAGAGAGCAATACGGCATACTGCGTTACATTGAACGGCAGACCGAGCGGAACATCGCAGGAGCGCTGGTGAACCCAGCAGTTCAGCTTTCCGTCCGTTACATCCCATTCACTGCTCCAGACGCAGCTCGGCAGAACAGCGGTATCCAAATAATCGTTCTGCCACAGGGTCATGATCATTCTGCGGTCCTCCGGGTGGTTTTGAATCTTATCTATGAGATTCTGCGTCATTTTAAATTTATTGACAATATAGCCGTACGCCGTTCCGATCGTGTGCGCAAATTCCTTGCCGAAAAACTTATGCACCTGCTGTTTAACGAGCTTTCCGTTTTCATCGGGAAGAAGCTGTGTTGCGTTCCAATAGCCTTCCTCATCGATCTCCCACTCGTTCCAGATCTTAACATCACGTTCCTGCAGCCATCTGACGTCGTTTGACTGCGCCTGATAGATCCACAGCATTTCCAGCACCGCTTGGCGTATAAAAAGCTGCTTTGTTGTTAATATCGGAAATTCCTCTGAAAGGTCAAAATGAAAATGATGCGCCGGAACTTTTATGGAATTAACGCCTGTTCTGTTTACCACCTCTGTGCCCTGCGTCAGAATCTTATCGCAGAGCGCAAGATAATCCCTGTCCCATTTAGACATAAATCTTCCTCCAAAACTTCAGTGCGAAAGCTGTGATCACTTCCATGGATACTGTTCCTTAAGACGTTCAAACTCCTCGCCTGTTTCGGCAAAATGAAATTCGCCGTTCAGATCGGAGAAGAAATACAAATAATCCGTATCGGGATGATCGATCACTGCATTTACAATATGCATGCCGGAATTTGCTATCGGTCCGCTCGGAAGCGCCGGGCAGCGATAGGTATAATAGGAATCATAGGTGCTGCGCGGAAATCCGTAGTCAAGCAGCTTCTGCGCGTAATAATAAGTTACGTCACACTGAAGCTTGGTGCCGCTGTCAAGCCTGTTTACAAGAACAGAGGCGATATTTTGAGCGCTGCTTTCCGTGAGCGCCTCCTCCTGCACGATAGAACAAAGCGTTATAAACTCATAAAGCGTCATATCGTTCTGTTCGCAGTAATTCAGCATCTCATCCGACAGGCGGTCATCAAACGCGGAAAGCATCTGATCGACGATCATTTTCGCGTCCGTATTCATACCGAAATCATATGTTGCCGGAAAAAGAAAGCCCTCCAGAATAAAGCCGATATTTTCCCTGTCCTGCGGAAATCCGGCAAGCCAGTCATAATCGTAACCCTCTGTTGTTGAAACGGCAGCGTAAAAATCCTCTGCGCTGCATATGCCGTTTTCCTCAAGCGTTTCTGCTATATCAAAAACATTATACCCCTCCGGGATCGCAACCGAAACAACCTGATGACTGATATCCGGCTTTTGCAGCTTTTGGGCGATCTCCTCATAACTCATATTTGAGTTCAGATAATACTCGCCGTTGATATACGTAAAATCCGGGTAGTGGCTGTCCATCCACATGGACCATATCGAATCATCAACAACTATATCGTTATCGCTGAGCATTTTGGAGATTTCGTACTGGAAATCCTGCGGCTCGATCACAAGCGTATATTCCTTGGCTTCGCCGGATTCGGTGCCGTTGATATCGCGCGAGATACGCGTATACAAGAACGCGCCTGCAGCGATAAGCGCAATCACAACAACCAGTGCAACAACAAGTTTTACGATTTTTTTATTCATATTGAAACCTCATTAATCAGCAACATCAACCTTGAGCATATTCGTTGTGCCGCTCTGTCCAAGCGGGATTCCCGCCGTAATAACAACGATATCACCTTTTTTGATATAGCCCGTTTTCTTCGCAACTTCAACGGCGTGGCTGAACAGCTCGTCCGTATTTGACTTTTCTTCGCACATTACGGGAAGAACGCCCCAAGACAGATTGTTCTGGCGGCGTACCTTTTCACTGGTTGTGGCGGAAATGATAAGGCAGTTGGGTCTGTATTTTGAGATCTGCCTTGCTGTATTGCCGCTCTTCGTAACGGTTATGATTGCAGCAGCGTTCAGATCGTGGGCGGTAGTAACGGTTGCATGGGATATAGCGGAGGTGATATCGCCGGACAGATGCCCGGGCGCGAGTGTTTTGAATCTATCTATATAGTTTATATCCTGCTCCGTGGTGCGTGCTATAAGCGCCATGGTTCTGACAGCTTCAACGGGATGCGCGCCCATTGCCGTTTCGCCGGAAAGCATGATGGATGAAGTGCCGTCATAAATCGCGTTGGCAACATCCGTGATCTCCGCTCTTGTGGGTCGGGGATTCTTGATCATGGATTCCAGCATCTGCGTTGCGGTAACAACAATTTTACCTGCCGCAAACACTTTTTCGATTATCATTTTCTGAAGCGCCGGGATCTTTTCAAACGGTATCTCAACGCCCATATCTCCGCGGGCGATCATGATGCCGTCCGCCTCACGGATAATATCGTCGATATTTTCAACGCCTTCACTGTTCTCGATCTTGGCAATGATCCTGACATCGTTCCAGCCGAGTGCATGGCAGAAATTGCGCAGATACGCAATATCGGCCCCCGTACGGCAGAAGGAAGCGGCAATGAAATCAAATCCCATCTGCGCGCCGAAATTCAGGTCCTGCATATCTTTATCGGAAAGATAAGGGAGAGAAAGCGAAACATTCGGCACATTTACGCCCTTGTGATCCGTTACCACTCCGCCGTCAATGACTTTGCACAGAATATCCTCGTTCTTTATTTCTTCAACTTCAAGAGCGATCAGACCGTCGTCAATAAGGATGGTAGTGCCCTTTTTGACCTCTTTCGGCAAACCTTTGAAAGATACGGAACATCTTTCGTTGTTGCCTTTGATATCGTCTGTTGTAAGGGTAAAAGTCTGTCCTCTTTTGAGGACTATGCCGTTTTCACTTTCAAAAGAGCCGATCCTGATCTCAGGACCTTTTGTATCCAGCAGTGTTGCAACGGGAATACCGAGTTTTTCCCTGACCTCAACAACATTTGAAAACCATTTTTCAAACGTGTCATAATCGCCATGTGAAAAGTTGAATCTGGCAACGTCCATGCCTTCAAGCATAAGCTTTTTCAGCGTTTCCTTATCGCAGGACGCAGGACCGATCGTGCATATGATTTTGGTTTTTCTTCTGTATTCGCCCATATTATAAGCCTCTTTATATCTATAGTTTGTTATCAATGATATTATATCAGTAAATCAAATAAAATCAATACAGTTACGCATTAAAATTATATAAAATCTGAATTTTCAATTCCCTGAAACAGATTTTATTTTTCCTGCAATCATGATATAATAACCGTACATAAAACGCTTTTATTATTGCTTTTTCCGATGGGAGGAATTTTTTTGATTATAAGACGAGAAACAGAAAAGGATTACAAAGAGGTCTATGACCTGATAAAAGCAGCGTTTGAATCTGCCGAGCACAAGGACGGCAACGAACAGGATCTGGCAGAGGCGCTCAGAAAAAGCGATGCTTTTGTGCCGGAGCTTTCTTTGGTTGCGGAAATAAGCGGTAAAATCGCAGGGCATATAATGTATTCAAAGGCACAGATCGACGCAGAGACCGTACTCGTACTCGCGCCGCTTTCCGTTGCACCCGAATTTCAGCGCAGCGGCGTGGGAACCGCTCTGATAACCGAATCAAAAAAGATCGCAAAAGCGCTGGGATGGCAGTATATATTCGTTTTAGGAAGTGAAAAATACTATCCCCGATTCGGCTTTGTTCCCGCCGAAAAATACGGCGCAAAAACGCCTGACGGAATTCCGGCGGTAAACTTCATGGCGCTTCAACTTAGCGAAAACGCGCCCGCTTTAAGCGGCTCGCTTATTTATGCCGAAGAATTCGGTATTTAGTGTGTTTTACGGAGGTTTTAAAATGAATAGCGATAATATAATTCTTATTGCCATAGATATACTGATGGCAGTTTCTATGCTTCTTTTGGGTCTGTTTTTCTTCAGATCAAAAGGGAAAGCAGCTGATTTTCTTGCAGGATATAATACAAAAAGAGCTGCGGAACGCCGGATGTTCGACGAAAAATCCATGTGCCGTGAATACGGTAAATTTATGATGTTTATGTCCATTCCCTTTATTCTCGGTGCGGTTATTGACTTTCTGGTTCCCGTTTTAGGCTGTGCGCTTGCGTGGGCTGCCTGGATTATTCTGCTTGTTATTCTTATGGTAAAACGAGTCAAAAAAGAAGGGATAGATAAATAGTGTATATCATAAACAGTCAAAAAATAAAATCGGCTGAACATCTGTTCAGCCGATTCTATTTTTTCAGTCATTATTTTGCAAGGTCGCCGACGACCATCATGTAATCGCCGATCATAGCGCCGAATTCAGGCGCACCTTCCATAATCAGCTGCTTATCCTTTACCATCTGGAGCATATCGCCCGTGCCCAATAAAATCATAAGCGCATGCTGAGGCGTATCGAACTTCATGCAGAAGAACGGCTTGGAACGCTTGTACTCGCCCCTGCCCGCGCGTGATTTTCCTGCCTTTATGCGCAGATATGCCGTGCATTCCGGGTGGTTCTCAATTGCCCACTGATAAACTCGGTCCGGGCTTTTTGAAGTCCAGTCATGGATTTCGGGATGACCCATTTTATTGAGCTGGCTGATGCCGCTTGAAAGCAGATAGAAATACAGCTTGCACAAAAGAAGTGAAAGCGTATCATCCTCAGGCGGTTCCTTAATGCCCAGAAGGCTGCTCATTTTGAGAAGCACTGCCATAAATTTGAGAAATTTGGGCAAAGATTTTATCTTCATCTTCGGAAGCTTAGACATATCGCCTTTCATAAAGGCGTTCATCTTTTCCATGGATGAAAACTGAAGCTCCGCGTCTATTTTCTTCTGCCCGAAATACTCGCCGAGCTTACAAGACCATTCACCGTTTTCAACAATGAAGTGAACGGCTTCCTTATCCTGCGCGTTCACCATGGCAGAAACCTGATAAACAGCGTCAACACCCTCAAACTTTTTGGCGAGCTCAGGCACATCCGTGGCTATCGTTTTCATAAGCGGTAGAGCGGCAGCCATAAATACTTTATTTGTATAGCGGGTTACATCGCTTGCCATAATAACACATTCCTTTCAAATTAAGATTATAAAGAGAAAACCGATTTAGAACTCATCGTCCCATGCGTCATCCTCTTCAAAATCCTGATGCATTACTTCGGCAATCGCTTCTGCTATACCGTTTGCGTCTATCTTTGCGATGGACATAAGATCCTCGTGAAGACCGATGGTTGAAAAAGCGTCCTGATGACCGAGCATTTTAAACGCGCAGGCTTTACCGCTCTTAGCAACAACATCGGCAACAGCAGAGCCGAGACCGCCCATCACCGTGTGATCCTCAACGGTGATAATCCTTCTTGTATCCATCACGGCGGACATAACCGCCTCTTCGTCTATCGGCTTGATCGTGTGCATATTGAGCACGCGAACTTTTATGCCTGCGTCGGCGTTTGCCATCTGAGCTGCCTGCAAAGCCTGATAAACACATGAACCGCATGCGATAACGGTGATATCCGTTCCTTCGTTCATGACCTTCGCCTTGCCGACTTCAAAATCACAGTCCTCAATGTTTTTATAAATGATCTGATCAAATCCGCGGTTGATCCTGATATAGACCGGACCGGGATATTCATAAGCCTTTTTAACGGCATGATAAGTTTCAACACCGTCGCAGGGGCAGATTACCGTCATATGCGGCAAACTTCTCATACACGCCATATCAATGAGTGAATGGTGCGTTGAACCTGCCTGACCGAATGATGTGCCGGCGTGTGTTGCTATGATTTTAACAGGAACATTCTGATAGCAGATATCCGTATGGATCTGATCAAGCGAACGCGCGGCGGTAAAGATAGCAAAAGTAGAGGCGAAAGGAATCAGCCCGTTTTTTGCCATTCCCGCGGCAACGCCGAACATATTCTGCTCCGCTATGCCCACATTGAAAAATCTGTCCGGGAATTTTTCACCGAACATGCCGATCTTAGTAGACTTGGCAAGGTCAGCCGTAAGAGCAACGACTTCCTTGTGCTCCTCACCCAGCTCGCAGAGAGCTTTTCCATAGTACTCAGCCGTGGAAAGCTGAGTGGTTTCCGTCATTGTATATGTCATTCCGCTTGCCATAGCTTACGCCTCCTTTTCCGCACGAGCCACACGAGATGCATAATATTTATCAAGACTGTCGTAGCACCGTTTCGTCTTATCATCGTCAAGAGCGCCGTAGTGCCAATGATAGTCGTCCTCCATAAAGTCGATACCTGCACCCTTTTTCGTATCCATAATAATAGCGTACGGTTTATCTCCGCCGTTTTTATGGTTGTTGATCGCGTTTTCTATTGCCGAGTTGAGTTCTTTCATATTCTGACCGTCTATGCGCTCAACTATAAATCCGAAGGAATCGAATTTTTTATCGAGCGGCTCAACTTTCATTTCATCGTCCACTCTGCCGTCGATCATACATTTGTTGTTGTCAACAAGCACAACGATATTTGAAAGTTTGAACTGCGCGGCGGTCATTGCAGCCTCCCAGTTTGAGCCTTCGTTGAGTTCGCCGTCACCCGTGAGAACATAGTTCATATAGTCTATACCGTTTACTCTGCCCGCAAGCGCGAATCCGCAGGCCAGTGAAAGACCATGGCCGAGCGATCCGCTGGAGCAGTCCACGCCCTTGATCTTATTGCAGTCAAGGTGCATACCGAAGAGCGAGCCGGTCAGATTAAAGTTGTGCAGACCCTCAACATCCATAAAGCCGTAATCACAGATAACAGGACCGTATCCGACAGCCGCATGACCCTTTGAGAGCACGAATCTGTCTCTATCCGGCATATCCGGATTGTTGACATCGAGTTTCATAAAGCGGTGATAAAGAATCGTCATAGCGTCCATAGCGCTCATGGCGCCGCCGATATGACCCGAACCGCCCCAGACAGTGGTCTGAACCGTAAGACGCCTGAGTTCATCCGCCTTTTTTTCAAGGCGGAGCCATTCTTCTTTATCAAATGGCTTGTAATTTGCTGGCATAAATTTTCCTCCTTAATTAAGCGATTATTTTAATCCCTCTATTTCGGGATGTCTCGCGGCAACAACGCCGAAAGCATCCTCAGCAATATCAACCGCGAGTTTGATATCATCATCCGTAACCGCGGCATTGATGAAGTGGTTGTGGTGTGACGCAAGGAAAAGTCCTCTTGAAACACATTCGGCGATCCATTCCTGATGGAGCATCAAACTGTCGTCATTGGCGATCCTGAGATAGAACAGCGCTGGCTCGCCGGAGACCACAAGATTAAAACCGTGCTCCGCCGCAGCATCGGAAAAGCCCTGTGTAAGCTTTGTTCCGAGCTTTCTGAACATATTGGGAACATCGAGCTTCTTCATCTTATTTATGCACACCAGACAAGCGGCAAAAGGCTCGGCGCTCATCCAGTAAGAGCCTGTGTATGTAACGGATGACGCGGTGGATTTCATATGTTCGCCGCCGCACACAGCAGACATATTGTAGCCGTTTGCAAGCGCTTTGCAGAAGCAGATAAGGTCTGCTTTGATTCCGTAATAATGGTCTGAGCCGGCGAGGTCAAGTCTGAAGCCGGTGCGCACATCATCAAAGATCAGCACGATGCCATGCTCATCGCAGAATCGGCGAACTGCCTGCCAGTAATCCTTGGTGGCACACTCATTATCTTTAAAATTACCATGGTCATACGGCTGTGCGATAAGTCCGGCAACATCGCCGCTGCACTCGTCATATGCCTGCTGCAGCGCATCCAGATCAAACCACGGAATAATAATGTTGTTCGCAACATCCTCCGGCAGGATGCCCGGATAGTCTATCTTCTGCGCCCACTGGAAATCTCCGTGATAATAGCCTTTCAAGAAAATCATTTTCTTTTTGCCGGTATGCGCGCGCGCACACATGACAGAGAATGTAGTGGCGTCTGAGCCGTTTTTCATAAAGAACGCCCAGTCTGCGCAGGCAACGGTATCTTTAAGAAGCTCTGCGCACTCTACCATCTTATAAGAGGGAGAAGTCGTGCAGTTCCCGCGTCTGAGCTGCTCTATTGCAGCCGCATCGACATCATCATCACAATAACCGAGCACATTCGGGCCGTAAGCGCACATAAAATCAAGATATTTATTGCCGTCAACATCCCAAAAATATGTACCCTTGGCATGATCGCTCATAAGCGGCCATTTTGTGATCGGAAGGAAAAGTCCCTCGCTCGGGCCGAGGTGTCCGTAAACGCCGGATGGGATGGCGTCCAGCGCCCTATTGAACCACTCTTGGCTTTTTTCGTGTTTATATTCGGGAAATTTACTCATAATTACAATATCCTCCTGTCAGCCGAGATAAGCGGCAACTCTGTCCAGAATACGGTTGAGGTTATCCACCATGGAAATCATTCCGCACATATAGATGTTGCCCTTGCAAAGCTCCGCAATGGTTGAGACCGTGCCGGTGAACAAACCGTAAGCAAGGTCAATATCCGCAAATTCCATAACCGCTCTTGGATTTTCAGGTTTTTCCTTAACCGTTGTGAAATGATGGTTTTTAATTTTGATCCCGGCATAGCATTTATCCTTTATGCCCATTGAAACAACGCCGTCAACCGTGCTGTTTGCGGTAAACATAGAAATGGAATCGGAGTTGGCAAGAGCCGATATCGCGCCGGTAATCGTATAAAATGTAAGTATAGTTGACTCCTCAAAAAAAGCCCTGTTCTTCAGATTTTCCTCGCTCGGTCTGAGCAGCTCGGTCAGTCTGTCCGTAAGCTTGGTAAAAGGACCAAGCAGGAATGTGAGCACCTGAACAACGCCCTTTGTGGGCATGCCGGGCTTTGCATTATCTATAAGCGCGTTGAATTTTTCGGGTGAGCTGAAATTCATTTTGCAGGTGCAGCCTGCGGAGCCCTCCGTAAATTTACAGCCGCTCTTTGAAAAATGGAATGTGCCGCACGGTCCGTCCGCAACCTCAAAGCAAAGTGAAACGGGCGATTTCAGACCGGCCAGAATTGCCTTTGCCTGATCGTCTATCTCACAGAGATTTTCAAGAGTTGCAAGCACGCCGTACATATTCACATATGCCATTGCTTTTGCTTCCTTCAAAATAATTCCTCCTTTAAATCAAAATAACACAAAATAATTATATCACAATTAAAGCAATGCGGTCAATTACAAAGAGTTACAAAATTAAAGTTATCTTTTAGCTATATTTAATAAATATTAAAACTATCAGTATAAAACACGTTAAAACATTCACAATCTTTAAACGTTCTGTTTTTCAAACGGGTAAACGAGACCGAGCTGACGGCGGCATTCATCTATGATCAGCATACAGTTTCTTGTGGACGCAAACGGTATGTAAACCGATTCTTTTCTGCCCGCTCTGATCTCCTGCGCCGCCCGGTCAAACTCCGTCAGATAATCCGTTCTGCCCTTAAACACCTGCCTGCCGTTCTCATTTTTAAGCACAGCCTTGGATGCCATATGAAAGAAGGACGGCAGACTTACCGAACCCTTCGTGCCTTTCATAAAGCAGTTTTCCTTAAGCGAGCATAATGACATATTCAGCACACAGTCAAAGCCGTCATACTTCAGGGTAACGGTCTCACTGATATCGATTCCGTTTTTAAGTCTGCCCCGGCAGATGATATCCTTAGGAAATCCGAAAATGTTATAGCAATAAGTTATGGGATAGATTCCGATGTCAAGCAGTGCTCCGCCTGCCGTTTCAGGCATAAGAACACGGGAATTCTTAGGCATAAGTATTCCGGGAAAAGCATAGTTAATCACGACTTTTCCGACGCTTCCGATCTCGCCGCTTTGAACCCATTTTTTAACCGTCAGCGCAACATCCGAAAACCAGGTCCACATCGCCTCGCAAAAGTATATGTTTTCTTTTTTAGCAGTATTAATAAGTACATCAACATCGCGCACGCTTACTCCCACGGGTTTTTCGCATAGAACCGGCTTGCCGGCTTTCATAGCGCGAACGGCATAGTCAACATGCGAGGTATGCGGTGTTGCTATATAAACGGCGTCAATATCAGGTCTGTTTACAGCGCTTTCTAGATCCTCAAAGCTGAGCGCTCCGTATTTTTTCGCAAATGCCTCTGCTTTTTCGGCATTTCTGCCGTAAACGGACACGATCTTATGATTGCCTTTCAATATTTCCTGCGCAGTGGAAACTGCAATATTGCCGTTTCCTACATACGCCCATCTGAATTTATCCATATTTTTTCTCCTGCAAAATACTGTTCTGAATATTATAGCTGAATAAAATGATCCGATCAACAAAAATAAAAGGGAGCCGCAAAAGCCCCCTAATATTTATGAACAGAATATCTTTGAAACCTGATCAGAGCAGGAAGCCCACCTTTTTCATGACTTTACCCAGAGTGCGGGAAGAGATACGCATCGCCTTTTCAGCGCCTTTTTCCTGACATTCCTTAAGATATTGCCTGTCATTTAAAAATTCATTGAATTTCCTTTGAATCGGCTCAAGCTCCGCAACCACAGCCTCGCCGACTGCCTTTTTAAAATCGCCGTAGCCTTTGCCTGCGAAATCGGACTCTATCTTTTCAAGGCTGTCGCCCGTAACGGCGGAATAGATCGTCATAAGGTTATTGATACCGTCCTTGCCCTCGGCATAGCGCACGCACATATCACTGTCCGTAACAGCGGACTTGAATTTCTTCATAATGACCTCGGGCGCATCCGTAAGATATACAGTGCCCTTGGGATTCGGATCTGATTTGCTCATTTTGCGCGAAGGGTCCTGAAGGCTCATGACCCTTGCGGCGCCTGTTTTCGGGATATACGCCTCCGGCACCGTAAACACATTGCCGTAAATGCCGTTAAAACGCTCGGCAATATCGCGCGTGATTTCGAGATGCTGTTTCTGGTCTGCGCCGACAGGCACGATATCCGCCTGATACAGCAGGATATCGGCTGCCATAAGGCAGGGATATGTAAAAAGACCGGCGTTAACATTATCCTTGTGCTGGGCGGATTTATCTTTGAATTGAGTCATCCTTGCAAGCTCGCCGAACTGAGTGTAGCAGTTCAGGATCCATGCAAGCTGTGCATGCGTCGGAACCTGTGACTGAATGAAAACGATTCCATTTTCAGGGTCAAGCCCGAGCGCAAGAAGCATGGCGAAAAGCTCATTCGTCTGCTTTCTGAGCTTTTGAGGTTCCTGCCTTACCGTGATCGAATGGAGATCGGCTACGCCGTATATCGTGTCAAACTCCTGCTGAAACGCCGGCCAGCCTCGCATGGCGCCGAGATAATTGCCCAAAGTCGGAATCGATGTCGGCTGAATCAGCGATAAACTTCTTTTTCTCTTTTCCGCAACCTGTTGTTCTGACATATTAAACCATCCTTTAACCTGACAATTTGTATATTCCTAAAATAGCTGCGCAACCTCGCCCATAATTTTAACGCCTTTAACAATATCATCATCACTCGGCGTGGAGAAATTCAGGCGTATATAGCTGCACGCAGCCGTGTCATCCGTCATAAACGCGCTGCCGGGCACAACAGCCACTTTTCTTTCCAGCAGTGCGCCCACATATTTCAGCATATCCACATCATCGGGCAGCTTTGCCCAGATGAACAGCCCGCCTTCGGGGCGAACATAGGTTATGAAACCGACGCAGTATTTATCAAGGCAGTCACACATAAGATTCAGCTTGCGCCTGTATATCTTTCTTATATCTACTATATGCCCGTCAACGTCATATTCGTCAAACCAGCGCGAAACGATCATCTGATTGAGCACGCCGGTATGCACATCGGAAACCTGTTTTCCGATGGTGAAAGCGGCAGCCGCTTTTTTCGGTATAACTGCATATGCCACTCTGATGCCGGGTGCGAGTATCTTGGAAAACGAGCCTGCGTAAAAGACGATACCCTCCGTATCAAGACTCTTTATGGGAGGTATATCCTCGCCTGTAACTCGGAGATTTCCGTATGGGTTATCCTCAAGAATGACAAGATCATTCTCAAGGGCAAGGCGGTACATCTCCCTGCGTTTTTCAAGGCTCATGGTTGTGCCGCCCGGATTTTGAAAATTCGGGATCGTATATATAAATTTTGCGTCGGGATTTTCGTGTATGGCCCTTGCAAGCGCCTGCATATTCATTCCGTCGGAATCAATAGGTACGCCTGCCAGCTTACAGCCGTGCGAACGGAAGCAGTTGAGGGAACCTATAAAAGACGGCTCTTCACAGATAACCGTATCGCCCTCTGCGGCGAGAATTCTGGTGGTTATATCCATGACCTGCGTGCCGCCGGCAGTTATAATGACCACATCATCATCGGTGCCGACGTTTTCACGCCTTTTCAGCCACTTTTTTACGGTTTCACGCAGCGGCTCATACCCTTCGGAAACGCCGTAAACAAGAGCGGATACCGGGTCCTCTCTCAAAATTTCCGCCGTTATTTTCTCAACCTCTTTGCAGGGAAACGCTGCTGTATCCGGCGATCCGCCGGCGAAAGCAATCATTCCCGGCTCATTGGTGACTTTCAGTATTTCCCTTACTGCGGAGGGTTTCAAATTCGCAAATTTATCGGATAATCTGTAGCTCATATTTCTCACTTCAATATTTCTTTAACAAATCTTTCGCATGATTTTCCATCGCACAGCGGAACAAATCTTTTTTTAAAAGCCGCAAGTTCATCGTTTCCGCGCCGCGCCCTTAAAACGGCAGGCACAAGGCTTTCAAAATCAGATACGACTTCGCCGCACGAATAATCGGAATAATCATAATAAAATCCCCTGCCGCCGTCATACTCTTTCAGATCGGGAGCGTAAAGCACGGCAGGGTTGCCGATCACGGCGTTTTCAAATATAACGGAAGAATAGTCCGTAACAAGCACATCCGTTATAAACAGGATATCGTTGATCTCCCGTTCATCCGAAAAGTCAAACACACGGTCTTTCCATTCAGGCGCAACACAGACTTTTTCTTTTATAAACGGGTGCATCTTGATTATGAGTACCCATTCGTTTGGCAGTGCGCTTATAAATTTTGCCGCGCTGAAAAATTCAGACGGGTAATACGCATTATGCACGTTTTCGCCCCTAAAAGTAGGCGCGAAAAGGCATATCCTTTTGCCTTTCAAGCGCGGTTCTTTTTCATACAGCCTGTTTTTTACGCAAGCAACATACGCTTCATCAAAAAAGCAGTCCGTTCTCGGCGTGCCGACAGGCTTTACTCGGCTTTCGCCGATTCCGAACGCCTGTGCGTAGATCGGAACAATCTCCGGCGAAGAGACGATGGCGTCGGTATAATTCTTATGGGTGATCGAATTCTTTTCCGCCGAATCTCTGCCGTAGCCGAACCGTTTGAAAGCGCCCATCGCATGCCACACCTGAACGAGCTTCTGACCGCTGCGCAGCCGCAGAACATACACGAGCGGCTCGTAATCGTCCACAAGTATATATTTGCTCTTCGCCATTTCGGCGGCAAGCGCATTGGGCGCCATCGGATCGAGCGATGTTACGACTTTGATTTCATAATCCAGTTCATTTTTTTCTATATAATTTTTTATTGCGAGCAGGTTTCCGCCGAGCTTTCCCTTTGAAGTGGAATACATCAGTATTTTTCTGCTGTTCATGGGAAGCTTTTTCGCCTTTTCAAATGCGGCGGCAAAGCCCGCGTATCTTGCTCTTTGCAGAGCAGGATATAAAAGCGATTTAATTTTGCTCATTTTCTGTTTCTTCTTCAACGTGGGCTTTATCGGTTGTTTCCTGCTCGGCTATCATTTTACCGCGGTTCTCCGCCGGCTCTGTAACAACGGGATTTTCTTCGGCGGCACTATCATCTGGATCTGTATCGGTTTCAGTTGCTTCTGCGTTTTCACACGTTTCATCCGATACGGCGTCGTCGGAAAGAACGCCGTAATTATAGCGACCGTCATAAACGCCGCGCGCCAATTCGTCTATCAGCTTTCCGTACTCAGCGGTTATGGAAGCAAAGCGTTTGTTTACATAATCCTGTTTAAACGCTTTTTCCTTATCGGCATCGGCGCGCATATCTGCCGCGATAAAATCGCATATTCCTTTTGCGTTTCTGGAATAAAGCGCCGGAATATCGCTCCAAAAGTCGATATAAAATCCGCGCTCATCAATATACGTATCGCTGTCAAAGCAATAGATATAAAGCGGCAGATCTTTTAGCAGCGCCTCATAAATAACGGAGCTGTAATCCGTTACCACATAATCGGCAACGCACATGAAATCCATGCCGGTAAAATACTCCCCCTCAGCCTTGTTCATACGCGAATCCGTATAGATCTGCTCCTTGTTCGTGTCAACCACATGGTGCTTTACAATCAAGTTGTAATCCGTGTAATTGACCTTGTTCACAAGGTCTTCGGTAGCCTTTTTGAGAGCGTTTTTATCCTTTTCCGTATCCCTGAACGTGGGAACGTAAAGTATATTCTTTCTGCCGTTATCAAGCTGAGGATACCTGCGCATGATATTGCCGCGCATTCTTTCCTTTTCCGAAGGATCGGTCAGATAATCCATACGAGGAATACCTATCGGAATGAATTTGCTTTCGGGCTGACCGAACGCCTCCGAAAAACACGGCACGCATTTATCGCCGCTGGCAGCGATCAGGCTGTAATTTTTATGCATTTTAAACGCTTTCGCGGTTTTGGAGGATTTGCCGCCCTCCTTATCGAGCACGGATCTTCCGAATTTCTTGAAAGCGCCGAGCGCATGCCATATCTGAATGATCTTGAGATCCTTTTTATGTTTCAGCATGGAGGCGAGGATGCAATACCCATCCAATATCACGACTTTGGATGTTGCCATGGCTTTCATCTGGCGGAACATCTCGCCGATATATCTGAGCTTCCCGCCGAAAGATGACGGAATCATCCTGCACAGCACAACAACCTTATACCGGGGATAATTGGTTTTTATCTCATTGATCAAATAGCGAAAATCTGTTGACGGCGTTTCGCTCTGGCGGGATATAAACGCTATTTTATTTTCCGTTTTTCTGCGCTTATAAAATGAATAGAAAAATCCCATTACAGCGCCGAAAAGCTTTGCAAAAACACCGATCACTCTTTTCACTTCCTAAAATCATTTATTCATAAAGCGGATATTTCGCGCAGATCTGAGCCACGCCGTTTCTGATATACTCTTTCTTGCCGTCAAAATCGGTAACGGCAAGATAAATATACTCGGCAATCTTTTCAAAATCTTCTTTCTGAAGCCCTCTTGTTGTTGCGGCGGGAGTGCCGATACGCACGCCCGATGTAACAAACGGAGAAAGCGGCTCGTTCGGAACGGTGTTTTTATTCAGCGTGATATGAACTTCGTCCAGCCTTGCCTCAAGCTCCTTGCCCGTAACACCTGTACCGATAAGAGAAAGCAGGATCAGATGATTGTCCGTGCCGCCGGAAACAAGGTTAAGCCCCTTTGCCTTCAGCGCGTCTGCAAGGGTCTTAGCATTGTCCACGATCCTCTGCTGGTATTCTTTGAATTCCGGCTTGAGCGCCTCACCGAAGCAGACAGCCTTACCCGCGATAACATGCATAAGCGGACCGCCCTGTGTGCCGGGGAATACAGCGGAATTGAGTTTTTTGATAAGATACGGGTTGTTGCAGAGGATCAGACCGCCTCTCGGTCCTCTGAGGGTCTTATGCGTTGTTGTCGTAACAACATCCGCATAAGGAACGGGATTCTGGTGCAGTCCTGCCGCAACAAGACCTGCAATGTGCGCCATATCCACCATAAACATAGCGCCGTTCGCGTGGGCGATCTCGCCCATCGTCTTAAAATCTATGGCGCGCGGATAAGCGGACGCGCCTGCAACAATCAGCTTTGGTTTGACCTTGTTGACCTGCTTGGCAAATGCGTCAAGGTCGATAAATCCGTTATCGTCAACACCGTAAGGAATGAAATTAAAATACTTTCCGCTGATATTGGCTGGCGAGCCGTGGGTCAGATGTCCGCCGTTGTCCAGACTCATACCCATAACGGTATCGCCCGGCTTGAGCAGCGCAAGATAAACGGCAGTGTTTGCCTGTGCGCCCGAATGCGCCTGAACATTTGCGTAGCCTGCTCCGAAAAGCTCGCACGCTCTCTGAATCGCAATATTCTCAACAATATCAACATACTGACAGCCGCCGTAATAACGCTTGCCCGGCAGACCCTCGGCATACTTGTTTGTAAGCACGCTGCCCATTGCCGCCATGACCTGCGGTGAAACAAGGTTTTCAGAGGCGATAAGCTCTATATTTTCACGCTGGCGCTTAAGCTCAAGAGCCATAGCGTCCGCAACTTCCTTATCCGTCTCCGCCACCTTTGCGATTGAATCATAATAATCGGAATACATATCTTAATTCTCCTTTGATAAAAATTATACATGGATATAATACCATAATAAATTTAAATATACAATAAAGATTTTGTGAAAAAAGAGGAAGCCGCAGGCAAAATTTCTGCCTGCGGCTGTTCAACCGATCTTATTTAATTTATACACATAATTAACCTGCAAGGGCGAAATAGAGTATCACCGCTGCGCCGAGCACAATCCTGTACCATCCGAAAACGGTGAAATCGTGCTTTTTGATGTAACTCATAAGGAATTTGATGGCAAGAATGGAAACAACAAACGCCACTGCCATGCCCACGAAAAGGATGAGCAGTTCCTGCGAAGTGAAATCAAATCCAAACTTAACAAGCTTGAGCGCGCTTGCGCCGAACATAACCGGAACCGCGAGGAAAAATGTGTACTCGGCGGCAACCGACCTGGAAACACCGATCAGCAGCGCGCCCACAATCGTTGCGCCGCTCCTTGACGTGCCGGGAAAGATGGCGGCTATAAGCTGAAAAATGCCTATTATAGCGGCTGTCTGATACGTAATTTCATTGATGGAATTTATACGCGGCTCCCTGCCCTTATTGCGCTTTTCAATGATGATAAACAGTATGCCGAATATAATCAGCGCCGCCGAAACGGTTTGCCAGTTATAAAACACGGCTTCGAGCTCATCGTCAAAAAACGCGCCCACGATCGCCGCGGGAACGCAGGAAACGATGATTTTGAGCCACATTGTGAGCGTATCCTTTTTCCAGCAAAGTTTTTTGCTCTGCACCTCAAGCGGTATCAGCTTTTTAAAATACAGCACAACGACCGCAAGTATCGCGCCGAGCTGGATAACAACGAGGAACATGCTTTTGAATTCCTCGGAAACATTCAGCTGAAGGAACTCATCCACAAGGATCATGTGCCCCGTTGAGCTGATGGGCAGCCATTCGGTGATACCCTCAACAATGCCCAGAATTATTGCTTTTATAATTTCGATAATATCCATAAACAATCTCCGTCTGCAGAATCATAATTTTCTAAACTTTAACACGCTGATTTCAAAATCTTATTCATTCTATGAAAAAGCAGTGCAAAATAGAATCAAAGGTTATTCTGCAGCTTTGCCGCCGTTAATGTATTCTGCATAAGCATTGAAATGGTCATAGGACCTACTCCGCCCGGAACCGGAGTTATGAACGAGCATTTTTCGGCAACGGAATCAAAATCCACATCGCCGCACAGCTTGCCGTTTTCATCCCGGTTCATGCCGACATCAATCACAACGGCGCCTTCCTTAACCATATCGGCAGTCACGAATTTGGCTCTGCCGACTGCGGCAACAAGAATATCCGCCTCTTTGGTGATCTCCTTAAGATTGGCGGTCTTAGAATGTGTGATTTCAACCGTTGCGTCCGCGTGGAGCAGCAGCATTGCCATAGGCTTGCCGACTATATTGCTTCTGCCGATAACAACAGCCTTTTTCCCTGCTATTTCGATTCCCGTGCTGTGCAGCAGTTCCATGATTCCGGCAGGCGTACAGGGCAGAAAATGATAATCGCCTATCATGATCGCGCCCACATTTACGGGATGAAACGCATCAACATCTTTGATAGGGTCAATCAAATTGATGACTTCTTTATCATCAAGATGGCCGGGCAGCGGCAGCTGACAGAGTATGCCGTTGATATCTTTTCTGGCATTTAGCTCCTGAACGAGCGCGTTCAGTTCCTGCTGCGTGGTCTCGGCGGGCAGAGCGAATTTCTCGCTGTAAAATCCCACCTCTGCGCACGCCTTTTCCTTATTTCTTACATATACCTGTGACGCCGGATCATCGCCTACGATAATTACGGCAAGCCCGGGCGTTACGCCCTGTTTTTTCAGTTCTTGCGTTTCCAGCCTGACGCGCTCACGCACTGCGGCGGAAACGGCTTTTCCGTCTATAATGCTCATATTTTTTCCTTTCTTTAAGCAAGAGATGTAATCGTTCAATACTATTTCAAAACTCTGAAATAGAAATCATCTTCTTTGGAGCCATTGGGTTCGGAATATTTATATTCCTGAGAAACAGCACAGTAAACCGGCTCAACCGGCGGCGGATCAATGAGATACTTCCTTGCGAGCGTACCTTTCTTCAGCTTTCTGAACATAACGATAAGCCAGATCGTGAAAAGCACGACGATCACTGCGGATAACAGCTGACTTACACGGATATTCGTTGAGCCGATATAAAGGCTGTCTGTTCTCAGCCCCTCAACGACCATTCTTTCAAGTCCGTAGCCTATGCCGTAGAGCAGGAAAATCTCCCCCTTGAATTTTCTTCGTTTCTTAACAAAGAAATGGAGGATAAGGAACAGCGCGATACACCATACGCTTTCGTACAGAAATGTGGGGTGAACGGCTTCGGCAGGGTTTACCTCCATACCGCGCTCAAGCAACTCATATTGATTGGCGGCAAGCTCATCCCTGATTTTTGTTGACCACATGCGAAACAGCGCCGTTTCTGTATTTGCGCCGAACGCCTCCTGATTAAAGAAGTTTCCCCAGCGCCCTATGCCCTGCCCGATGAGCAGTCCGAGCGCTCCGATATCCAGCAGATTGGCAAAATCTATCTTTCCGATTTTAGCACCTATCCAGCCGCCTATGATTGCGCCGATGATGCCGCCGTAAATGGCTATACCGCCGTGCCAGATGGCTATAATCTCTTCGGGGTGAGCGGAAAAATAATCCCACTCAAAAACAACATAATAAAGCCTTGCGCAGACGATCCCGAAAAGGGTTCCCCAAATCAGTACATCCGTCATTCCGTCAAGGCTCATTTTCCATTTGTAAGCCGTGCGCCCGCCGTAAAGCACGGCAAGCGCAAAGCCGAAAGCGATTATGATACCGTACCAATGCACCTCATAACCGCCTATTGTAAACGCAACGGACGGCACATTGAAGCTGATGCCGAGTCCGTCAAAAAAGACCTCTGTATAATCACTCATAGCTTTTTACCTGTTATTCCTTAGATTTCACAACGGAAAGCGCACTGTATTTTTCATCAAGCTTTTCCGAAAGCAGCTTTTCAATATCCTCTTTCTGAACAGTTTTGAACGCCTCCACCACGTCAAAAATGCTATAGCCGGCAAAATAACAGCCTATGATTCCGTTAGCAACATCGTCCGTTACATTATAAGACATAATTTCCTTGCCGTAAAGGCTGCGGCGAACAGATTCAAACTCCTCGTCGCCTATACCGTCCTTACGGAGCTTTGCCACCTGATTCTTTATAGCCTGCGCAACGGCTGCGGCGTCCGTGCTCTCTCCTTCAAAGATAACGGCTTCATATCCGCTGCCGGTAAAATATTCCTTTGAAAAGGTTGTGTTGATAAGCCCTTTTTCAAACAGCTCGCTGTAAAGCGGCGAAGTCTCACCCGCAAGAATCTCAAGCAGGATATTCATCTCAACCGTTTCCTTTATCGTTCGCAGCGGAGTTGTGCATGCCTCCTTATAGCCGAACGAAAAGACGGGCATGCTCACTGCCAGATTGTATTCTTCATAGGACTTTACGATATCGCGGGGTTCTTCATCGAACACACGCTCAACAGTGACGTCATCAGACTTTTTAAGCACCTCATCGCAGATCTTCAGAACCTGCTCGGGCTGAACGTTTCCCACCACGGCAAGCGCCATATTGTTTAAATTATAGAAAGTGTCATAGCAGTCATAAAGCAGCTTGTCCGTTATCTGCGCGATCGATTCAACCGTGCCGGCAATATCTATCCTTACAGGGTGGTTTTTATAAAGGCATTTCAGCAGGTTAAAGGTGCTCATCCAGCCCGGAACGTCATAATACATAGTAATCTCCTGACCGATGATGCCCTGCTCCTTTTCAACCGTTTCCTTTGTGAAATAAGGATGGGTCACAAAATCAAGCAGAATGCGCAGGCTGTCCTCAAACCTGTCCGTACACTGAAAGAGATAGCAGGTCTTGTCAAAAGACGTGTACGCATTTGCCGAAGCGCCCGTTTCGGCATAGCGTGTAAACGCGTCCAACTCCTCGCTCTCAAACAGCTTGTGCTCAAGGAAATGCGCTATCCCCTCAGGCACACGGATAAAGTCCTTTTTATCGCTGCGTTTAAAGCAGGTATCAATGGAACCGTATTTGGTGCCTATAACCGCGTAAGCGGATTTATAATTCTCTTTGGGCATCACAAAGACCTTAAGTCCCGATTTATGGTCTATCTCATAAAGCTTTTCTCTGAGTTCCGGCGACTCGGTTATCTTCATTCGGCATCCTCCTTTTCACAGGAAAGCTTATATACCGTGTCAAGCTGTACCGACGCGGCGCAATCCATGATCTGTTCCTTTGTTACGGCATTGTTGAGCTTCGCGCTCTCTGACGGCGAGATATATTTTCCGTCCGCGCTTTGGAGACCGTACCACGCCTCGATGGATTCGGGAGCGTCATAAACCGAATCAAGCGCGTCGGAAAGCGCGATCTTGGAGGAACTGAACTCATAATCAAAATTGCCCTTTTTTATCTCCTCAAGCTGATTTAAGATCTCCGCCTGCGCTTTTTCCATATTTTCCTCCTCGCAGCCGCTCTGCACCATAACAAAAGCTTTTTGGCGTGTAAACCTTGCCGAGCAATAGTAGCAAAGGCTCATTTTTTCACGCACGTTTGCAAACAGCTTTGAATAGGGACCGCCGCCGAAAACATCGCAGAAAGAGCGCATCGCCGCGGCACGGACGGGATCATTCGGATCACAGTCCGCCTTGAAGCCCATAACGAGCTTGCCCTGCTTGATTTTCTGACGCTCCATAACTGTTTTCACGCTGCCTGAAACTTTTTTTATGACAGGCGCCGGCAAAGCTCTGTATTCTCTCTGAATATGCGAAAGCTTTTCGGCAAACAGGTCTTTTATCTCACCGATATCCGCACTGCCCACAACGGTCAGCACAAGCTTTGCGCTTTTCAGGATACTGCGCCAAGCCGCGGCAGCGCTCTGCGGTGTAACAGCAGCCACGCTTTCCCTTGAGCCGTATCTGTTTACGGAATAAGGCTCTCCGTCAAACATGATCTCCTCGGCTCTGCGAAGGGCGTAAACGCGTTTTTCGTTTTCCTCACTCTCTATTTTTTCAGTGAGGACGCGTTTTTCCCTTTCAACATTATCCGGCAGGAAATCTCCGTTCTCATCAAGCGCCGGATCAAACAAAAGCGAAAGCAGCAGATTGACGCACGAAAGCGTTATCTTTTCACCGTCCAGCGAAAAGCGGTCGTCAAGACAGGTCAGGTCTATTCTGAGGTGCTGCACCTCGCCTACCTTTGAAATGACTGTCTCCACCTGCGCTCCGTATAAAGAAGCAAGCTTTCTGTTAAGGCTCAGTATGGAGGGGTATTCCCTTGAACTCCTCGCGAGCAGCATCGGAACTATTGCGTTATCCGCCGCAGACCGCTCGCTGAGCGGCATGAGGCATGAAATCGAAATCTCATTGGTTTTAAAGCGGTCTGCCGCCACGGCGATGATTTCAACGCCGTCTTCAACATCCTCTTTCATAAAATCAGACATTTTGAACCTCCCGAAGATCATTTGCTTAGCAAACAGAAGATGTTTTCAGAAAACTCTCTGTGCTTTAACTTTTATATGATAGCATAATATTACAATTATTTCCACATATTATTTATTTAACAATTTATGAATTAAAAGCTTAAAAAACACTGTATGAGAGTCAAGGTGTATCACTGATTCAGAATGAAAAAAGCTGCCGCCCGTTAAAACAGCAGATACAGAAGCGCGAGCAGCAGCTTGTCATCCGTTTCCCCCTGGGAAAGCAGAATGAGCAGAATGATCAGTATGATAGTTGAATCCTTGTTTTGTTCGGAGGGCTCTTTTTCCTCTTTATCCGCAGGCTCACGCACCTGTTCGGACTTTCCCGCAGGCTCTTTTTTCCTTTGTTCCCTGCTTTCACCGTTTAAATATGAAGACGCTTTTTCATGCATCTCCCTGACCCGTCTTTTGGCGTCCTCTATATCGCTGACGGAAAATTCAGCCGTTTAAAACAGATCCTTTAAAAGCGGCAGAACATCAAAAAGCTTGAGTATCTTTACGGCGATATCCGCCTTGTTTCTGTTTTCGGGCGAAAGATGCGGCTTCAGGGCAAGAATGAGATCCGTATTTTTGTTTGAGGCGGAATTCATTTTGTCAAAGATCGTTTTGGCTTTCATCATCATATTGAAATCATCCGCGCTGAGACCGAGCGGATTGGGCCCGGCAGCAGGAAGATTTTCCTGCTGCTTTTCCGCCCCCTTTTTCTCTCCGGGACCGAGAATAGATTCCGCCACGCCTTTGAGCATATTCATATCTTCAGGTGAAAGATTGGCAATAATATCGTTTAAATTATCCATAAGCTATTCCTTTTTAAATTTTTGTAAAAGCGCCTGCGCTTCTTTACTCCCCAGCATTTTTTCAAGAGCCTTTTTATCGGACAATACGGATCTAAGCTTTTTTCCGGTGTCGGGAGAAAGATTTTTATTCAAAAAATCATCAAGTTTTCCGCTGTCCGCCGCCTCTTTCATCTTGCCGATGTCTATTGATGATCTTGACGAGGCGTTTTTCATCAGTTTTTTAAGCTCATTTTCATTCAAGTTGAAATCGCTCATTGTATTCCCCCCTTATGCGAAGTATAATAATACATATGAAAAAGAAAGGGCGTATATGAATGAGAATGATAATCACTTCCGATAGCCACGGAAAAAGCGTAACGTTTTTTGATATTGCGGAAAAGCATATCGACGACGCCTCCCTCTTTGTAAATCTCGGAGACTGCAATTCACAGCGCGATCTTGAAAACGCAAAGTTATACTTCGGCAGCAGGCTTAATCTGATATGCGCGTCGGGAAACTGCGACTGGTCGTCCGACGCCCCTGAAACAGAGGAATTCATGTTCGGCGGCAAAAAGGTGCTGATGTGCCACGGGCACACATTCCGTGTTAAATCAGGATTGTCGCTCTATATCAACGAGGCGAAAAGAAGGGGCGCGGATATTGCCCTCTTCGGCCATACCCACACCCCGTTTCAGGAATATATTGACGGTATCTATTTTTTTAATCCCGGTGCTGTATTGGATGCACGCTACGGTATAATTGATGTTACAGACGCAGGCGTTGTCTGCATCCATGCGAAAATATAACGGAAAAGACTCAATGCATCCCCGTAAGATCACGAAAGACCTCGGCAGCTATGATGAGCCCTGCCGCACTCGGCACGAACGCCGTGCTTCCCGGGACGGAATGCTTGCCGGGAGGAAGCGCCTCATCGTTTGCCGCCGCCTTAACGCTTACAGGCTCTTCCTTTGAATATACCACCTTAAGCGATGTTATGCCGAGCTTTCTGAGCCGAGAGCGCATAACGCGCGCAAGCGGACAAACCGAGGTGTTATATATGTCATCGACCTCAAGCAGATCGGGGCGAAGCTTGTTCCCTGCTCCCATGGAGCTGATTACCGGCACATTGCTCGCTTTCGCTTTTTTTATTATGGAAAGCTTAGCGGTAACAGTGTCGACCGCATCCACAACATAATCATAAACCGAAAAATCAAACAGGTGTTCTGTTTCAGGCGTATAAAAAAGATTGTGGATTTCTATTTTGACCTCCGGGTTTATGCTCAGCGCGCGCGCTTTTGCCGCTTCTGTTTTAGGTGCACCTATTGTTTGATGCGTGGCTATGATCTGCCTGTTCAGATTCGTAAGGCTGACATCATCGCTGTCAACAAGATCGAGCGCACCCACGCCCGAACGCACAAGCGCCTCAACAACATAGCCGCCCACACCGCCTATGCCGAATACGGCAACGCGGCTGTTCTTCAGCCTGTCCATACCCTGACTTCCGATCAGAAGCCTTGTTCTATCAAACTGATCCACTGAACATTCACCTCACGATTCATTTGCCGATTAAAAGGATTATATCACACAGTCCTGCCGAATTCCATATATATCCTTATTTTCTTGAAAAAAGATAACATAAGTGATATAATATCGCAGAAACAGAAATACAATAGTACAAGGGGGAGATATTTTGGTATATAATACGATTCTTGACGCGATCGGTCACACGCCGATGATAAGGCTGAACAGGCTTTGTGAACCTGATGCAGCGCAGATCCTTGTTAAATACGAGGGCGTGAACATAGGCGGCTCAATAAAGACCCGTACTGCATACAACATGCTCAGATGCGCAGAAGAGAAAGGTCTTATAAATAAAGACACGGTTATCGTGGAACCCACAAGCGGAAATCAGGGTATCGGTCTTGCGCTGGTCGGCGCTGTTAAGGGCTATAAGATCAAGATAATCATGCCGGATTCCGTTTCCGAAGAGCGCAGAAAGCTTGTTAAAAATTACGGCGCCGAGGTTATCCTGATCCACGATGACGGCAACATCGGCAAATGCATAGAGGAATGCATGGAAACAGCAAAGCGAATGGCGGCCGAAGATCCCAACGTATATATACCGGGGCAGTTTGAGAACCCTGATAATCCGAAAGCGCACATATACCACACCGCCGCCGAGATCCTTGAACAGGTCGGCGGAGATATAGACGGCTTTTGCAGCGGTGTAGGAACAGGCGGCACGATAAGCGGCATAGGAGAGGTTCTGAAAAGGCAGAATCCATCCATTAAGATCTGGGCGGTGGAGCCTGAAAACGCCGCTATACTGAGCGGCGGATCTGTTGGAACGCATCTTCAGATGGGAATAGGAGACGGTCTGATCCCGGATAATCTGAATACCACGATTTACGAACACATATGCGTTGTGTCGGATGAAGAGGCAATCAAAACCGCACGGCGTCTTGCGTCCGAGGAGGGCATAATGTGCGGCATATCGAGCGGTTCCAATGTGGCGGCGGCAATCAAGCTTGCGCGCCGGCTCGGGAAAGGCAAGACCGTGGTAACCGTTTTGCCCGATACGGGAGAAAGATATTTCAGCACGGTTCTTTTTGATGATTGATTTTTAACTCTAATTTATTAATTTAATACATAATTTATAACAGAGCTGCATCAAAATGCAGCTCTGTTTTTGTTATAAAAGTACAAAAAGTGCAGGCGAAATTTATTGAATATTACTGATTGCAGCCGATTTTAAACGGCGGTATAATGAATTGAGTGCGCATAAAATGTAAATAACGCATAAAGAGAGGGTAATCATCATGAAAAAAGCAAAAATAATTAAAGGAATAAAGATAACAGCCTGCGTTTTGGCTGCGGCGGCGATTGTTGTTGTCGGCGTACTGTTTTTCCCGCTTACCGGCGAAAAGCATGTTGAGATATGGGGCGCTGAACAGGATTTTGATCTTTCAGCGATTCAGACTGTTGACAAAACAAGAGAAGATTTCAAAATTCTCATGTTTACGGATACGCAGCTTTGGGCAATCCTGAGCGACAATAAAGCGTGCTACGATGAGATGGACGCGCTGGTTGCGCAGACTCAGCCCGATCTGATTGTTATGCCGGGCGACAACGTATCCGCTATGGCAAGCCGTTTTTCCCTGAAAAATTTAATTAAACATATGGATTCTTACAAAATCCCGTGGGCTCCCGTATACGGAAATCATGACAGCGAAATACCCACAAACAGCCTTAACTGGCAAGGTGATTGTTACATGGATTCGGAATACTGCCTGTTTCAGAAAGGCCCCTCCAATCTGTACGGCAGCGGCAACTATGTGATCAACATAACGGAAAGCGGCAGTCCTGTTTATACGATCTTTATGATGGATAACGGCAGATATATGGAATATGATGACGGCGCAACGGGTGAAGTTTATATGGGATATGAACAGATTGCCTGGTACGAGTGGAACGTAAAAGGCATTGAAGCCGCCGCAGGCAGGACCGTGCCTTCGATGGTATTTTCCCATTTTGCCCAGCCGGAATTTAAAGAGGCTCTTGAAAAATACGCCGTTCAAAATGAAGACGGCAGCTATACCGTGCCGGAGGAATACGGTTTCGGAAAATGCGCTTATCTTCCCGGCTGTGCCAAGGTAAATTCAGGCTTCTTTGACAAATGCAAGGAGCTCGGCTCCACAAAATATCTTTTCTGCGGTCACGACCACGAGAACAACGCAAGCATTACATATGAGGGAATCACGATGACATACGGTCTTAAAACGGGACCGTCACCCAAGCCCTGGAATTTCGCAACCGAAACAGGCGGCACCCTTATAACATTAAACGGGCAGGGCGCTCAGCAAAATGTTGAGATCGAACACATTATTATCACCGAAAAATAAATTTCAGAAATGAAAGGGATGCAAAATGAAAAAAGTTATAGTGGTTTCTAAAACGCATCTTGATCTGGGCTTTACGGATTTCGCCTCAAAAATCAAGAGCAAATACATAAACGAATATATACCCGGCGCTATTGAGCTTGCGGAAAATCTCAACACATCCGAATGCAGAAAATTCATCTGGACAACCGGTTCGTGGATCTTAAAAGAAGCGCTCACCAAGGGTAGCAGCGCAAACCGTGAAAAGCTGAAAAAAGCCATTAAAGACGGCAATATCGTGCCGCACGCAATGCCGTTCACGACTCACACGGAGCTTCTGGACTATGATACGCTTGATTACGGTCTTTCAATAGTTGACAGCCTTGACAAACTGCGCGGAAGAAAAACGACTGCCGCAAAAATGACGGACGTGCCGGGGCACACAAAGGCGCTTGTGCCGCTGCTCGCAAAGCACGGGATCAAGCTTCTTCATATCGGTGTAAACGGAGCGTCCGCGCTCTGTGATGTTCCTCCCTGCTTTTTATGGAAATGCGGAGATTCCGAAGTTGTGGTAATATATTCGGGAGACTACGGCGGCGCTTTCAAATGCGATCTGATAGAAGAAGTGCTTTATTTTGACCACACGCTCGACAATCATGGAACGCCTGCGCCGGAAAAGATACTTTCCAAGCTTCAGGATATTGAAAAAGAGTATCCCGGATACACCGTTGAGGCAGGCTCAATGGATGAATTTGCGGATATAATCTGGGAGAAGAGAAACGAATTGCCGGTCGTTACCGACGAGCTGGGAGACACCTGGATTCATGGAGCCGCGTCCGATCCATACAAAACAGGCGCTTTGAGAGAACTGATCAGCCTCAAAAGCGAATGGCTTGAAAACGGAAAGCTGAAAAGAAATTCAACACAGTATATCCGCTTTACGGATCAGCTCATGTGCGTTGCCGAACACACATGGGGTATGGATATGAAAACCTATCTCGGCGACTATGAAAACTATCTGAAAAAGGATTTTGCAAAAGCAAGAAAAAAAGGAAAATCCGTTATTCACCATCCGTTCAGGGACTATCCGCAGAATATGATCATAACGCTGGGCAGAATATACGGATCAAATAAAAAAGCAAATTACAGAACGATCGAAAAAAGCTGGCAGGAACAGCGGGAATATATCAAAAACGCCGTTTGCTGCCTAAGCAGCGAACTCAAAGCCGAAGCACAGGCGCGTTTGAATAAGCTGATTCCTTCCGAACCGATAAAATCAGATATCGGATACGATATATCAAAGCCTCTGGTTTGCGGAAAATGGCAGCTTGAACTAAACGAAAAAGGCGGCATTAAGAGCCTGACCTGCGGCAAGGACAGCGTGATTAAAAAGAATAACCGCTGCGTTGCCGAATACATCGGCTTCAATCATGACGACTATGATTTCTGGCTGCATAACTACAGCCGTGATATAGAAAAAAATGTTCACTGGGCGGTATCGGATTTCGGCAGACCGCTTCTGAAATATGCCGAGGGAAAATATCCGAGCGGCAGATTCCCTTATCGGCTCAAAAACGCATATTCCGCGGGAGATAACAAAATCCTCGTCGATCTGGAATGTGATGCAGCCGCCTGCGAAGAACTGGGTGCACCGAGACTGATTCAAATCGTTTACACCTTGCATGAGGACGGACTGAAAACGGAGCTTTCATGGTACGGCAAGGATGCAAACAGACTTTCCGAAGCCATTTATATGCATCTTTATCCGGCTGACGGAGATTTTGAGATCAGAAAGATCGAAGAATGGATAGACCCGTATAAAATCGTTAAAAACGGCGGCAAAAACATACACGCCGTACAGGGCGCCAAACTGAAAACAAACGGCGGTGAATATAGAATTACAAACCGCCATGCACCGCTCTTATCCCCCGGCAGAGGAAAGATTCTTCAATATGACAACATTGTTGAAAATATAGCCGAAAACGGCATAACATACATTTTGCAGGACAATGTGTGGGGCACGAATTTCCCGCTGTGGTATGACGAAAACGCATATTTTGAATTTGATATAACGGAAAATAAATAAACAAAATCAATTAGGGCTGTCTCAGAATGAACTGAGGCAGCCCTTTTTATGATACGTAAATCTTTATGTTATTTCGTAATTTACAGCCTTTTTTCATCCTCAAGACGCTGCCTGCGCGCGTGTATCGCCGTGGGGATTGTAAAACCGATTGCACCTCCGCCGATCAGTCCCGCAATCAGAAACAGCCACCAGAGCGGATACTTGCTCTCTTTTTCCGTTTCCTCGGTCTTTTCCGGCGGCGGTTCTTCTATTACGGTTGAAAGATCCACCGTTTGTGAATACTGACCGCCAAGCTCGTCCTCGTAACTCAGAACTGCCGTACCGGAGGTCTCACCTAGCGCCTCCTTGCTTACGCTGAAATTGGCCGTGCCCTCTTTGCTCTCACCTGCCGGTATCTCCCCAGCAAACAGCACACCGCCGGTCTGAAGCCCGTCTATAGCAAACTGAACCTTACAGTTTCTGATAACACTTTTTCCGGTATTCATAAAACTGACGCTGATGCTTGCGGTTTCGCCCTGCGTAACTTTGGGGGGAAGTATAAGTCCGTCATAATCCAAGCCCACCGACTGCGCAACGGTTACGGCAAGCGTGTCCGCAGAGGAATACGCGGAAAAATATTCATCCTCATATTCCGCCGTAACACTCAGCTTATGTTCGCCCGAAGCCGCAGTCTTTGCCACGGTGACGGGCAGAGACCATGTATAGGTGCCTCCGGCTTTTATTTTATCAACATATTTGGTGCCGATCCCGCTTGCCCGTATGTCGCCGCTTTCATCCAGCACGGAAAGCTTGATATTAAACACAGCCTTCTGCGCGCTGTAGTTTTTAAAGCTGATCTCCACGGTTCCGTCTTCGGCAGGAGTCAGCACGCCGCATTTATATTCGCTCACCATCAGACGGGGCTGTGAAGCGTTCTGTGTTTCCTCTTCGGTTTGAGATGACAAGGACTGCGGCTCTCCGGCATATACATCGGCGTCATCCGAAACCTCTTCTGCGAAAACGGGAGATACAACGGAAATACAAAACATAAACACCAAAAGCGAAGTGATTATTCTTTTCATATTTACTGACTCCTTTACTATAATTCTCTGATATTATCAATAATACTGTGCTGCATTTCCTCTTTGATCTTCAGCCAAAGGTTTAAGCCGCAGACCGCGAACAGCAGAATGCAGGCGATTATCGTTTGCCAGATATTGAATTTGAAGAACCACTCTAATTCGTTGGATTTAAACACCGCATGTGCGACAAAATAGGAGATACCGAAAAGCACAAAGCCGACTGCGAAACTTTTTCCGAGCACGGAAAGTAACTGACGTATATAGGAGCCGAACAGCTCTCTCACGGACGCTCCTACGGCTCTCAGCGTTCCTATCTCACGCCTGCCCTCTCGGATCTGCGCAGTGAGCGAATTGCTGATTATGCTTGCGCTGACGCTCAAAAACAGGATCAGTATTGCCAGAAGAGAGACAAGCAGCGCCGTATTACGCAGATTTTCATGATTTACAAAAGCGTAATATGAAGTAAAGCTGTCGTTATAGCCCTCTATGGAATCAACGATATTTTGAAGGATCATGGATATTTCAGCGTCTATCTCATCCGTGCATTCGGTGTTTAGATTGAAATTGATATTGCTGTAATAATTGCTTTCATAAAAATGTTTCATGCCGCTGAGCGTTGTCAAAAGCACAATTGTGCTGCCTGAAATTCCGCTGCACTCCGAATTAAATCCATCCGGGAACGCAGAAACCAGCGCGCCGACTTTAACGGAGCTGTCCGTTTTATGCAGGTTTTGCGTATCGATATCCGCGTCTTTTTCCTCTTCATGATATACGATCTCATATTCAGGCTCTTCGGCTGCGTCGCTTGAAACGACACTTATATCCAGCTCCTGTCCTGCCCTAATATCGCATTTCGCGCGTTTAAGGTATTCAACATCGTTTTTTATATCATCATTTCTGTCAGGGCCCCATATAAATCCGTCATTCGGGTCATCGGACTCAAATACGGCTCTGACAGCAAGCTCCCTCGGCGCAACGGCGATAACTTCGTCACCCGAATCAAGCGCGGCAATATCTATCTTCCCTGCATCAATACTGCCGCTTAAATTTTCTATAACATTGCTCTCAAGCGCCACGATGGTTATGGGTAAGAGTGCTTTGGAGCCGCAGTAATCGCGCAGCGCGGTATAAGAAGGAGAATAAGCAGAGGTGATATATTCATCCACATTTTCGGGAGTAAGCTGCCGTACGAAAGAGCCTATATCGTTATATACAGACATCATACCATCCGAATACAAAACGGTCTTCTCATATTCGGAAAGCTCATCCTCAACAATAAACGCCTTGCAGTGCTGCGATCGATTTACTTCGCCGGCATAGGGAACAGATCGGACTCTGCTGTATTCCGAGTACGTGAAACCGTTTTGAGATTTTGCTGCATTAACAAGCCCGGCGGAATAATCGCTGTATTGCATCTCATATTCATACTGCGGCAGCCAGTCAAAATCATTCATATCATCAAACGCCGAAAAGCCGTAGCATGAACCGACGATGGTTATAACCAGAATCATGCTCGCCGCCGCTCTTGTTTTGCCGTAAAAGAAAAGACTTCTTTTTGCGATAAGGTCTGACGGCACAAAGCTTTTCCTGCTTTTTATCCTCCGCCTTGCGGCTTTGCGGGTTATATTTATATTTCTGACCGTCTGCACCGGCGTCACATTTGCCGCTTGGATGAGCGGAATAAGCGCCGCAAGCATAACGCAGGCGATTCCGATAAAGGCGCAGAGAAGAATCACCCTGATATCCGGCGCGAAGACGAATCTTTCACCAAGGATCATCAATCCGACTTTTACGATAAGGCACGAGAGCGCGATGCTGACAGGCGCGCAGATAAGACTGATCAAAAACGCCTCCCTGCCGAAGATGATTATGATCTGCCGTTTCGTGGCGCCTACTGTTCGCAGCATTCCGATCTGCCGTTTTCGTTCGTTCAGATTTGAAGAAAAAGCGTTGACGATACCGAGACAGGAAGCCGCAAGCAAAACCAGCGCAAACAGGATGATAAACATACTCGCCGTAAAAACGCCGTTGTTGCTGTTGTTTACAACAAAACTTGCGCTGTCCGCAGGTATCCAGTTACTTAAATCGGCGCCTGAATTCGTTAAGAAATCAGAAAGCTTTTCATCATTCTGCACATTTGATAAAATATTGGTCTTGTAGTAGTTGAAATAACAGACCAGCATTTCCTTTCCGCCCGGCTCTATCTGCGTGTCTTTCGCAACAAAAACGGACGGGACCAGATTGCTTTCGGAAGAAATGCCGCTGATGTTTGAAAGTTTGTTTGAGGCAATACCGCTTAATATATACGTTTTCTCTTTTATCTGCGGCAGATGATCTTCCCCGTCCTTAACGGCGAAACGCAGAGTGATACTGTCCCCGACCGCTGCGTCCGAGTCAAGCCGTGCAAGAGTTGACCGCTCAACGGCTATTTCATTTTCCTTTTGCGGATAAGCGCCCTCGATGAACTGAACATTCGCAAGCTGAGCCGTTTTTTCATCATATGCCGCTACTGTGTAAGAGACATCGGTCTGCGTAAAGACTTCGCCCACAACACGCGCAAAAGCGTAATCGCCGACCAGCTGATTTCCGGCGGCGTCCGCAAACAGCTTCCGGGTTGCGTTGATATAGATGCCGTTCTGATTGCCGATACTGTCCTTTTCCTGCTGATAAACGGAGGCTACCAGACTGGAGAACATCAGCAGAACGGAAGACGAGAAAACCATTGCAAGAATGATACCGATGATAAGGGAAGCATACTGCTTTTTTCTGTTTTTCAGGTTACCGAGGGCAAGCGTATTGACCGTAAGCTTCTTTTTCACGGCTATCCCTCCAGCGGCTTCGTATCGGAAACGATTTTTCCGTCCTCTATTGTGATGATCCTTTCCGCCTGTTCCGCAACATGCAGATCGTGCGTAACAAGAATGAGCGTGATGCCCAGCTCCCTGCCCGTATATTTAAGCAGGGAAAGCACCTCTCTGCCGCTCTGTGCGTCAAGGTTGCCCGTAGGCTCATCCGCAAACAGAACGGACGGCTTATTCGCGAGCGCCCGCGCAATGGCGATCCTCTGCTGCTGACCGCCCGAAAGAGCGGACGGCAAATGCTCGAGCCTGTCTCCGATACCGAGAATAGAAATGATTTTCTCAATATATTCATCGTCCGGCTTTTTCTTATCCAGCATGACGGGCAGGATTATGTTTTCATATCCCGTTAATTCCTGCACAAGATTATACGCCTGAAAAACGAAGCCGAAACGCCTGCGGCGAAGTATGGAAAGCTGGTTATCGTTATAACCTGATAATTTTTTATCGCTGTAGATCACCTCACCCGAAGTGGGACTTTCAAGAGAGCTTAAAAGGTGGAGCAGAGTGGACTTGCCCGATCCGCTCGGACCCGTTACGGCGCAGAATTCGCCCTGATCGAATGAAACGGTAACATCATCCACCGCTTTAACAACATTTTCTCCGCTCATGTATTCCTTTGTTAAATTCTTACATTCTATAATGCTCATAAGCTTTCTCCTTATATTTCTTATCCTATGACCGCAGGCTGATACCGGCGGTTTTTATAACTCTCGTATATTATCAATAACACTGTGTTTCATCTCTTTTTTTATCTTGAGCCACAGATTTACGCCGCAGAAAAGGAACAACAGCACACAGGCAAGAACGGTCTGCCAGAGACTGAGCTGAAAGGACGGCGGTCCCGAATCGGTGACGGCACTGAAAATAAAGGTTCCGGCATAACCGGCGGCAAAAACCGCAAAACCGACTGCATAGCTGATTCCGAGCAGGGATAGCAGCTGGCGTATATAGGAGCCGAACAGTTCTCTGGCGGACGCTCCCACGGCTCTTAAAGTGCCGATCTCACGTCTGCCCTCACGTATCTGCGCAGTAAGCGAATTGTTGATTATGCTTGCGCTGATGCTCAAAAACAAAATGAGGATTGACGCGAGGGAGATCAGCATTGAATTTCTGAACTGCTCCTGCTCTTTTAAATAAGAAAATGCCGATTCGATTCTGCCGTTCTCCACTATATTCGCGACACCCTGAAGAGAATCGGTCATCTCCCTGTCCATCTCATCCGTGCACTCTTCATCGAGCGTGATGTTCAGATCACTGTAACGCTGTATGCCGTAAAAAGACTTCATAGCGTTTACTGTTGTGATCAAAGTGATCCCGCTGTAAGTGAACCCGAACGTGTTCTCATAAAACGTAATGCTGTCCGGCAGTTCATACGCAATCGCGCCTATGCGCACTGTCTTATCGTTTCGCTCCCATTTTTTTGGAACAGTCGGAATATCATCATCTGTTTCCAGCAAATCACTGATAGAATCACTTCTGTTTGTGCCGGTCAAAACGCTTATCTCTATCTCGTCACCTGTTTCATAATTATTTTCGCCTGTTTTGAGATAGCTTTTATTCGTATTTATATCATCCCCGATGTCAATACCGTACGAAAAGCCGTTGCCCGTATCCTCCTCATAATAAAGCGCAACGTTCTTGGGCGCATACAGAATGACTTCGCTTCCCGATTCAAGAGCGCTCATATTTATATCGCCGCGCGAAATATAAGGTTCAAGCTTTTCTATCACGGGTTCGTCAAAGGCAACTATGGTTATGGGAATCAGCTCTTCGCCGTAACCGCAAGCGCTTTTAATCTGCGATAAAGCACCTGAATCATGATTCTTATAGAAATCATCTATATTTTCCGCTGTGATCTCACCTGCATACTCATAAAAGGAATCAAAAACGGATGCGTTCGCGTAAAGGATTGCTTTCTGATATTCCGTCAGCTCATCGGCGAGTATCGCGGCTTTGCAGCTGAGCGAACGGTTTACCGATTTCACATAAGGCAGAGATAAAACCGAAGAATAGTCACTGACTGTATATCCGTTTTCATATTCCTCTATATTGAATAAAGGCGACGCCACCGTTTTTCCGCTGATATTCAGCGAATAATCGTATTCCCGAGTATAGCTCTGATTTTTCTCAAATTCCAAAAGTGAAAATCCGAAGCAGGAAAAAACGATTGTAACAACTAATATAATGCTCACGGCGATTCTGCTTTTTCCGTGAAAGAAAAGACTTCTCTGCGCGATTAGTTTTGCAGGCAAAAAGCTTTTCCTGCTTTTTATCTTTCTGCGCGCGGCTTTTCGCGTTATGTTTATATTTCTCACGGTCTGAACAGGGGAAATTTTCGTCGCGCCTATAAGAGGAATCAGCGCCGCAAGCATGACGCAGATCATTCCGAAAACGGCACATAGAACCAATATCCAAGCCTTTGCCGCGAAAACAAAACCGTCCCCCAGAACAAGCGTTATTCCTTTGACGAGCAGGCAGGCTGTCGCAATGCTGAGCGGCACACAGATCAGGCTCAGTATCAGCGCTTCCCTGCCGAAAATAATGACGATCTGTCGCTTGGTTGCGCCGACCGTACGCAGCATTCCGATCTGTTTTCTGCGTTCTCTGAGATTGGAGTTAAAAGCGTTCACAATCCCTATACAGGACGCCAGCATCAAAATCACGATAAGGAACACAACAAATCCCACGGACTCGGAAAACATGTCATTCTGATAAGACACCCCGATATAAGGATCAAAAAAATGCTGATATAGATTTTCGCCGCTGTAATTTTCTTCCATAAAGGTATAAAAACGGTCATATCCGCTGCTGCCGGAAAACAAGCCCGTATCGGCATATTTAAAATAACATACAAGCATTTCTTTTCCGCCCGGTTCCAGTGAAGCTGAATCCGCAACAAATACGGACGGTATCCGCGTGGGCGATATATTATAGCCGGAAGTGATGTTGATCAATTTGTTTTCGGCTATTCCGCTTAGTACATATTCCTTTTGGTAACTGCCGTCAAGATACGATTCTCCGTTCTGCACCAAAAAGCCAAGCGTTATCGTATCGCCTGTTTCAGCGTCTATTCCTAGCTTGTCAAGCGTTGTTTTTTCTATTGCAATCTCATTTTCGTTTTGCGGATAATGCCCTTCAATAAACCGAATATTCGCCAGCCCTGCGGCTTCATCGTCATAATACGCAGCGGCATACGGCTCGCTGTCCGCATCCGTATAAACGCCGCCCACCACATGGGCAAAGCCGTAATCACCCACAACATTTTGTTCTTTTGCCTTTTCAAAAAGCGCAGGGTCTGCGAAGCTGTATATCCCGTCGGCATAACCCACAAGCTCTGCCCGCATACTCTCTTTCGTTGCAGTAAAGCTTGAAAACATCAGCAACACGCCGGAAGAAAACACCATGGCAAGAATGATTCCGATGATCAGCGAGGCATACTGCTTTTTTCTGTTTTTAAGGTTACCGAGAGCAAGCGTATGAACAGTCAGTTTCTTTCTCAAGTCTCGCACCTCCCTGATGATCATTATAAACCGCCATTCTTTCATTTCGGTGAAATCAATCTTAAGAAATCGTAAGTCTGCGTAGGCTTTCACCTGTTGAACCGGCTAAAAAAAGCGCAAAACGGCAGATAAACAAAACCGATTTGCGCTTTTAAATGGCAACATATCCGTCTATATGCGGCAGACAGATAACGATATACAGTCCGCCGTTTTTATTTTCCGCAGAAACCGTGCCATGATGCTTTTCCACAACCGCTTTTGTAATGGCAAGCCCTATTCCCGCACTTGAAGGCAGAGCGTTTTGGGTCTTATGAAACCGTGTAAAAAGCATAGGCAGCTCGTTTTCAGGAACTCCGCCTCCGTTATCCTGCACCGTTATCTGCGTAAATCCGCGCGCGTCTTTGACCGAAACGGCAACCATACCGTCGTCTGCCGTGTGTTCGCTTGCGTTTTTGATGAGATTTCCCACAGCTTCCGCAAGCCATTCCCGGTCGCAGCGTATTTTTCCGAACGCGCTTACATTGTAATTCTTTTTGGGAAACAGATGCCTGAAATCTTCGATTAAAGGAGTTATAAAGTCAGCAGCGTCATACGTTTTAAACTCCATAACATAAGAATCGGAACGTATCTTTTCAAGACGAAGGAGTCTGGATACAAGATTTTCCATCTTTTCGATCAGCAAAAGCTCTTTTTCGCTGTGGGAAGTGGGATTGGAAGAATGTTCCATCTCGCAATACAGCCGCAGACCCGCAAGCGGCGTCTTGAGCTGGTGAGAGACATCGGAAATAAATTCCGTATTCTGCCGCGTTTTCTCTTTTGTATTCAGCTTTTCCCGCTCCAGGCGTGTTTCAAGATCAAACACTGCGTTCTGAAGCTCTGCAATATAATGATCGTGCGGACTGAAATCGGAAATGAGACCGTCCTCAAGGTATTTTTCTATGCTTTTTACCACGCCGCTGACTTCTTTTTTTCTTTTGACGCACACGGCAAGCAGAGCAACCGCACAAACCGCAAGCACAGCAGCAATCACCATAAGAAAGACCTGTGTGCTCATTTTGAGTCCTCCCAGCGATAACCTACGCCCCGAACGGTTTTGATGTTGGAGGCGCCTATTTTTTCCCTTAACCGGCTGATATGCACAGAAAGCGTATTATCATCCACATACGCACCTTCACAATCCCAAATACCCTGTAACAGCGAATCGCGTGTAACGATAATTCCGCGGTTGCGCAGCAGTATGCACAGAATATGGTATTCCGTCGGCGTAAGATAGATTTTTTCTCCGCTAATTTGAACGGTCATATTATCTTCGTTCACAACGATATTGCCGGAAGCCGGAACGGATTTAACATTTCGCCGCAGCAGTGCGCGCACACGCGATAACAGCTCAAGCAAGCGGAAAGGCTTTGTAACATAATCGTCCGCGCCCGAATCCAGACCCCTTACGATCTGTATCTCATCATCGCATGCAGTTAAAAAAAGTATCGGCACAGAACCGGAGCTTTTTCTGATCTGAGAACAGATAGCAAAGCCGTTTCCGTCCGGCAGCATAACATCCAGAATCACCAGATCAAAAGGACTGCTCTCAAACGCGCTGATAGCCGCTGAACAAGTCCCGGCACTTTCGACCTCGTAACCCTCTTTCTGAAACATTTCCATAAGTCCGCTGCGGAGAAAGTCATCATCCTCCGCCAGCAATATCCTTGCCCCCATATGATCACCGCCTGTTATTTTTTCGCTGTCTTTCCCAAACAAAACCATCTTTCATATCATTTCTTCCGATGCTTTTGCCCTGAGTTTTTCAAGAACCTCTATCCGCTTCCAAGTCTGAGGATGAGTGGCTCCAACCGTTGCAATGGCTTTTATAAGCCTTCTGACAGGATTTCTTTTGCCCTTGACCGAATCCGGCAGAGCGTATAAAAAGCTTATGATTCCGCCGTCATATCCCAGTTCAAAAGAAAATCGGTCGGCATCATATTCCGCCTTTCTGTTTCTCGCCATAAACAGCAGATTGCCTGTTATAATCCAAAGCTTTTTAAAAATATATACCGTGCAGAACACGGCAAGATCAGTCATTATATCGATCATCTCCGTAACAAACGCCGAAGCCCCGTATGAAAGCACCGATGTGACCAAAGATATGATTTTCAAGAGTATTCTTACTGCGAAAACAACGATCCAAACGCCCAAAAAAACAAGATTCGTCATGGAATCCGCAATGTTTACAACAAGGTTCAGGTCCGTATCCTTGTGCGCGAGATGACCGAATTCATGCCCCAATATTCCCTTTATCTCTTCATCGGGACGGTTTAACAGCCCGGTAGTGACGCATACCGATCTTCTTCCCACGGCAAACGCATTGGGATTCCTGCTGTATTGAACAAAAATTTTGACGGAACCCGATATTTCCGGCGATTTCCTACGCGCCGCCGCATAAACTTCATGAAAAAGCGGACGTATCCGTCTTCTCATAATCGGGTCTTTGATCTTCTTGCAGCGGAATCTTTTTCTCAATATCCATTCCCCTATCGGAGAAAGGGTAATGCTCAGCACCGTAAAATAAACCAAAGCGATTACAAAGGCTGTTATCAGATAAAATCTGTTTGAGGACACATCAACAGGCATCGCCGCCGTATCGCCGTCATAATAGACCATAGCGGCGCAATAGGTTACAGCCACTGTTCCTATATAGATAAACACCAAGTTGATCAGAAGATATATCATAAGGGGTATATTATGCCATTTAAAAAAGTTTTTTAAAAAATCAAAGAAATAAAAATTTTTCATAAACAGCTCCGTTTATCCGTTCTACGTTTTCATTATATAACAGTTTCAACACATTTTCAATCATCTTGAACCAGGCAAAATTCGCTGAAAAACGGTTTCTTTGCATTCAAAACACTGGATCGCAAAGCAAGAATATGTTATATTAGAAATAACAATATCATTTTATAAACGGTGAGATTATGATTGAAAGAACAGAACTGCTCAAAGCACTTAATCTTATGTCAGGCTCTTGGCAATACCAAAATGAAAAATATGATAAATTAAGCAGATTTATATATCAAGTAAAAACGGCGGACGAATGCATTTCGGCTGCAGAAAAATACGGTGTTGATGTCAATTATGCCCTGCACAGGTGGTATAATTTTGCCACATCTAAAAAATGTGAAGAGATTTTCGTTAAATTCGGCGCAAAAAAGGAAGAAGATGAATATCATCACTCAATAGATATTTACATAAACAAGATTGCATATGATGTAAAGCTCACTATATATCCGCATAAGCTCGAACAGGAAAATGTTTTTTTGGATCTTGAAAATGCACAAGATAAAGACAAGCTGATCCGATGGCTTTATGAACACCAGTCACAGGAAACACGAAAGCACTTAAAATCAAGGATCTTTATTGTGTGCGCAGGCACCGGCACTTACGAAAAGCAAAAACTTAAGTGTGATTTTGTAAAAATCGAAAAGGGAATCAAAGAATATATGGACAGGCTGAAGTGCACAATGCCTAACCGTGTGGAAATAAGCGACGGAAATGAAAAAGTATTCGTATATTCCGATATCATCGTCATAAAATAAATGCAAACCCAATACAATAAGTGAATACAAAAAAATAACAAGAGAGGTTATCTTTGCGATGACCTCTCTTGTTGATATGGCAGGTGCATGAAAAATATTTTTTGTTGATTGCGGATAAGAGAGCCAATCCTTGTAAACCGCAAAAAACAGGCAGCAACTGTGTGCCGTCATAAGAATGTTTACAACAGATCAGGCGAGCCGAGAGCGTGACGCTTTGCAAAAAGGAGAAATAGAGGCATGAGTACGCTTCGATTTTACAAAAAATCGGAGCAAGCGATAGAAAGCCTGCTCCGATGTGGTGAAGACGAGTGGACTTGAACCACCGACCCCCTGCATGTCAAGCAGGTACTCTAACCAACTGAGCTACGCCTTCATACATATTATGTTTACATGTGCTTTTGAAAAGCATCGCCGCGGGCAAATCGCTCGCGGCGAATGGAGCTACTGGTCGGACTCGAACCGACGACCTGTGGTTGTATTTAAGGATAAAATAATCATTTAATTTTTATATCTATACCCTTAGCTAATTGATAGGATTGTAACGCATAATCATCAGTCATACCACTGATATGATCAATAATAAGATGAACTCTTAACCACCACTCAATATTCTCAATACTTATAGAATTATTATTATCTTTATTCCACTCTTGAATTTGATGCATATAACTCTTTACGCACCGTTTTGATAACATATTGTAAATTCTAAATTCATATGCATAATTTTTCTTAACCTCACCTGCAATTTTATCATTATATACTCCTAATTCGTCACTTTCTTTTATTTCCTGATCACTACATACAAATGAATAGAAGTGTTCCATAGGTAATCGCAGCAGAACTCCAAAAAAATCTAGTAAACCAGATACTATTGAAAATCCGGCAACCTCAATTGCTTCAGCTTCAGGTGATCTATATATAATTTTATTTGAAATAGTCTTCAATGTATTAAGCAGTCTGTATTGTTCTTTCATATTTCTTTCTGTTATTATTTCAGAAACCGAACCTTCAATATAATTTTGAATATTATTTACAAAAACATTCACTACTTCATTAGATATATAAGTCGCCCATAAAGATGAAATTTTAGTATTAAAATCCTTAATCCTATTTTCTAACATATCATTCATAAGTTCGTCTGAAAGTATTTCTTCTGGTACTGGACTGTCAAATTTATCTTTCCATATTTGTTGGAATTCCTTAGCAAACTGAGGTATTGTCAGCACTTGTTTTTCTATGCCATCAGCAATATCACTTAAACAATATGCAATATCATCTGCAGCTTCCATGATATATGTAAACGGAAAACGATATCCAAGTTCTAGTTTCATTTTTTGTGATATATATTCAACGATTCTTTTTTCTGAAACAAAATAACCAGGTTTTTTGCTAATTGACTTGTCAACATCTTTTGGATTAAGATTGTCAGAACATCCAACATATTTCAATGCACACATTAAGGTAGAAAATGTTAAATTTAATCCACTTTCAATTTTTTGACCTTTTCGATCATTAAAACTGTATAAACGTGTTGCTATTCTAAAACCTTGAGGATTTCCATCAAAAAATTCGAAATCTTTTAGGAGCATTTTAGCTGATGAATTGTTCATATCAATGGCATTGGCTGATATTAATTTCGCATTTTGATTATATTCTTTTATATAAATATCGTTTTTATCTTTCCACCACTTTTTTATTGCATCTTCTCCAAAATGACCAAACGGAGGATTACCTAAATCATGCATCAAACATGCTGTTTCCACTATTGAAATTATTTTTGCTGAATCATCAGATTTAAGTTTATATGAGCCATTTATACTAGTAAGTTTTTCCGCAATCCTAGTGGCAAGAATTCTACCCACATCAGATACTTCTATAGAATGTGTTAATCTTGAACGCACATTGCTGTTTTTCTCAAGGGAAAAAACTTGGGCTTTCTGTTGAAGTCTTCTAAATGAAGACGAGTATATGATTCTAGTTCTATCACTATTAAATTCATCTTGCAAAGATCTAGGAACATTTGATTTTCTTATTCTCTCCGCTACTAAATATTTTTCGTATACATAGTCTATTTTTTTTGTAGATAAATTCTTGAAAATCAGCTGCTGTTTACTATTAATCTTGAACAAATTTTCTATTGGGGTATTATATATATTTCCTATGATATTTTTCCCTTTTCGTGTAGGATAAAAAATATCACCTGAGAAATTAATAGTAACATAACCATTTTCCATTAATTCTATATTGCTTATTGGTTTTGTAATTTTAAATGGATATTCATTAAAATTGATTTTACTTAATTCTTCTTTTATTTCATCTTCATCTAGAGAATATTTTGATTCATATTTAATTGCGTTTCTGAAAGGAAAAAACCTACCTATTCTAAATGAATCAACTTTAATTTCTCTAGCATAATTCAAAACATCAACAAGTGAATCCTTATTCATCTTAGTAAGTACATAACTTATTTTTAAATCGAATTTTGATTTTTGATTTTTTTTAAGTTTAATTATGGATTCTATGTTTTTTTTCACATTATCTATACAATCTTGGCCGCGCATAATTTTATATACTTCATTATCCATTGTAGGTATACTAAAATCGAAACAATCCACATAATCTATAATTTTTTCAAAATCAAAATTTTCTTCGACACCATTTGTACTTAGAGAGACATATGTATTTGGTAATTTTTCAAAAATCATTTTTAATTTATTTACTAAAAAATGGTCAATTAGTGGTTCACCACCACTTATAACAATTCTTTCTGGTTTCAATTTAACTATGTAATTTATTATGTCGATGTAATTATCATTTCCTTTTAATCTAGGGTTATCCGCTGTAATACAATAATCACAGTTTAAATTACATTCTTTTGTAGATTCATAACATATATTCAACATAATTTATTAATGACCTTCCTTTCCAAGAAACATATAAAGATTATTAATTGTTATTTCAACTTTCCCATAATGATTGATTTGAGATTTTAAAAATTTTGTTCTCTTTATTTTAGAATTTAGTATTTCTCTTAACTTAGATTTAATAGCATTTGATATATCAATACCATACTTATGAGATAAAACTAAACTTCTTGCAAGATTGAGTTCTTCGTTCGGATTAATTGGAAAAGCTATATCTATTGTTGATATTCTCAAATGATTGCAATCCTCTAAAAACATGTTGTTTGTTAAATCATAAGCATAAGCATCAATATTTAAATAAACAGTTTTCAATAGTTCTTCTTTGGTAAAATATCCATTTTTAATAGCCCAAGTCTCATTTGTAGACCAAATATCAACATTAGAATTGTTCAGTATTAGTTTATACCCACCAAATTGGTTTATGGTAATTTTGTCATTATCAATAAAAGATGATATACAATCAAATAATATATCATTTTCTATATTCACCACAATGTCTGTGTCCCTTGAACCCAATTTGGATTCATAAATAAAATCTCTAACAAAGCCTCCGAACACTAAAACCTGAAAATTCAAAGTAAGATTATTAATCAGATTAATAAAATCACTTTCGTATCTAAAATATTCAAAAAAATATTTTTTAAACTCTTTCATAAAATCAATCTCATCTATACACTTAACTTATTGCATAATGTATTATAACATAATTATAGCATAAGTTCATTAATAATCAACAATTATAAATATGAAGTGTTATATAAAATTCCCAATAAATTTATAATATATCTCCACCATCTGAAACTTTTCTCCGTCGATGATCCCTTTTTCGTGGACGACTATTTTTTCTATAAGCTCATTAAGAATTCTTGCATTGAGTTCTGTGATATTTAAGTATTTCTCAATCAGGTTAGTAAATGTTTCGGCATTGCATTCGGTAGTTTCAATATTTTCTATTTGTTGTGATAATACATTTTGCCTTTCTTTCAGTTCGTTGTACTCGTTTTCATAACTGCCATTCATTGAAAGATACCGCTCTTCGGTTATCTTTTCTAAGGCTCTGTCCTCATAAAGTTTGTTTAGTATCTTATCAAGCTGGTCAATTCTTTTGTTGATTTTCTTCAATTCGCTTTTGACTGATTTAATATCCTGATTTGCTTTTTCTGCCATTTGGTTTTTAAGCATCTCAAGATATTTTTCTTTTTGCCCTGACGCACATTCTGCCTGCCGCCTAATGTTTTCAAGTACAATATTGTAAAGTGTTTTGTAACCTATGGCGTGTGAAGTACACCTTTCTTTTCCGTAGTTCTTGTATACCCAACAGGAGAACCCTGTATATTTACCTGTTTTGGCATTTCTGGATACATTAAGGGCAGAGCCACAGTCGGAACACTTTACAAGTCCAGCGAACATTTGAGTTTCACCGCTTTTGGTTTCTCTGCGCCTGTTCTTCATAATATCGTGTGCAAGATTCCAAGTTGCTTTGTCTATTATAGGTTCGTGAGCGTTTTCAACTACTATCCATTCACTTTCATCTGTTGCAACTTTTTTCTTCTTTGTCTTACCCTTAACTTTCGTTCTGCCGAATGTTGTCTGACCGAGATAGACGGGATTGTTCAATATTACCCTTATTGATGTTGCGTGCCAGTCAAAATTCTGACGCCAGTAATCGCTTTTGTAATAATCAGGATTGTTTTTATTGAAGTATGCTTGAGGATTTAATATCTTTTTCTCACGAAGTATTTTTGTCATACGAACATAACCAATACCATCACAAAACATTTTGAATATGCTTCTCACTACCGAAGCAGCTTCTTCATCAACTAATAGGTGATGCCTGTCTTTTGGATCTTTTATGTAACCGAACGGTGCTCTGCTGCCGATAAACTTTCCTTCTTTTGCCAACGCTCTGTGGGCCTGTTTTGTTTTTCGTGAGCACTCTTTTGCGTATTGGCTGTTTATGACATTTGTTATGGGCATCAGTATTTCGTCTGTACCGTTAAGCGTATCTATGTTTTCACCTATTGATATAAATCTGATGTTCCAGTCTTCAAAATCATTTTCAATATACATTCCCATTTGAGCATACTCTCTGCCGAACCTTGAAAGATCTTTAACTATTACAAGATTTGCTTTGTGACTTTCAAGGTCATTGAGCATTCTTTTGAATGCAGGTCTTTCAAAATTTGTACCGCTGAAGCCGTCATCAGTATAAACATCATATACAGGAATATTGTTTTCTTTACAGTATTGCGTCAGCAAAGCACGCTGAGTTTTTATACTTCCGCTTTCACCCAGATAAGCGTCATCAGAAGACAGGCGGCAGTATAGAGCCGCTCTGTATTCTTTTTCTTTTTCAATCATAATTACACTTCCTTTCAGCACAACACAATACTCTTATCTCATTTACTTATCCATATCCAAAGGTGATAAACTTTCCTCGGACTTTTGAGCAATATTTGACAATTCATCTTTCATCATATGGGCAAGGCAATTTTCAATACTGCCGATGTTTTTATAACGGCTGACTACACAGTAGTTTATATTTCTGTCTTTGTAGCCGTAAACAAATGAGCCGTTTTCATTTAACGGGATGCATCCGGTTTCTATCATTTTGTCTGTGTTCATATGTAAACCTCCTGAATTACCAACCGAAATAATAATTTTCTTCTGCTTTTAAAGTTCGCACTGTCGATTTTAAGATGATTGTGCGTGTGGGTTTTGTTGGTGCTTGCATACATCTCTATCAATTCTTTTTCCATTTTTGTTACCCTGAAATTTAAAATTTCTGTTCTGTTATTATCTATGATTTTTTACCTCCTGATTTCAAAATTTGGGGTGCGGGTCTCCCGCTTGTCTTTGTTTTGCGCCGTGGCGTAATACAAAGACGAAACTCGCCTAACAGTCAGCGTTGCTGACTGATGTAGTGCGGTGCAAAGCACCTTTATTCATTATTCTTTTAAATTACCGTCACAAACGCCGAAAAACCGATTTTTATATTTATTCCGATTTGTTTACTTGCTTTTACCCAAAGCCTTTCAGATTGTTTGTCACCGTTTGCTGAACCGGCGGTGGTTCATATTTTGTGTACCGTATACACATTGCTTTGTCTTGAATGTGCAAAATACCTTTCCGAAACATCAACATAGCCTTTTTCCTCAAGATCTCTGATTGCTTTACGGCAGGAGTTCTCACACATACCGCAGTACTTTGCAATGTTCGGAACGGAATAAAAACTTTTTCCTTTAGCATCACCTATGCTTGTCAGAAAGCTGTACACCACAAACTCCATAGGAGTTAAGCCTTCGTCAAAAATTTTATTTGGCAGAAGAAAGAAATTGCCTTTTTGCTTATTCATAAAATCACCTCCTCACTTACCCTTGCACACTTTTTTAACCTTTTGAGCCAAACTTTTTTAAAAGCCCCTTCACTATATAGCCTCGAAAACGGCAAAAAATGAGGGCGTTTCAGTTTTATTTACAAAATATTTACATACGCCCTCCATATATTTAGCCGTTAAGCAAACACTTTTGAGCCAAATTTTTTTATCACAAAAAAGATAACAGATTTTTTAACCTTATGTGCATCTTCAGAAGATACATTTAAGGTATTACTAATCAACCTGCACAAACAATATGTAGTAGTTAAATTAATAACCTTGTTTAGCCATAACTATTCATTAAACCTCATTGACACAAACCAACACTTTTTATCCATTAATTATGTATCTTCCAAAGATACATCTTTTTTATTTTCAGCACTTTGTACAACAATTTTTAAACAAAAAAATAGCAGTTTCTCAATTAAGAGAAACTGCTATTTATATAAATTTTATTTGATTAATTTTTTATTCGTTTAGCAACCTAACCGCTAACTTAAATCCAATTTCAAACGCTTGACATTCAAGAAAGGAAGTGTATTCGTCAGCACATTCAACATATTTCTTGAACGTATCAAGTTCTTTATCCTTAAGTGTTAATGTTAAATACTCCTGATGCCTTGCCATTAGTTCGACTAATTTCTTTTCTTCATTAGATACTTCTTTATCTTCACTCGGATTTATATTTCCATACCATAACTCTTTAAGCATTGACATAAAATCAACTCCTTTGCAGTACACACTTATACCACAAAGGAGTTTTTAAGTCCAGCCGCTTCAAATATTTTTTATACATTATGTACCCAATCTTAATCAATATATAGAATAAGATAGTCTAGTATGGTTTTCAATTTATCGTTTTGATATATCATTAATTTCATTTTGCAGGTTAGCTAAAAAAGCACCAGCGTGAGCACCATCCATCTGCGTATGATGGAACTGAAAAGAAAGTGTTAAATAATACCGAAACCATTTCTTTTTGTATCTGCCCCAAATAATAAACGGATTATTAAAAATGCCGCTGTTCATACCAACGGCACCGTCAATTTCTGTATCTATGATAGCAGATGTACCGATTACCATACTGTTTTCGGATAAGTCCCTATCCTTACAGCTTTCTGCAACCTTAGAAGTGTATTTCAGATATTGCTCGTTGAATTTATTTAAATCGTCATCATATAAAACATCGCAGGAACTAACTTCTCCATCTTTATTTTTCACAATGGTATTTACCGCTATTGTATCATACTGTATAAGTTTGTCGCTGACAGGAAGTATATAAAACTCTTTTATATTAACAGCGGCTCTGCCTATACAATAATCAAGCAACATATTAAATTTCAGATTTCTTTTTCGACTAACCTTTATCAGATTAGTAACATCAAAAGTCTTAAAAAAAGTCACCATTGGATTGGGTGCTTTCATCCAAAACTCATACGCCGTAGCTCGTGTAGTATCTTTAGGTTCTACTTCTTTAGGCATTATAACCTCCAAATTCTTAATTGATTTTATTTAGGTCGATTACCATAATGTATTCTTCGTTGTTTTCGTCAACCGTATTAAAGCCTGCCTTTTTATACATCCTCACTGCATAATTGTCCTTTTGAACAGACAAAGAAAGTTTTGCATAACCAGCGGCTTTTTCCGTTGACAACATTTGCGTTAGCAATGAAGTCCCGATTCCCATTTCTCTGTATCCTTTAAGGACAGACATTGCAAGCGATGGGGTATTCTTATCAATATGTCCGTAATCATTCATAATTCTTGCCCATATTGCTCCTACAATATTTCCGTCAACTTCTGCAACCAGAGCTTTATCGTGTATGCTGTTTCCAAAGTCTGCAATGTATACTTGCAATTCAGGACAAGTTATCACTGATTTAGGCGGCGCAGCCATACCATCCGGAATATAAATTGCTTCGTACAAAAAGTCACTTAATAGGCAATATTCATCTTTTTGCATTTCTCTTATTATGCAGTCCATATTGTTAATTCCTTATACACAATAATTTTTTGTTTTTTAGAAACAATATTGTTATTTCCGATTTGGTTTTCTCTTAATGGCTAATAATATCATATAGTCACTGAATTGCTTAGTATTAGTCGGCTCAAACATTACCCATTTTCCGTCACGATAAGTTGTTGCTTCATCATATTGTCTACAAACAGAGTCGGAAAGCCTATCCCTTATATCTTCAAATTTTGCTCTTTCATCTTTTCCAAAGATAATCATAAAGCCAACACAATTATTTTTGCGTACAGGCTACAAAGCGTTTTACCGCCTATGCGGTACTTGTATTCGTAAGTCCAATTTTTACCGCCTGTGTTCTATAGCTTTTCCATATCATATTTTTCATCAATCGCCGAACACAACTCCTGCCACACTTCAAACATAGATTGTCCAAGCAATTCCGTCATAGTTGATTGAGTAGGGGCATTTTCAAGCATTGCATTTCCTGCAAAATTGGTGTTGTGATTATTTATCTTTTTTCAAATGTGTAGTTGATAAAAGTAAAAATGAAATACCTAATAATAAGAATGTTATTGCCGGAGCAGTATTCTTATCAACAAAATTAATTATTGACACTATAAAAAAACATATTGAAGCAAGTAAAAAACATATAAACCTGATTTTCTCTTTTCCCATAATTTCCATACCTCTTTAATTTTTATTTGTTACTCTATGTATTCTATCCTTTCAAAATTTCCAAAGCAGCCGAATTATTTTTGAGGATTGCCCCAACAGTCGGGCAATTTTCTAATTCAGAACAGTCACCGCAGGTGGAAACACCTTTATTTAACGCACATTTCCGAACCCCGCACAGACTATCGCAAAATACCGTTTTTACTCCATTCATACGGCAGCCTTCACAGTTAATATGTTCAGGCAGAATAGGGGCGTTATTTAACTCTGCCCATAGCTTTGCTGTTTTCTCACGCAAGGCTTGATCGTTGTTAATTGTCGCAAGATATGCGTCGCATTTTTCACAATCCAGTCCGCAATATCTTATCAAATCTTTCATAGTTTATTTACCTCCTAATGCTCTCTTTATATCCGCAACAAACTGTGCCTGTTGCTTTCTCAGATATAACTTTACAAAGGGTTTCATGAACCACTTTTTTGCTTCCACGCACTCCGTAAAATCGATCTCTGTTTCATTGCCTTTATCCGTAAAAACGCCAATCCAATGACCTTTCATATTACTGTTTTCCATATCAAACTCCCATCGTCTGTATGGTTCAACAAGAGTCACGGTAAAGGTCGTAGGGTATCCCTCTTTGGTATATTCAATAAACTTCTTATCGCTTATAATTTCTGTTTTACTAAGGTCACTTCTCCAAACACTGTAATTCTCAATGCCCAAAACCAGCTCCCATACTTTGCAAACCTCACTCGGAATCAATTCTTTTATATTTGAAGTTGCCATTTTTGTTTTCTCCTTAAATCAGTCGTATTTCTCAATATGCACGGTGGCAATCGCCGATTGATTTGGTTCTCCGGTAATCAGGTCTTGCGGCGCAGGTATCAACATCATAAATCCGTCCTTACCATATCGTTTCTCATACCCTTGTGCGTACGCTTCGTCCACCCAAATGTGCTGAACCTGTCCGATCACCATAGCCGTAATGCCCGAACCGCTTAAATCCTGCACCTCTTTCAATGTGCATTCCATACAAAGAAACGCTTCGTTTATCGCAGGTGCGTGTATGGTTTTGGCATTGAAAACAGTAAAACCTCCTGCCGCAAATTCGTCCTCATTCAGTTCGTTTTGATGAATGGTGTTTACCAACTTGTCATAATAACTTATTGGAAGAAAGTTAATGCAAAAGCATTTTTCCCTTTGTATATTGGCGTAGGTATGGGTATGCTGATATAAGTTGCCCATCACAGCAAAGAATGAAGTCTTATCTCCGTGAAAGCAACTCCACGAATGAAAGCACACATTTGGTTTACCGTTTTCTTTCCAAGTCGTAATGGCAAACAAAACAGTTGGTATTCCCGCCGTTACTTCAAAGTGAGAAAATAATTCAAATTCCTCAGGATAGGCAGGATTAAAATATTGCGGAAAATTCTTTCCGATATCTATTTTCATTATTTCAACTCCTAACAAATAACAATATATTCAATGTCCATATCAGAATATGGTAATTATAAATACAAAAAAAATCAACCTAAATAACTATGTATCATAATACCTATTAAGCATAAACTTCCGCAATTTTATGTTACCATAAATTATTTAATTAGTAAATCCTACTTTTATAAGTGCGTTATCAGTACTGAATTGTGGACTATTGGTAAACATTCTGTTAAATTGATTGAATGTTTAATTTTGTAGAATTATAATGTAAAAAATAAATAATTAAAACAAGGAGATGATTTGTATTTACGAAGTATTTGCCATTATAAGCGCTATCGTGAGAAATTTTTTAATACCAAATCCTTTTGATAGTTTGCGAGGTCAAACAATAGAAATAAGTGGTATAGAGATTCCTATTATCCCTGAAGTCATAAATTTTTTAATTGAACCACTTTTAGGAAAATTTACTTTTTTCGTTGTCGGTTTTTATTATAATAGAGTTGAAAGAAAAGCACTATTTGGAAGTATTCTATTTTTGTTTTTTTACTGTTTTCACACATTTAATATATTTATAGTTGCTCATTTGAATTTTTCTGCTTTATCAATTACTTTAGTTATTATATTTAGCATTCTTCTCTATATTTTGATTGGCATTATCACAAGTAAGTTTAGAAAGATTTTATATGGTATAAGTTATTAGAAGTTTCAATGGTTGAAAATGGAACAGACTTTTGTTATTTTTTAGTATGAAAGCGATGGAGGTTAAGAGTGAACAGAGATACTTTTAAAATGATTCATAGTGAGTTGATTCAACAAGTTCAATGCACGGAATTTAATTTAAAAAGAATTTATGCCGCAATGAAAAATGGCGATTTTAATGATAATTTTAATGATCTAAAAAACAGCAATTTAGGTGTTATTGCAAGAAAACTAAAAGATTTGGATTACAGTGATAATTTACCTGAGTTTACAGAAGAAGAATATAAAACTATAGATGATATAAGAAAGATTAGAAATTATTGGTGTCACCAGTGTTATTTGGATTTTTCTTATATACCAGATGACAATGAAAGAGAAATAAGATTTCAAGAAATTGCTAATAGACTACATTATGATGAGTTGAGAACATATGATTTGTTTAAAAAAACAGAATCAATGTATAAATATGTTTTTGAAAAATATAGATAATTATTTTACTAATTAAATTGTGTTAAAGAGGAAAAACATTATGTTATTTTTTCAAGGTATTTGCTCGCTGCAATTAAATGACAACAGATTGTATCGAGTTAAAAGTATTTAATTGTTGTCGATAATTGCGCCTTATATTAGTGAATTTACAATATTAAGGAGTAGTTATTAATGAATAAATATTTGAAAAACATAAATAGAATAGAATTTGTAGTTACTATGGCTTGCACAGGAAAGTGCAAACATTGCTCACAAGGCAATCATATTTCTAATGAATATATCGACGGAGAAATAGTTGAAAAAGCAGTTTACGATATTTGCAAGCTTTATAAAATCAATTCACTTATGACTTTTGGCGGCGAGCCGTTGTTGTATCCTAAAACAGTTTGTAAAATTCATTCTGCTGCGAAAGAAATGAATATCCCTAATAGAGAATTGATTACAAACGGATATTTCAGCAAAGATATTAACAGGATTAAAAATGTTACACACATGCTTGCTGAAAGCGGGGTAAATAGTGTTATGCTTTCAGTTGACGCTTTTCATCAGGAAACAATTCCTATTGAATATGTTAAGGTATTTGCGCAAGCTGTACTTGATGAAAGAATATCTATTTACACCCATCCCGCTTGGCTTGTCAGCATGGACGATGATAACAAGTACAATTTGCAGACAAGAAAAATTTTAAAAGAGTTTGATGCCATTGGAATTGAGAAATCAAGCGGTAATGTTATTTTCCCCAGTGGCAATGCTTTAAAGTATTTGGGGAAATATTTCAAAGAAGATATAGAGTACAATAATCCGTATATCGAAAATCAAAAGGATATGAAAACAGTTAGTTTTTCTTCTAACGGTGATGTGATTAATGGAAATATATATGAGAATTCTATTTTAAATATAATGAAATCATATACAGTATAAATAAAGGGCAGGTTTATCCTGCCCTTTATCAATTTCCTTTACTTTTATTGAGCTTTGACCCAAATTATTGTATAATCAAATTTAGTACAAGAAAGGATTAGATTGATGTTGTATTTTGCTGATAATGATTTTAAATTAACAGAAAAAAATCCTTTTACAAATGAGCCGTACAATGATAATTGGCTTATGTATGAACTAACCGATTCTCATGATTACGAGTTCTTTTGCGGTAAGGTCAACGGATCAATTTATTGTATAAGAGCAAGTAAGTATAGTAGCAATTGGCAAATGTCTTTAGGAGATTTTATAGATTTTAACAAAGAAAAGAATATAATTCTTGTTATGAATCGTGATGAATATAAGCAAAGTTTATTTATGTATAGACATCATAATTGTCAAGATTGTTTTTTGAGAAAATATGAATCTAAAGTCCTTGTTCATAGTACGACTTATGATAATTGGTGTTTAATCAAAAACGATAATTTGTTAAAAAGTTTCAATTCTATTTGTAACAATTTCAGTGAACCTATAGGAAAATTACTTGGTGATCCTAATGAATTTCAAGATTATATAATGTTTTCAAATGGAAATGTTTCAGGAGAAATAGTTGTTGCATCTAAAGAAAATAATAAGATTTCTATGGATGTGAATACTCCATACATAACCGGGGCAAGACTTTATTTTGATGCAAGAAAAATAGCAGAAGACGGATTGCTGATAAGGGATGGTATACATATGAAAGTTAAGGACGAGTTGCCATTGTATCCATATTTGTTATGGGTTGCGACTTATAAAAATACAGGATTAAAAAGCCGTGTTTCTACACCAAAAGAATTCACTGAAAAATCTAATTCGAAATTTTGTGAGATGTTTAAAGAATATGGTAGTTGTTTTTGATTTAGGCGGAACATTAATGGAATTCAAAGGCATGCCACCTGTATGAACATATAATAACACAGTTTTTGGTCAAAAACATTTTCTGATTTGATATTGTTCCTTGCAAGAAAGTACAATACATGTTAGGATTTTATATTAATAAACCTTTATGATTTAGTTACAGGAGGTTGATAAAATGAATTGGGCGAAGGAATTTCAAGATGCAATTGACTGTATAGAAGAGCATCTAACAGAAAATGTTGATTATAACGAAATTGCCAAGAGAGCATGTATGTCAAATTTCTATTTTCAGCGTATTTTTACTGTTCTATGCGGTTACACATTGGGTGATTATATTCGATATCGTAGACTCACACTTGCAGGAATAGATTTGCAAAAGAATAAATGCAAGGTTATTGATGTAGCGTTTAAGTATGGATATGAAAGCCCCGAAAGTTTTGCAAGAGCATTTCAGAAATTTCATAATATAACCCCATCACAAGCAAAATCAGATGGCGCAAAGCTTAATCATTTCTCTCGACTCTCTGTAAATTTAATATTAAAGGGTGGTAATGTTATGAATTATTCTATTGAAGAGAAGAGTGCTTTTACTGTGCTTGAAAAAGTAGAAAAGCACTCCATTGTTGACGAAGTTAACAAGAATACAATTCCTGAATTTTGGACACGCTCACATAATGACGGAACAATTAAAACAATTATTGATTCACTTTATGAATCAGAAGATGTTTTAGGAATTTGTTATGGCAATATTCCAACCGATGCTAAAACATTTGATTATGGCATCGGCGGCAAGTGCAGAAAAGATATTAAAGTGCCTGACGGATATAGATTGAATACAATACCCTCAAGAACGTGGATAATATTTGAATGTAACGGTGCGATGCCAAATGCCATGCAGGAAACCTGGCATAAAATTTGCTCGGAATTCTTTCCTACATCTGAATATAAGCCTACTTATGAAATGGATATTGAAGTTTATCCAAAAGGTAATATGAATTCAGAAAATTATAAAAGTTATATTTGGATACCTATTAAAAAATAATAATTTAAACAAATCCTCTTCAATCTACATTTGTTGAAGAGGATTTGTTTTGTTATTATGGATTTTTAAATTTAACTATGATAATATTAAGTTAAGTCAATGTAAATAAAGGAGCACAATATGAACAAAAACAAACAAGATTTATCTATAGCTTTTAGGGATTCAATTAATAGTAAGTTAGTTACTATTGCCAGTGATGCAGTGGAATTGGGATTAGATACAATTTTAGACGATGGTTTATTAAAAGATATTCCTTTTGTTTCTACTGTAATTTCACTGTATAAGATTGGCAATAGTATATGTGCACGTCATTATTTAAAAAAACTTAGCATTTTCATAGATGAAATCATAAATAGTACTGCAGACGAAGAAATAGAAGCAAAATATAAGGATAAATTAATGTCTGATTGTAAAAGGCGTAATAAAGAGTTAGAGTATGTATTAATACTAATCGACAGGTACATTGATAATAAGAAGCCGAAATTATTAGCAAAACTATATCTAGCATTCCTTGATACAAAAATTTCTTGGAATACATTCGCTGAAATGTCAGAAATAATTGATAGACTTTTTGTATCTGATTTAAATTCTTTATGTGAGTTTTACTATCATGGAGGAGTAATAATTAAAGAAAATAAAGTTTCCATCGCTTCTGTGTTGAGATTATTATCTGTTGGTTTTGTTGAACAGCAAACTAATATTATTTGGCATGAAGCTGGTTCTGCTGATACACAAAAAAGCAAATCAGATTTTGATTATTACATAACTGATTTCGGTAAGCAATTTATTGATATATTTAAAGATGATATATTGAAAAATAAATGTTTAATTTAGATTAGTTTGGCAGCAACGAATAAAATTAAATAGTATTAATTTAGGTTAACACATGTGTTTTATGTTGACATAAGTGTAAAGTATTATAAAAAGTTAAAAAGACTTTTTATTAAGAAGATAGAGAGGAAAAGAGAGAATAATATGGGTACATATACTGGTTGCATAATTGAAGAAAGCTTGAAAGATAAAACCATACTTGATGAATTTAATATACTTGAAACAAGAGAAAATGATGGTGTCAGTTATATTGTTGAGATAGAAGACAGCAAGGTTGAAGAAATTCTGCCGAAACTGAAAAAATCAATGGTTGATGAGCCTATCTGGTATATAGATTTGAAAAACTATGATTATCACTACATAATTTTCAATGACAAGATATTTGAAGTCGACCATGACTATCCTGAACAATATGAAGAAGCAAAAGAATACGGCTTGAAAAGAGGTATTCTTGAAGAATATTTACCTAATGCATCTTGGGCAAAGTAAATTCAATTATTGCTAATTAACCTGCTACAATTAACTTTTATAATTGCAGCAGGTTTTTCAATTATTATGGAATTTAGCACTAAGTTATGATAATATGTAATTATAAAACATTTGGAGATATAAAATGATATGTTATCTTATAAGGCATGGGCAAGATGATGACTCGGTTCGAGGCGGTTGGAGTGATTGTCCATTAACAGAATTAGGAATACAGCAGTCAATAGATTTAGCAAATAATCTTTCTAACAATTTTGAACATTACAATATTGGCAAAATCTATTCAAGTGATATTGCGAGAGCAAAACAGACGGCAACTATTATTGCAGAGAAGCTAAATCTTTCTGTTGAATTAATGCCTGAATTCAGGGAAGTAAATAATGGTGTACTTGCCGGAATGGATAATTATATAGCTGAAAAAAATTATCCTAATATGTATTGGCGAAATCTTGAATGGGATGAACATTATCCAAATGGAGAAAGTCCAAAAGAGTTTTATGAAAGAGTGAGTAAGGCTTGGGAGAAATTCATAAAAGAACTTGTGGATTATGATAAAAATGTTTTACTTGTTACTCACGGTGGTGTTATTAACATAATTAAATTTATTGCCAATAAAACAAAATATTCGAACAAAGAAAAGTATCCAAGTATTCCAAGTGCTGAAATAGCATTAGAAATTGAGGTGTAGTTATGTGTGATATTTGTAATATTATCGAAAAATCATTAAAAGGAGAAAACTCATTTTTCGTAAAAGAACTTGAAACAGGAATTGTTGTGCTTGGTTGGAATCAGCATTTTTACGGTTACACAATTTTTATGTGTAAAAGGCACGCAACGGAACTGTATCAGTTGAATGATGAGTTTCTATCCAAGTTTATGAAAGAAATGGTTATTGTTTCAAAAGCTGTTGCTACAGCTTTTGATTGTGACAAAATGAATTACGAGTGTCTTGGTAACGGTGATAATCATTTGCATTGGCACTTGTTTCCCAGAGTAAAAGGCGATTTAGGAGACTACGGAAACGACGGCAAAGGTCCTGTTTGGTGGCTGCCACAGGAAATAATGTGGAATGATGATAATATTCCAAACAATGATGAACTTGAAGAAATGAAAAATAAACTTCTGAAAGAATTGGATAAATATGAAACATCACTTTAATCTTAAAAATTCGCCGTTAGTTAAAATGAATATTGACGATTATCGATTATGAGGAAATTTTATGAGTTATATTTCAAAAATGAGAAAGTATATCGGTCACGCACCTATGTTATCGGCGGGTGCAACAGTAGTTGTTATGAAAAACAATAAAATCCTGTTGAATTTAAGGTCTGATACAAATACTTGGGGTATACCCGGTGGATCAATGGAGTTAGGAGAAACTTTAGAAGAAACAGCAGTAAGAGAATTAAAGGAAGAAACAAATTTGGACGCAAAATCTTTTACTTTGCTGAACGTGTTTTCTGGTGAAGAGTTTTATTTCAAATATCCTAATGAAGATGAACTCTATTCAGTTGTTGTGTTGTATTTGGCAAATGATATATCAGGCGATTTGAAAATTACAGACGGTGAGAGTTTCAAACTTGATTATTTTTCAAAGGATGAATTGCCGACTCTCGAAAGCAGAGCAAAAGTAATATTAGACTGGCTTATTAAAAATAATTATTTGAAATAATTAACAGGATGTATTTATGGCTAAAGTAATTGCAGTTTGCGGTAAGATTTGCAGTGGGAAATCCTACTATGCAAAACAACTTAAAGAAAAAATTAATGCTGTTATATTGTCAACAGACGAAGCAACTTTTGATTTAATAAATAATGAGCAAGGTGAATTTTACAACATTTTTGCAAAGAGAGTAAATAATTATCTTGCTAAAAAAGCTGTTGAAATTGTCAAAGCAGGATGTAATGTTATTTTAGACTGGGGCTTTTGGACTAAACAAGAACGCCGTGAAATTACTGATTTTTTCTCTGAACAAGGTATTGATGTCGAGTGGCATTATATTGATATTGATGATGAGAGATGGCATCAGTTAATTGAAAAAAGAAATAATAAAATCAAAGAAGAAAACAGTGGTTCAGACTTTTATTTAGACCAAGGTTTAATGGATAAACTGTTGTCTAAATTTGAAAAACCAAGCGAAAGCGAAATGGATGTTTGGATTTTGAACAGTAACAAGTGGGATTGAACAATGATTAAAGAAATTTCAAAAAATGATTTAGTCGAGGGTGCAAAAGTTATCAGAGAAAGTTTTAAAACTGTTGCAAATGAATTTAATATCACTGAAGAGAACGCTCCGAGATATGTTGCTTATGCTACAACAGAAGAAAAATTAACAGAGCAATATGACAACGGTAGAAAAATGTTTTCATATTTCGATAATGATAAAATAGTAGGCTTTTATGCTATCGAAATTAACGATAATGTTTGTGAACTTAATAACCTTTGTGTTTTGCCAGAGTATAGGCATAAAGGAATAGGAAAGAAATTGCTTGAGCATTGTTTTGAAATTGCACATTCATTAAAAGCTGACAAGATTAGAATCAGTATTGTTGAAGAAAATAAAAAGTTAAAGGAATGGTACATGAAGTTTGGTTTTACGCCTGTTTATACCCAAAAGTACGATTTCTTTTCTTTCACTTGCGGATATATGGAGAAGATTCTAAAATGATTTATCTAGTAACAGTGCATATCCAGTAAAAAAAGAGGTCATCTTTAGGATAACCTCTTTTTTAGAGCTGGTAAGCTAATTTGAATCGTTAACTTTGGAGCGTTTAAAAATAACATTATACAATTACCTTAAAAATACAACCGTCATTAATCATTATATTTTTGACATAATATCATGAGTTGATTTGAACATGTGTTTGTGATACACTGAAATCAAAGATGAACAAATGAAGGTGATATATATGTGTGAAAATAAAAAGAGAAAAAACGATGCTTTACTCCACGCAAAGCCAGTATAAGCGACAATTGCGTGGAGAGATAATCTGTCGCTAATATAGATAATGCTGGCTTTGCCACTTGACTATATTAATCAAGGAGAAAGCCTGCAAATGAAATATATTAATGCAAAAGAAATTCTGCCCGACAAGTTGATTAAGGAACTGCAAGAATATGTGCAGGCAGGTTACGTATATGTTCCTGCGAAAAACGAGCAACATAAATCTTGGGGAGAATTATCCGGCTACAGAAAAGAGTTATCAAAACGCAATTCTATTATCATTTCTAAGTACCGCAACGGTGCCTCGATAGAAGAACTTGCTGACAGATACTATCTTTCTATTTATGCCATCAGAAAAATAATATACAAAAAATAAATTTGGAGAGCTGCTGTTACGGCAGCTCTCCTTTTATATAGTTCGTTTCTGTATTATTTGGTGTATTGATATGGTCACTTTTCGTTTGTAAAATTAAACTGCATTAATAAACAGACAGGAGGAAAATAAATGCCTGATAATAGAAAAATCTATCCACGTACTGGTGATACCGAAACAGTATACCTAAAGAATGTTATTACAGACTTAAATATCGAAGTTGGCGATTATACAATCTATAATGACTTTGTTAATGACCCGCGCGATTTTGAGAAAAACAATGTCCTATATCATTATCCCATCAATTGTGACAAACTCATTATCGGGAAGTTTTGTTCTATTGCCTGCGGAGCAAAGTTTCTTTTTAACAGCGCCAACCATACGCTTACATCATTATCGACTTATACTTTTCCTTTGTTCTTTGAAGAGTGGGAGCTTGAAAAGAAAAATGTTGCAAAAGCATGGGATAATAAAGGAAATATTATAATCGGAAATGATGTATGGATTGGCTATGACTCAATTATTCTCTCAGGAGTTACTATCGGTGACGGTGCAATAATCGGAGCTAGGGCTGTTGTAACAAAAGATGTACCGCCTTATACAATTGTAGGAGGTATACCGGCAAAAGCAATAAGAAAACGCTTTGATAAAAAAACAATTAAATCCCTGCTAAATTTGAAATGGTGGGACTGGCCTGAAGAACGAATTGCAGCTAATATTCAAAGAATACAAAAAGGACAAATTTCAGAATTTACGGAGGAATAAATATGTGTACAAGATTTGTATACAATGGAAATGATACAATTGTTGGATTTAATTTTGATATTGATCTATCTGTATGGAAACACAAAGTCATAAAAGAAGAAAACAGATTTTTTATCGGAATAAAAATGCCTGACAAGCAATATCACTCTTTTCACGGAGTAAACAGGAACGGAAATGTCGGAACTTTGCTTTATGTGAACGGAAATGAAAACGGAAAGTTCATTGTAAATGAGAATTGTTATACAATCTCTCAGTTAACCGAAAATTTTATTAAAGGTTTAGTTAGCTTTGATGATGCTGTTGACATAGTAAGTACCAAGAAAATAGTTTATGCCCCTGACGCAACCATGCAGGCTATGCTGTCAGATATTCAAGGGAGAGTGCTTATTATTGAACCCGGAATAGGTTACAGATTAGAGCACACTAAGCATTCACTAATAACAAATTATTCAGTATTAAGACCTGAAACCACCAGACATTATATCGTATCCGGTGACGATAGATATGAAAGAGCAAACCAGTTGATTGAAAAATGCAACGATAATTTTTCCGTTACAGAAGCGTTTCACATATTAAACGCTGTAAAGCAAGAAGGGTTATGGGCTACACGAGTATCATTTGTCTACTCTGTAAAAGAAAACAAAGTATATTATGTTCTCAATAATAATTTTGATAATATTGTGAGCCATGAATTTAGTAATAATTAATTGATTTAGAAAAAACTAATATGCTTAAAATAAAAATATAAAGCCGCTGATTTGTTGTAGCATAGCAAATCAGTGGCTTTTTTGAATAAAGTATTGACTTTTACTATCATTAATAGTACTATTGTTAATAGTAATGTTAGAGGTGTATTTATGTCATCAATAGATTTAGTAATACTTGGTATGGTTTTGGAAAAACCTCAAAGTGCTTATGATATTCAAAAAGATGTGGAGTATCATCACCTTTCGATGTGGACTAAAATAAGTGTTCCGTCTATTTACAGAAAGGTAATTCAGCTTAATGAAAAAGGCTATCTTCACAGTGACACTGTTAAAGGCGAAAGGTTTTCTGAAAAAGCAATATACGCAATTACAGATAAAGGAAAGGCTTATTTTGAACAACTTATGCAGGACAAAGCTAATCAAACGGTTCCTTTATTGTTTGATTTTAATGTTGTAATTACAAACTTGAATAAAATAGATAAGTCAAAAGCTATGGAATTAGTGAAGCAATTACAAAATAGCATAACATCTTCCAAACAAATCAATGATGAATGTGCTGCTGAATATTATTCTGTTCTGCCGCTTGTCGGTAAGACGATTTTCGATCAACAGCAACTTCTTTATAATGCACTATTAGAGTGGATTGATAATTTTGAAAAACAATTTAGAGAAGAGTAAACCTTCAATTGTTATAAGCAGAATAACCATTTTGTTTGAGAATCCTTTTTGGATAGGTTTATATGAGCGAATAGATAATGGAAAATATGAAGTGTGCAAAATCACTTTTGGTTCTGAACCAAAAAGCTATGAGGTATATAGTTTTCTGCTTAAAAACTGGGACAGATTGAAATTTAGTCAGCCCATAAAAACAGATGTTGTTGAAGAGCGTAAAATCAACCCAAAACGTATGCAACGGGAAATTAATAGCCAATTAAAAAACAAAGGTATCGGTACAAAGGCACAGCAAGCATTAAAACTTCAACATGATCTAAATAAAATAGATAAAAGGGCTCAAAGCAAAGAAAAAAAAGAAACCGAAAAAGAACGCCAATATCTATTGAGACAAAACAAGAAAAAATCAAAGCACAGAGGAAGATAGTGTTTATATAAAAAAATCAACTAGATATATTTCTTGTGCGTTGCACCATGTCAACATAATAATAAGTTAAGATACCATTATTTAATGTTAGAAAGCAATATATAAATTTTCAAATTAATCGCAGTAAACGCTTCTGATTTAGGTAATTATAAAATATGCAAATTTTGCCGAGGTAAAAGCTATGGATATGTATATAAAAATTAAAATTCAGTTTGAAGAAAATAAAGATGAAAAAAATGCAGATAAAATGTCAGCATATATGAAAAACTTATTTTCGTTTTATGGATTGCCTACTCCAAAACGACGAGCCATTTATAAAGATTTTCTGAAAAGTGAAAAGGAGAAAAAAATTGTAGATTGGAGTTTTCTAGATAAATGTTATAATGATAAACACAGAGAATTTCAATACCTTGTAATTGATTACCTTGTAACAATGCAAGATTTTTTAAAATATGAAGATGTGCCGCATATAAAACAATATATAAAAACAAAACAATGGTGGGATACCATTGATGGATTTGACAGGATAATTGGAAATATAGCTTTTGCAGATAGTAGGATAAATGATCTTATGCTTGAGTGGTCAACAGATGAAGACTTTTGGATACGACGAATTGCTATTGACCACCAGCTTTGCAGAAAGGAAAAAACAAATACACAATTACTTGAAAAAATATTGATAAATAATTTCGGCAGCACAGAGTTTTTTATCAATAAAGCAATAGGCTGGAGTTTAAGAGATTATTCTAAGACCAATCCCCAATGGGTTAGAAATTTCGTTGAAAAACACAGAAATTCAATGGATAAATTGAGTATTAAAGAAGCGAGTAAATATTTATAATTGTAAAAGAAACATAATCAAAGCCGATGAATATGTGAATAGCTCACTGTTCATCGGCTTTACTTTATCATTTTTTCAATTAATTATTTTCTTATGAAGTTCTTTCTTTTAATTTTCTCTCTGTATCATTTAGATTTTTATGTAAAGGTACAGCCATAAATACTGTTACAATTACTGAGAGAACATCTGCAATCGGCTGTGCAAACATTATTCCGTTCAATCCCCATATAAGAGGCAAAATTAATATTATCGGGATAAAACAAATTCCCTGACGACAGGCTCCGAGTATAAAGCCTTCCTTTCCTTTGCCAAGTGCAAGGAACAAAGATGAATACACCGTATAAAATCCAAATAACATAAAGGTAATACCGTTTGCTCTTAATGAGCTGGCACCTGTTCTTATCATTTCCTCATTGCCAGTGGTAAATTGTGAAACAATAGACTGAGAAAACAGCGTAAAAATAAGTCCCGCAACAACACAGAAAACAGTTGACCACAATATTGATATTTTTATTGCTTTGCGCAATCTATCAAAATTTTTCGCACCGTAGCTGTATCCTGCAATTGGCTGAAAGCCTTTTATAAAACCGAACACAGTTAAGCTGCCCATAGAAATTAGACGGGTTACAACTCCCATACCTGCAATGGCAGCATCGCTGTAGTTGCCAGCAGCATTATTAATTAAAGAAATTGAAAGACTTGTCAGTAATTGGAACACAAGTGTCGGTACGCCTATTTTAAAGATTTCAGAAAGCACTTCTTTTGTAAAAGAACAGTCTTTGATTTTAAACTGAAATGCACTTTTCCTTCTTATAATATAAAATAGATAAACACATGTTGAGACTACCTGTGAAATTGCTGTAGCTACAGCAGCACCGGCAACACCCAAATTCAATGTATAGATAAACAGCGGATCTAAGCCTATATTTAACACTGCACCTATCAAGAGTGCACACATCGTAGTCTTGGCAGCACCTTCACTTGTTACAATATTGTTCATTGTAACATTAAAAACATTGAATATACAGGATACGATATATATACCGGCATATGCAACCGCATAAGGTAATATACTTTCAGTTGCGCCTAAAAGAGTTAAGATCGGTTTTAAAAAGATTACAGAAATAATAATGATAACAGCACCTACTGTAAGACTGCTGTATAATGCAGTACTTGCTACCTTGTCAGCCTGCTCCTTGTTATTCTGACCTAATAATCTTGAAATATAAGATGCAGCGCCATTTCCGAATAGCAATCCTAAGCCTACAATGATCTGACCAAGCGGATATACAACCGAAATAGCACCCATTTGACTTTCTCCTAATCCGCCGACAAAATAAGCGTCCACAAGATTGTAAAGTGCGTTTATGAGCATACCAATCATTGTAGGAATACCCATAGCTAATAAAGCTTTCGGTATTGGAGCTGTGCCCAATAGTTCCATTTTTTTGTTTTTACTGTTCATAATTTTTCTCCTTTCATTTGGCAAGTGATAGCAATTACACTACTATAAATTATAGTAGTTGCAACACGGATGGTATTTTACTATAATTTATAGTAGTTGTCAATATAGTAAAGGAGAATTTTTATGGCGACCATTGATCTTATTGTTTTAGGAATGCTAAAAAGAGAAGCTATGAGCGCATATGACCTGCAAAAGTTAGTTGAGTATCGCAATATTTCAAAATGGGTAAAAATCAGCACACCATCAATATATAAAAAGGTAATTCAATTAGAGCAAAAAGGTTATATAAAAAGTCGAATTGAAAAAGAAGGAAGAATGCCTGAAAAAGCAGTATATTCTTTGACAAAATCAGGCGAGAAAGAATTTGAAAAGCTGATGCTTGAAACATCAAACAAACCAATAAATATCTTTTTAGATTTAAACGCTGTTATTGTAAATTTAGAGTGTATGTCAAAAGATGAGCAAGCTAAATGTTTAGACAATATAGAAAGCAATATGAAAACACTGAAAGCTTATCTTGAAGAAAATTTGGCTTTAAAAGAAAATAACAAAGATGTTCCTGAAATTGGATTTGCAGTTTTACAACAGCAGTATATATTAGCTCAATCTATTGAGAAATGGCTTCTTGATATGAGAAAAAAGCTCAAGTAAAACTGCTCATTATTAATACAACACATTAATAATTTGAAGAAAATACAACTCACTTTTAGAGTAATTAGTTAATAAAAAAGAGGTTATCGTAAGATAACCTCTTTTTTGGAGCTGGTAAGCGGATTCGAACCGCTGACCTACTGATTACGAATCAGTTGCCCTACCTACTGGGCCATACCAGCGAATATTAAATTTTTATAGGATACAGCACAGCAAAAAAATGTATCCTTAAATACATCCAGGGGCCTGCGCATTACGAATGCGCTGCTCTACCAACTGAGCCACAGTAGCATAGTTATTTTTTTACCTTAGTTTTGATTTTAAAACCTATCCTTAACCACAGCCTTTGGCCTGCGCATATACGGTCAGAAATATAGTCGCCGCGGCAGGGCTTCGCTTTCCTCCCGCTACTCGTTATTTCTTCCCCGGCTCAACTCCCTTTTTCTGCCGCAGGCAGCGGTCGTCTCGCCGGCAAATGACTGCTCTGCCAACTGAGCCACAGTAGCGGATGATATTAAGATTGCAATGCAGATTTTTATTTAAGCCCGCATTCAACGGCTGTTCTCAACTGCGTCTTTGAAATTATACAATAAAATGAAGCGCAGGTCAAGAGTTTTAAAGAAGTTCGTTCAGTTTTTCAAAAACAAAATTCACACTTTTTTGCCTGACTGTGTTTCTGCCGATCTCACCGAAAAACTGCGTGTAAGTTTTAACGTTGCCGTTAACGCAGAATCCGAAGCAGACCATGCCGACCGGTTTTTTTGCCGTGCCGCCGGAAGGGCCTGCAACACCCGTAACTCCTACGCCGACTTCACTTTGAGCGGTTCGGGCAACGCCTGCGGCCATTTCGCCAGCCACTTCTTCCGAAACAACGCCGAATTCATTTATGGTTGCCTCTTTCACACCGAGAAAACGCATTTTGGCTTCATTCGCATACGTAACAAACGAAACATCAAGAACCTTTGACGCATCTGCCACGCTTACGAGCGCACCGCTGCACAGACCGCCCGTGCAGCTTTCTGCGAATGAAATATGCAGTCCTTTATTTATCAGCTTTTCAACTGCCTTTTCGTAAAGGGTAATATCATTAAACATAATGAATCACATCGTAAAGTTTATTTACAACAGGAACATCCCGACGCAGATCCCGATCCTTGAACCATCCCCAGTTCATCCTTACGGCTTTCATGCCTGCGGACAGCGCTCCCTTTATATCATTAACGGGATGATCACCCACATAAATACATTCTTCGGTTTTTACACCGAGCTTTTCAGCTGTGTATAGAAATATCTCCGGCTGCGGCTTGGCGAATTCAAGATCGCCGGAAACAACAAGGATATCGCAATACGGCAAAAGCCCGCTGTTATCCATTTTGGTGTGCTGAAGTATGGACGGACCGTTGGTAATAACACCTGTTTGAATACCTCGATTTCTGAGTTCCGTCAAAAGCGGGATCGCGTCGTCAAAAACGACATTGAAAAAGCCGAACTTTTCGTCATAATGACGAGCAAGCGCTTGTGCTCCCGGAGAATCTTTCCAGCACCACATATCAATAAGCCGCCCGTACCATTCCACACGGTTTACATAGCCGCCGTTGCCGGTATCAGCCATATCTTTTTTTCTTTGCATTTTTTCCGCATCGGATAAATCCGGGAAAAATTCCTGCATAAAAGCGTCCGAATAATGCTCAAACGCCAAAGTTCTATCCTGCAGGGTCTCGTCAAAATCAAATAATACTGCTTTTATCATAATCCAGTTGTTTCTTCAATTCATCAGCGTTTTTAAAAAGTTTTTCGGGCCGCAGATAATTTACAAGTTCAACAGCGACCTCCTGACCGTATAAATCGCCGCTGTAGCCGAATATATGCGTCTCCGCCAGCGGTTCGTCAACATACCATGTGGGTCGGTTGCCGATATTGGTAAACGCCTTATAAGACCGGCTGCCGATCAGCACACGGCTCTCATAAACCCCGAAACGAGGCACGATCAGCCCCTGCGGCAAATGCTGATTTATGGTTGGAAAGCCGATTGTTCTGCCTCGCTGATCGCCCTCAATTACAGGGGCTTCAAAGGTGAAATGATAGCCGAGCATTTCATTTGCGGCATTTATTCTGCCCTCGCTTACGGCTTTTCTGATACGCGTTGAGCTGATTGGCTTTCCCTCAAAATCCTGTGCCTCGAGTATGCGCACCCATATACCGCGTTTTTCAAGATATCTGCGCATATCAAGAGCAGACCAGGAAGCATTTTTTCCGAAACGGAAATTAAAACCGCACAGCACGATCTTAGCGGCAAACTCGCCTATAATTATGTCATTTATAAACTGTTCGCCGGTCATATTTTTAATTTTTTCAAAATCTGCAAAAACGGCATTTGGCCAGCGCTTTTGAAAAAGACTTTTCTGCATCAGCGAAAATCTGTTGTGCACGCAATATATGGCAACATTTTCAGCGCCGGTAACAACGGTCTTATGCGCAAGATGCATTCCGTCAAAATCACCGATGGCAATAGCCGATTCTTTATTTAACTTCTTATAATCCATATTAATTATTCAACATAAACCCGCTTTACTGCAAGCTCTGCCGAGCTTGTCTCACCAAGCCCGAGAAATGCCCCCGACGGTGCGTAAACACGATAAAGTCTGCCGGGTTCAAGCTTATTCCTGATACGTAAAAGTTCAAGCGCTCCGCCGTTTTTAAAGCGAATGCTCTGCGCCTGACTGACCGTTATTTTATCGTAACACGAGAGCGCTGACTCAACCGGCACAAGATACTCATCTGCCGGCTTGTTGCTGTCAACAGCAGCTTTAAGCTGCCCCACAGTCATGCAATCCGTCAGTTTATAACCGTATGCTTCGGTTCTTGTGAGAGCCGTCATAACTGCGCCGCAGCCGAGTTTTTTGCCGATATCGTCAATCAGTGTACGTATATAAGTTCCCTTGGAACAAAACACATCGATGCTGTATTTATTTTCCGCTTCGTTTGCCGAAACAAGCTCAAGGCGCTTTATACAAACTTCCCTTTCAGGTCTTTGCGCACTTTTCCCCTGCCGCGCAAGTTCGTAGAGCCTTTTTCCGCCCACTGAAACAGCCGAATACATAGGGGGCAGCTGCGTTATAACTCCCCTGAACAACGAAAGCACCTTATCCACATCATCCGCACCGCAGGTCACACTGCGTTCTTCGGTAACAGTTCCCGTAATATCAAGCGTATCGGTGGTTTTTCCGAGAAGAAATTCTGCACGGTAACCCTTGTCGCTGCCCGGATAAAAATCCAGAAATCTGGTAGCGCCGCCGACCATGACCGGCAGCACGCCTGTTGCGAGCGGATCGAGCGTGCCCATATGACCGCATTTCTTTTCCCCTGTGAGCCTTCTGACAGCCGAGCATACGGAAAATGACGTAACGCCGCTTTCTTTATTTATACAGATAATTCCGTTCATCCGAGTATCTCTGCGCATTTTTTTATGATGCGCTCCTTTGCCTCCTCAACCGAACAGTCAAATCTGCAGGCAGCTGCCTGTGAATGACCGCCGCCGCCGAAAAACTTGGCAAGCTCGGCTGCATTTACACTCTCATAAGTGCGAAGCGAAGCCTTGCAGGTCTTATCCTTCTTTTCACGGATCGTTATACCGATCTCGACGCCCTCTATCTGCCTTGTGAGCGGCGCCAGTGCTTCGGTCTCCTGCTCATTTGAGCCGGTAGCGGCGTACATCTCCTGCGTAACGGTGATAATGGCAACCCTGTCGTTACAGAAAAGCTGCAGACCATTCAGTGCAAGCCTTTCCAGATTGACATAGGTCTTAGACTTCGTTTCAAACATAGCGCGGTTGATTTTTCCGTTATCTGCGCCGAGCTCGATAAGCCTTGCGGCAACACGGTAAGAATGGGCGGTAGCAGAAGCGTATCTGAAACAGCCCGTATCCGTTGAAATACCGGTGTAAAGACAGGAGGCGATCTTTTCATCGATCTCTGCGCCTAATGCATGGATAACGTCATAAACGATCTCACACGCGGCAGGCGCATCCCTCAGCAGTAAAAAGCGGGCATATTCCGTATTCGTCAGATGATGGTCTATACAAAGATCGATCTTACCTGCATATGCGCTTTGCAGACCTCCCAAAAGATTTTCCGTTGCAACATCAACAGCAACAATAAAATCCTCCTTAAACTCTTCAAAGCACAGATCATTAAACAGATAGTCATATTTTTTCGGTATAACATCATCGTTGATGACTTTTACCCGTTTTCCGAGCTTCATAAGCGCACGGCAGAGCGCAAAGCCACAGCCGAGCGTATCTCCGTCCGGGTGGGCATGCGTCAGTATCAGAATATTATCCTGCCCGCTGAGAAGCCGAGCGCAATTTTCAACGTCAATCCTCATGTGTATTTTCCTTTAACTTCTCAAAGATCTCCATTCCCTTTTGAATGGAATCGTCTGCAACAAAGGTAAGCTCCGGCGCTTTTCTTAAATGAAGATGATTGCCGAGTTCGCGGCGGAGAAAACCGGCGGCGCTTTCAAGCCCTTTGCATGCCCCCTTGGCGTCATCCAGACCGTTCATGGAACTTACATACACCTTTGCGTAGCTCAAATCATTGGAAACTTTGACATTCACCACCGTGAGCATTTTATCGGCAACGCGCGGATCTTTCAGCTCGCGCATAAGAGAGATAAGCTCACGCCGAATATCCTCTGAAATCCTGTCTATACGATAACCTGCCATAATCAATCCCTGTATTCTTCAACTACATAACATTCAAGAACGTCACCCGGTTTGATATCGTTCCAGTTTTCAAGCGAAATACCGCATTCATAGCCGGAGGACACCTCTTTAACATCATCCTTGAAACGTTTAAGGTTTTTGATAGGCGTATCGGCAAGCTGCTTGCCGTCTCTGACAACACGTATCTTTCCGTTTCTGCGTATCGTGCCGCTCGTTACGATCGAACCGGCGATAGAACCTACGCTTGAAACCGTGTACACTTCCCTTACCTCCGCAGTACCTGTGTCAACATCGCGGTATTTAACCGAGCGCATACCTCTCATTGCGGTCTCGATATCCTCTATAAGATCATAAATGATATCATACTGTTTGATCTCGATACCGTCTCTTGCGGCATTATCCGCCGCAACCTGCTCAACGCCTGTTGCAAAGGCAACGATGATGGCGTTTGAGGCATTTGCCAGCATAACATCAGAATCATTAACAGCACCGACCGCGCCGTGGATGATCTTTACTCTTACCTCATCGTTCTCGATCTTGAGAAGCGACTGTTTAACCGCTTCAACAGAACCCTGAACATCCGCCTTGATAATGATATTAAGTTCCTTGAGCATGCCTTCCTCAAGCGTTGAGAAGAGGGTATCAAGTGTAACCTTATGATATTGTTTGAATTCCTCTTCCTTGGCTTTTTCTTTTCGCTGCTCAACAAGCTGCCTTGCAAGCTTTTCGTCTTTTACGGCGTTGAATTCATCACCGCTCATAGGCGCCTGGTCAAGTCCCATGATCTCAACAGGAACGGACGGACCTGCCTCATTCAGCTTTTTGCCGTTGTAATCCGTCATCGCGCGGACTCTGCCTACCGCTGTTCCGGCAACAACATAATCACCTGAATGAAGCGTACCGTTCTGCACAAGGAAGGTAGCGATAGGACCTCTGCCCTTATCCAGCTTTGCCTCTATCACAACGCCCTTGGCGGCTCTGTTCGGATTTGCCTTAAGCTCACTCATCTCGGCAACAAGCAGGATCGTTTCCAGCAGTTTGTCAATACCCATTCCTGTTTTTGCTGAAACGGGAACGCAGATAACGTCGCCGCCCCACTCTTCGGGAACAAGCTCCTGCTCTGTGAGCTGCTCCATAACTCTTTCGGGATTCGCTCCCTCTTTATCCATTTTGTTTATTGCAACGATGATCTGCACATTTGCCGCCTTGGCGTGATTGATCGCCTCAATCGTCTGCGGCATTATACCATCGTCCGCCGCAACAACAAGAACAGCGATATCGGTTGCCATAGCGCCGCGCGCACGCATAGCCGTAAACGCAGCATGACCAGGGGTATCAAGGAAAGTGATCTTCTGATTATTCACCTCAACCTGATAAGCGCCGATCGCCTGCGTTATGCCGCCTGCCTCGGTGGAAGTAACGTCTGTGTGTCTGATTGCGTCAAGTACCGAAGTTTTACCATGGTCTACATGACCCATTACGCAGACAACGGGTGGACGAGTAACGGCGTTTTCATCGTTCTCGACCTCTTCTTCAATGATCTGCTCCTCAATGGAAACTTCAACCTTTTTCTCTACCTTAGCGCCGAGTTCAGCCGCAACGATCGCCGCGGTGTCATAATCAATGACCTCATTGACCGTTGCCATAACACCGAGCGCCATAAGCTTTTTGATGACCTCAGTGGCAGTCATACGCAAAAGAGCCGCAAGCTCGCCGACGGTTATCTCATCGGGAATCTGAACCTTTATCTGCTGTTTCTTGCGCTGTTCCTTTATTCTGGCAAGGCGCTGCTGCTCCGTCTCTTTCTTGGAATGCGCGTGAATGCCCTGTGGTTTCTTCTTTCTGTACTGCTTGGATTTCTGGTTGAGTTTTTGCTTTTTCTGATAATCGCCTATGGAAGAAGCAGGGGCAATATCCTCGTACTTTTGGTTATATTTTTCAAGATCAACATTGTTTACACGGATATCTATCCTGCGGGCCTCGCCTTTCGTTCTTGCCTGCGGCTGCTGCTGCGCTTTTTTCTTTTCCTTTTCTTTGGCGCGTTTCGCGGCCTGTTCGGCCATCTGAAGGATTGCCGCCTGACTCTGGCGCTTCTTATCCTTTGCCGTAATGGGCTTTTTGGACTTTTCTGCCTGAGCGGCATGGTTCTCGTCCTGCTTTTTAGGCGCTTTTTTTCTTGCGTCTTCGCCGGATTTGAAATATGCGTCAAAACTCTTAACGCTGTTTTGCTGTGTGATCTTATCAAACAGAATATTGAGTTCGTTTTCTTCGAGGACTGTGGATGCTTTTTTGGCAGGTCCGCCGCAATAATCACCGAGTATTTCGATGATATCCTTATTGGTCTTTCCGAAATCCCTGGCTACATCGGACACCTTAACCTTAATTACCATATATCAAATTCCTCCTTGAATGAGTTGTTTATTTGCCTGTAAGCGAAATGATCTTTCGGGCAAAGTTTTCATCGTTCACCGTTATTATACCTGCCCTGTATCCGCAGGACGAGTAAATTTCGGCAGTTGAGATATCGGCAAAGCCGAAAACAGTCAGCTTCGGATCATATTTTCCTGCGATGAACTGCATATCGCGCACCGCTCTTTCTGAAAGGTCACAGCAGAGCAGCAGTAATTCCGCCTTTCCTGAGCGTATAGACTCCGCCGCCGCATCATGACCCATAGAGAGTTTTCCGGCACGCCTTGCAAGCCCGAGCATGGAAAGGATTTTACTCTTTTCCATTTTTTATTTCTTCTTCCATTCTGTTGTATATTTCATCTTCTATTTTAACTGAAAACGCTCTTTCAAGCGATTTCTTCTTCCTTGCTTTTTTAAGGCAATCGGGATTGCAGCAAATATAAGCGCCGCGCCCGTTTTTCTTCCCGGTCAGATCGATTCCGATCTCACCCTCGGGGCTTTTTACTACTCTTATCAGCTGACGCTTATCAAACATCTGCCCGCAGCCGACGCACATTCTTTTGATCTCTTTCTTAGCCTTCATAGCTTACTCCTGAGCGCCCTCATAAAAGCCCGATTCGGGTCTGATATCGATCTTCCAGCCCGTGAGCTTTGCGGCAAGACGCACATTCTGACCCTTGTTGCCGATGGCAAGGCTGAGCTGATCGTCCGGCACGGTTGCACGGCAGGATTTGGACTGCTCATCCAGTATCTCGACACCGCACACATCGGACGGAGCCAGAGAAGCGGCAACAAATTCCTCGATATTATCGCTGTATTTCACGATATCTATCTTTTCACCGCCGAGCGCGTCAACAATAGTTGAGACTCTCTGACCCTTTGGACCGATGCATGCGCCTACGGGATCTATCTCTTCATCCTTGCTGAAAACGGCTATCTTTGTGCGTGAACCCGCCTCGCGTGAAACGGATTTGATCTCAATCGTCCCGTCATAGATTTCGGGCACCTCGGTCTCAAACAGTCTTCTTACAAGACCGGGATGCGTGCGTGAGATCATGATCTTCGGACCTTTTGTAGACTCTCTGACATCCACAACGAAGATCTTGACATTTTCTCCCTCGGTCAGGACTTCTCCGGGGATCTGTTCATTTTTAGGCAGTATAGCGATCGATTTGCCGATCTCAACCGTTACATTGCCTGTAACCGGATCTATCCTGCTGATCTTGGCTGTGATAAGCTCCTGATTCTTGCTCTGGAACTCGGCAAGCTGCTTGCCCCGTTCAGCCTCCCTGATCCCCTGACGGATAACGTGCTTTGCGTTTTGCGCTATGATTCTGCCGAACTCCTTGGTCTTAAGCGGAATATCTATGGTCTTTCCGACCTTTGCGGATTTGCGCAGCTGCTGCGCGTCCTCAAGCAGGATATCCGTATCCGGGTCTTCTATCTCATCAACCACATTTTTGGTTACATATACCTTGATTTTTTCCTTTTCGGGGTCTATATCACAGTGCACGATATCCTTGCCGTTATAATTGTGCTTTGCGGCAACAACGATCGCCGCAGCTATTTTTTCGTAAAGATAATCCGCCGGAATATCCTTTTCCGCTTCCAGCATTTTTACGGCTTCAAAAAATTCCTTGCTCATTTTTCCTATCAACCTTTCTCTTGTTTTATTCTTTATTAAAATCGTTTATGTCAAAATCGTCAAGACGGACATAAGACGTTTCTTTTTTTCCGACAGTCAGTCTTTCGCCGTTTTTCAGCGCAAGAGTTATGTTTGCGTTCTCATAGCTTTCTAGCACGCCTGCAAAATCACGCGTATTGTTTACAGGGCGTATCGTGCGCAGCATAACAGGTGAACCGATATATTTTTCAAAATGCCAATCCGCCTTAAGCTCGCGTTCTATCCCCGGCGAGGAGACCTCCAGCGTATAAGACTGCGGTATTGGATCTGCGTCATCAAGCGGTTTCGTGATCAAATGCGTAAAATCAACGCAGTCATCCACGCTCACTCCGCCGTCTTTGTCAATAAAAATACGCAAATACCAGTCCGAACCCTCTTTCTTATAAACAACATCCCATATTTCAACTGAGATCTGCTTGGCATACGGCTCAACGATAAGTTTTACCTTTTCCGCAACGCTTTGCGCCATAGGCTGCCCCTCTTTCAAAAAGTATTCCATAAGAATATGAGAGCGGCATCGCTGCCACTCTCACCTTTCGTTCGTATTCTTACGCTAATACTATAATATATAAATTATTAGATGTCAAGCATTTTTTTTACGTGTGCTGTATTTAATAAATACCTTGCGCCATCATCGCTTCCGCCACCTTTTCAAAGCCAGCGATATTAGCGCCTGCAACAAGATCATAGCCAAGTCCGTATTTTTCCGCCGCGGCAACCGAATGATTATGAATATCAATCATGGACTGGTGTAGTTTTCTGTCCACTTCTTCCGCAGACCAGGAAAGGCGCTGACTGTTTTGGCTCATTTCAAGGCCGGATACGCAGACGCCGCCTGCGTTCACGGCTTTCGAAGGCGCTACAATCATATTTTCCTGCGCCATAAGATAATCCTGCGCGTCGGCGGTCGTAGGCATATTTGAAACTTCTATATAGTATTTCACACCGTTTGCGGCGATGATCTTTGCGTCCTCAATATCCACTTCGTTCTGCGTTGCGCATGGCATAATGATATCAATATCTTTAAGATGCCACGGACGCTCGCCGGGGACGAACACAGCAGACGGGAACCTATCGCTGTAATCCTCTACCCTGTCCCTGCCGCTGGCGCGCATTTCAAGAAGATAATCTATCTTTTCCGATGTGCAAATACCGTCTTTATCAAAAACATATCCGCTCGGCCCGCTTATGGTGAGCGGAACGGCGCCAAGCTCATTCAGCTTTTTGATGGCACCCCAGGCAACATTTCCGAATCCCGAAAGCGCAACACGCTTGCCCTCGATCTTATCATGTTCGTGTTTGAGAACTTCACACAGATAATACACTGCTCCAAAACCGGTGGCCTCGGGGCGGACGAGCGAACCGCCGTATGAGATGCCCTTACCCGTTATAACTCCGTTTTCAAACGCGTCCGTTATGCGTTTATACTGACCGAAAAGAAAACCTATCTCTCTGGAGCCCACGCCGATATCGCCTGCGGGAACATCTATATTCGGACCGATATGACGGTAAAGCTCGGTCATAAACGCCTGGCAGAATCGCATGACCTCATTTTTGCTCTTGCCCCTCGGATCAAAATCAGAGCCGCCCTTTGCGCCGCCCATCGGAAGCCCGGTAAGGGAATTTTTGAAAGTTTGCTCAAATCCGAGAAAGTACATTATACTTGAATTCACACTGGGATGAAAACGCAGACCGCCTTTATAGGGGCCGATTGAGGAATTGAACTGCACGCGGTATCCTCTGTTCACTCTTGTTTTACCGGCATCATCTACCCACGCTATTCTGAATGTGATCAGCCTGTCCGGCTCGACCATGCGTGTGAGCAGATCATCCTCAACATATTCCGGATGCGCTTCGATCACCTTTTCAAGCGAACGGAAAACTTCCTTTACACACTGTATGTATTCCGGCTTGGCATTATCTCTGCGCTCAACTGTTTTAATTACGCTTTCTATATATGCATTCATAAAAAATGCCCCCTTCTCTTATAATTATAAGAGAAAGAGTGCATTTATTCTATAAGCAATATCTATAATTTTGAGCTTCTGTTTTTGTGCAACAGAACGAATTCAGCAGGAATCAACGGCACAAAAAAGTGCAAAATATCCAAACAAATCCGATTTTTTCATGAGTCATCACTCAAGATCAAGGTGCTTGAAATCATCCCAGTTTATCTTTCTGCCCTTGAAGTAGACCTCTTTGTCTTTTTCGTTTATCTCACGTAAAACGCGGCATGGGTTTCCGACGGCAACCACATTTGCCGGAATATCCTTTGTAACAACGCTTCCTGCGCCGATAACGGAGTTGTCTCCTACCGTTACGCCCGGCAGAAGCACAGCTCCTGCTCCTATCCAGCAGTTTTTGCCTACACGAACAGGCGCATTGAACTGCACTCCGTATTTTCTGAGACTCGGCACAACGGGATGCCCCGCCGTGGCAATCGTTACATTAGGTCCTATCATGGTGCAGTCGCCGACATAAATATGCGTGTCATCAACAAGAGTCAGATTGAAATTGGCATAGACTCTGTTACCGAAATGGACATGGTGCCCGCCCCAGTTCGCGCGAAACGGCGGCTCTATATAGCACTCCTCGCCAATCTCGGCAAACATATCCCTTAACATTTTCTGACGTTTTTCACCCTCTGACGGGCGGGTCAGATTAAAATCATAAAGCTTTTCCAGACATTTTTCCTGAAGCTCCATAATATCATCGTCATCAGGCAAATACAGCTCGCCGCCGTGGAGTCTTTCTTCCATGCGCATAATATCAGTTTCCTTTCTCTATACTGATTCTGTCGAACACCTCAAGCAGATCTTCAACCTTTGCATTATCTTTCTCTGCACCTTTGATATCCATAACCGTGTTTCCCTCATGCATCATAACGAGCCTGCTGCCGTATTCTACGGCAAAACGCAGATTATGGGTCACCATCAGCGTGGTTATCTTATGTTTTTTAACAAGTCTGTCCGTGAGTTCCATAACACGCTCCGACGACTTCGGGTCAAGCGCAGCAATATGCTCATCAAGGATAAGAAGCTCAAGATCCGTCATATTGGCAATAACAAGGGCGAGCGCCTGACGCTGACCGCCCGAAAGTGTGCCCACCTGAGCGCCGAGCCGGTTCTCAAGCCCCATATCGCACTGCTCCAGCAGAGCACGGTAATGGTCTATGCGTTTTTTGTTAACGCATTTTCCCAGCCCGAACATCTTGTTTTTGTTATCGGCAAGCGCCATATTTTCCAAAATCGTAAGATCGGGACAGGTGCCTGCCTTGGGGTCCTGAAACACCCTGCCTATGATCTTTGCGCGCCTGTATTCCGATACGGACGTTATATCCTTTGCATTGAACAGTATTTTCCCCTCGTCCGGGTGAAGAGAGCCGCATATGAGGTTCAGCAAAGTTGTTTTTCCGCTGCCGTTTGAGCCTATTACGGACACAAACTCGCCGTCGTCAACTTTAAAATTAAACGAATCGAAAACCGTGGTTTCATCAACCGTGCCGGCATTAAACCGCTTTGTTATATTCTGCAGCTCAAGCATTTTTCTCTCTCCTTTTCGATTTCTTTTTAAATCTGCTGAACAGCAGAGCTATAACAAACAACACCGCCATAAGAAGCCTGTTGTAATCGCTCGGCAGACCGATCTCAATGGCGATCTGAAGACAAGCCCTGTAACAGATAGTGCCGAGGATGACCATTGTTGTGGCTTTCATAAAACCAACCTTTTTGAAAAGCGAGAGACCTATAATTACGCTTGAAAGACCGCAGACGACCATGCCTACGCCCATTTGGGTATTTGCCGTTTCATTGCTTTGGGCAATGATAGCGCCGCTGACTGCCGCAAGGCCGTTTGCTATTGCAAGCCCGAGGATCTTTGACGCACCGGGATTTTTGGCGAGCATAACTACATACTGCTGGTTTGAGCCTGTTGCGCGCAGGAGCATACCTGATTTCGTTTTCAGATAAAGATCCATAACAATCTTTAAAATGACCACAAAGATGAACAGGACAATCACTTTTCTTACCGTGATTCCGTTAATCGTTTCAGGCAGCAGATCTGCCGCGCCGGTATTGAAAACGGTTTTCCTGCCGAAGATGGAGACGATCGACTGCCCGCCCGAGCCCAACTTTATCAGCACAAGATTTAGTGACAGCAGCGCCGTATAAACAAGGATGCCGGAAAGCAGCGGCTGAAGTTTCAGCTTAACATGGAGGAATCCGGTTACACACCCTGCAAGCATGCCGCCGGCAAACGCAACGAGCAGGCTGATCCAAGGATCTACCCCGTTAAATATCAGAATCGACGATAATATAGCTCCGAGGGGCATTGTTCCGTCCACTGATAAATCCGGAAAATCAAGTATGCTGTAAGAAAGGTACACACCGAGCGCCAGTATGGCATACTTAAATCCCTCCTCGAAAACGACTTTGATAATATTGACAGCTTCCATTTCACCACATCCGTTAGTCATTCAATATCAAGCATTCATGCCTGTGCAATACAATTATTTAAGATTATAACAAAAGAATAAAGAATATTCAATACCAAAAATAAGAGCGCATTTTGCATAAACGGAATATTAAAACAGGAAATTGAAATAATTAAAACAGGAGCAAAATGATCTGTTATGAGAAAAAGAAAAAATAAAAAGAAGAGCGCTTTTATGAAAAATAACAATTCGGAAAAACAAAACAGCCCCGTCAATATCTGTATGATAACGGACGGGTCATATATTTTACCCATATCGGTAGCGATAAAATCGATCATTAGCACAAAAGAAACAGGATTTTACCGCATTTTCATAATAACGTCCAATCTCTCTGATGAAGATGAAAAAAAGCTTCTTGCCTTTGCGCGCAGCGATGTGGATATCATCATACGCAGAGAAGACGCGGAAAAAAGATTTGCCGGCATGCACATTTTTGACTCCAACGCCATTTGTGTTGCTTCGATTTCCGCGCTGCTGAAATTTTTGATCCCGGAGCTTTTTCCCGAAGAGGAAAAAATGCTCTATCTTGACGGGGATCTTATTGTAAAGACCGATCTGCATCAACTTTACGAAACGGATATAACAGAGCATTACGCTGCCGTTATAGTGGATAGCTGCGCTATGTACTGGCGGCATAAATACCATGCTCTTGTGAAGGATTATTTTAACAGCGGCATAATGCTTTTAAATTTAAAAAAATTAAGGCAGGACGGAATGAGCCGCGAGCTGATTGAGGCAAAAAAGCTGCTGTCCGACACCTCTTTAATGGACCAGAATGTTTTCAATCTTGTGTTTGACAGGAAAGTGAAACTGCTGCCGATAAAATACAATTTTATGCCGCTGAGCCTTGACCGCGCCGATAAAAAATGGGATATCAGCGATGTGAACAAGCTGTACGGCACAAATTACGAAAGCAAAACACAATTATATCTTGACGCTGAAATCATACATTATTCATCCAAGGACAAACCGTGGAAATATCCTGACGCAGCATGTGCGAACGAGTGGCGCCACTATTACCTTGAGATGCTGAAAGATGAAAACGGAGGCAAGCTGAAAAGGCGCTCGGAAAAATACGGCATCTCCGTTATCATTCCATGCTATAACACGGAACATTATTTAAAAGAAACCGTGGAATCCGTTCTGAACCAGACCTATAAAAATATTGAGATCATACTTATAGACGACGGCTCGACCGATTCAACGCCTGAAATCATAAGGAAATATGAAAAAAAATACGCGAATGTGTTTGCGTATTATCAGCCCAACCGCGGGCAGGGCTATGAAAGAAATTTCGGAATTGAAAAAGCGCACGGCAAATACATTCATTTTATGGACAGCGATGATCTTCTTGACCCGCAGTGCTATGAAAAAGCTTACTGCTGTGCCGACGAAAATAACCTTGACGCGGTTTTATTTGAAGGCAAAGCTTTTTATGAGACCGAACAGCTTGAAAACACGCTTACGGAATACAAAAGATATTACGCGCGCAAAAGTGTTTTTCCGAGGGTCTATTCGGGCGAGGAGCTTTTTATCATTTTCAGAAACAGCATCGGATTTATTGTACAGCCCGGCATGCAGCTCATCAGGCGATCCTTTCTGAAAGAAAACGAAATACAGTTTCCCGAACTTCCGATGCTGGAGGACAATCTGTTTCAATATAAAGTGATCACCCGCTCAAATCGCATCAAAGTACTTCCCAACGCATTTTACAAAAGAAGAGTGCGTGAAAATTCCACGATGACCGCAGAAAAAGACAAAAAAGCTCTGTTTGCGCTCGCTTATACCATCAGAGAACTTCTTAAAGAATATGAAACGAACAAAAACCGCTCCGAGATGAGCAGCGCTATCCTAAAACATATTATTGCGCAATGCAAAAATATGAAAAAGTATTATGCGGAAATTTGCAGCGAAAGCGATATCGTCAACTCGGCGGAGGACTTTCCGCAGATAACCGACGCGATATACTATTCCGTTTTCATTGCCACAGCAGCAGAACAGTCCGCGCTCAACAGGGCAACGGCAGAGGAAAACAAACAGCTGAAATTCAGTCTTAACCGTGCGTATAAGGACAAATCCGAACTCAACGCCAAGCTTCAGCAAACTTATAAGGAAAAATCAGAGATCAATGCTAAGCTTCAACGCACTTATAAAGAAAAATCAGCCAAGACCGCAGAGATCAACAGGCTGAAAAAATGGTCGCTTTACCCTTTCCTAAGAAAAATAAAAAGATTTTTCAACAGGATATTTAAAAAAAGCGCGGCATAAGTATAAAACTCCGCTTTTCTCAGAAAGAAAAGCGGAGTTTTTTTTATTATGCGGATTATTCTGCCGACAGTGTTACCTTTTCAACGTCTGCAAGTGAATCGGGAATCGCAATGCCGAGCCCGGACGCCACATCAGGATTGATAACCATAAACGAATCCTCAACAGTGACTACGGGATAAGAAGCGGCGGACTGCCCCGAAAGGACATCAACAGCCATTTGACCCGTTTTTTCGCCGAGAGCTACATAATCTATGGACGCCGAGGCAAGGCAGCCTTTTCTCACCTGTTCAATCTCCGACCCATATACAGGTATGCCCGCGGCATTCGCCTGCTCAAGAAGCACGCTCATATTATCAACAACATTATTATCCGTAAGGTTCGTGACCGCATCGACTTCGGTAACTATGGAAGCAGAAACCGACGTGAGCTCAGAAGGATCGGATATACCCTGCGCAACAAGCTCTATACCGGCAGCGTCACACTCTGCCTGAAGTCTTTCAAGCTGGCTGAGAGAATTTGACTCGCTTGTTGTATAGATCACTCCGAGCCTTGAAAGGTCCGGCTGAAGCTGCGTGATCAGCTCTACCTGTCCTGCAACATCAAAGGAATCGGCAGTGCCCGTGCAATTGTTTCCGGGCGTTTCCATGGACTGAACGAGCCCTGCCGAAACAGGATCCGAAACTGCGCAGAAAATAACGGGAATACCGGCTGAAGCGCTCTGAACAGCGGAATACGCGCTGAGAGCCGCAGGAGTAGCAACAGCAATTATAATGTCATATCCGCCCGCAGCCATCTGAGCTGCATAACTCTGACAATCCGCGTCCGCACTGCCGCTTGAACCGATCTGAACGTCATAGGAAATACCGGCAGCGTCAAGCGCGTTTTTAACACCCTGCGTACAGTTATCAAGACTTGAATGCGGCATATACTGCAGGATCGCCGCCTTCTGAGCCGACGAACCGCTGCTGCCGTCTTCCCCGGAACCGGCGGAACAACCGGCAAAAACCGATACTATAAGAAGAACAGCAAGCAATAAAGACAATATTTTTTTCAAAATCATTCCTCCAGTTTGTATAATAATAAATAAATTATAACACAACGTAAAGACCTGTCAATAATTACCGGGTCAATCTTTTGAATTTTTTTGTTTTTTCCACAATACAAAATCAAACACTTCACGGAAATCCTCGGCGGAAAGAGACCTGAGATTGGCCAAAAGCTGCTTTTCTTCCTCCGATATCCCGACGGCTGCGGACACCTCATATGAACTTGAATCAGCCACGTTATAAACGGGAAGTGCCTCATCACCGCTCATAAGATAATCCACCGTAACGCCGAAATATTGCGCAAGGGCAATATATATCTCATCCTTTGGCTTTGTATCTATCTCATAGCGGCGGTAGGTTGAACCTTTTATTCCGATTTCATCCGCAACCTCCTGAGAGGTAACACCTTTTTGTCTTCTCAGCATTTTAAGCCTTAAAGCAAGTTTTGATTTTTTTTGCATACGATCCAAACACCCTTTCCGGCTGCAAAAGAGACGGGTCACGAATTCTCCTTGCCGCAGCCGGGCAAGGCGTGACAAATAAAACAAATCCAAACACAAAGATGATGAATTTTGGTGATAATGCAACTAAATACTGCGATTTTAAACACTATCATTCCCGTTTCGCCGTTATGTGATAATTATACGCATAATTCGACGAACTGTCAACAAAATTCACATTCTATTTTGATTAAATTTTAAAGTCTAAAAGTTACAAAATTCTTTGACTGTTGACAAATTGGTTACATAAATGTTACTATTATATAAATTTAAAATAATACGGGGGTAATAAAATATGAAAAAGCTGATATCACTGCTTCTTGCAGCCTTAACGGCGGTGAGTCTGGCTTCATTCACGATAACGGCATCCGCAGCAGACAGCGGCTTTGCACAGCAGTTAAGGAAAGCCGGTTTCCCGTCGGCCTATGTTACAAAACTTACCGCGCTTCATGAAAAATATCCCAACTGGGATTTTGAGCCCCTGTTCACAGGCGTAACACTTGAGGAGGCAGTGGCGAATGAAAGGACTCCCCATTCGCAGCAGCTTATCCAGAAAACAAGCTCAAACAGCTCAAAGAATTATTATTGCAGTTGCTCCTCGTGCTACAGAAACGGAAACTATGTGATACAGGAAGGCAGCACATGGGTATCCGCATCCGAATCAGCGGTTGAATATTATATGAACCCGCTCAATTTTCTTGATGAAAAATACATATTCCAGTTTGAGACCACAGCATACAGCCCCGAACAGACCATATCGGGAATTGAAACGATCATCAAAAACACATGGATGTATAATTCAATCATCACATATAAAGACTCCGGCGGCACCACAAGAACCTTTACAGGCTCGGCATACCCCAACGGAGTAAAATATTCCCAAGCTATTCTTGACGCCGCAAAACAAAGCGGCATGAGCGCATACTACCTGGCCTCAAGAATCGTTCAGGAGGTAGGCGGCAGAACAAACTCCGCCGGCGGCGCGAGCGGCACGAATGCAACCTATCCCGGTATTTACAATTACTATAACATCGGCGCCAACTCCGGAGCCTTGGACGGACTGAGATGGGCGTCAACAGGTAGCGGCTACTCCACCAACTGCAGAGCAAATCTGAGATCAAACGCTACAACAAATTCATCAATTATAACAACCATTCCTGACGGCACATCGGTAAACGTACTCTCAACAACCGGCGTTCAGCCGGACGGCTATAAATGGTATCGTGTAAGCGTTACCGTAAATTCACATTCATACACAGGATATATCAGAAGCGACCTTGTGGATTACAGCAGCAGCGACAAATATCACAGACCCTGGACAAACCCTTATGTTTCCATCGTAAACGGCGCGAAATATATTGCGAACAATTTCTCGGCGGATCAGAACACGGGTTATCTGCAAAAATTCAATGTCAATCCCGAGTCAGACAACATGTATTCCCATGAATACATGGCAAATGTTCAGGCGCCATCCTCAGAAGCAGGCAACACATACAAGGCTTATTCAAGCGCCGGACTGCTCTCCGGCTCAAAAACATTTGTTATTCCCGTATTTGAAGGCATGGAAGAAGGGATTACAGGTCTCAGAGTAACCTCGCGCGGCGGAGACGGTGAAAGGCTCAGGATAGACTGGGACGCTGTTGACGGCGCAACAAAATATCAGATATATGATATAACCAACGGTAAAAATGAGCTGAAAGCAACCACTTCAAACAACTATTATTTGTTTACCGATCTTACTCCCGGTTGGACTTATGAAATCATCATATACGCAAATGACGAGGATAAATCCTCCAGCGAACCGTTTATGTTCGGAGCGGCGTGCCCCAAAGTTCAAAATCTTACCGCAAAGATCACAGGCAGAAACACAATTCTGGCAAAATGGGATGCAACAACCAGCCACGGCTATTATATGGAATGGTCAACAACATCTGATTTTTCAAAAGATGTTGACGGTGCATTTATCGGCGGAACGAATAATACGAGCTACACGATAGAGACCGCCAAACCAGCCAATCAGTATTATATAAGAGCAAGAGCGTATAAATTATTTGAACTCGGCGGCACCATTTACGGCGCGTTCTCACAAACATTAGATCTCACGGATAGGCTTCTTCCGGCAGACGGAATCAAGATCACGGCGCGCGGCGGAGACGGCGAGCGGGCGAAAATAGAATGGAATGCCGTTGACGGCGCTGTGCGCTATGAAGTCTACGAGATCACAAACGGTGTAAACAGACTCAAGGGTGAAACAGCAGCCACGAATTTCACATTCACCGATCTTGTACCCGGCTGGACATACGAGGTCAAAGTTGTGGCATACAGTGCCGACGGTGAAAGCTCGGAAAGCGAAGGCTATACATTCGGCGCAGCGTGCCCGACGGTACAGAATCTCAAGGCTTCCGTAACAGGCACAAACACGATAGAAGCCGAATGGGATGTAACAACGAGCCACGGTTACCGTCTGGAATGGTCTACAAGCGCTGATTTCTCAAAAGACGTGAACGGAACATACATCAGCGGAACAAACAGCACAAGCTACACGATCAAGACAG